>CANRJD010000130.1 GCA_947630815.1 uncultured Akkermansia sp. | reverse complement strand
TGAGGAGGCGACACACCGGGAACACCCGCATCCACGAGTTGTACCCGTTTCAACTCACGCCTCCGTGAGGAGGCGACTCACCCCGTCCACGCCCACTCCCAGCTTGCGCTGTTTCAACTCACGCCTCCGTGAGGAGGCGACACTGTGCCGGTGAAAATTTGCATAGGGTCAGTAGGGTTTCAACTCACGCCTCCGTGAGGAGGCGACCTCCACGGACACCATCACGGCGGACATCACCCACCGTGTTTCAACTCACGCCTCCGTGAGGAGGCGACGGTCTTATAAATTCTCGGCCTACTCATGTCTTCAGTTTCAACTCACGCCTCCGTGAGGAGGCGACTCTCGCGCTCATTCCGGCGAGCGCGCGCGCTGGCAGTTTCAACTCACGCCTCCGTGAGGAGGCGACGGTGTAGCGCCATGCAATTCTCAGGCAGGTCGATGGTTTCAACTCACGCCTCCGTGAGGAGGCGACTTGGTATGCCTCATCGTGCGCGAATGCGACGAGGGGTTTCAACTCACGCCTCCGTGAGGAGGCGACGTTCGATAAGGTCGGCTTTGCGAGTGTGGGCAGTGTTTCAACTCACGCCTCCGTGAGGAGGCGACAATATCGCCGACCTCAACGACGAGCTGGAGGCGGTTTCAACTCACGCCTCCGTGAGGAGGCGACTCCAGGCCAGACGGCTTTTTCTCCTTTTCCGGTGGTTTCAACTCACGCCTCCGTGAGGAGGCGACAAAGGGGGAAGACGCAAACCTAAAAAATCAACCGAGTTTCAACTCACGCCTCCGTGAGGAGGCGACGATGTACACGATCCCCGGCAAATCCGACTCAGCAGTTTCAACTCACGCCTCCGTGAGGAGGCGACGGGGAGCGGGAGTGCCATGGCTGAGGGGGTGCGGTTTCAACTCACGCCTCCGTGAGGAGGCGACTCATGACGGCGGAGGAATACGCCGAACGGATGGGGTTTCAACTCACGCCTCCGTGAGGAGGCGACCTCTAGGCGTTGAGCCAGTCTCGCGCTCGGGCAGTTTCAACTCACGCCTCCGTGAGGAGGCGACGCCGGACGCATGACACGCCCGGCCCCCAAACCTAAAGTTTCAACTCACGCCTCCGTGAGGAGGCGACCGTGAGAGCCTGATGGTACCGCTCACCGTCGAAAGTTTCAACTCACGCCTCCGTGAGGAGGCGACGACGCGACCGCACACACGCGAAGAGGGTCGAGTCGTTTCAACTCACGCCTCCGTGAGGAGGCGACGATCACGCCAGTCACAGCCTTCCCCCTCTCCCTCAGTTTCAACTCACGCCTCCGTGAGGAGGCGACTGACGCTGCTGAGATAGCCTCTCTGCAACGCCGTTTCAACTCACGCCTCCGTGAGGAGGCGACCAACATCCTGCAACTTTTCCGCAACATGGCCGCCGTTTCAACTCACGCCTCCGTGAGGAGGCGACTCGCGCGCCAAGTGGCATCCGGCTGCTCGAAAAAGGCGTTTCAACTCACGCCTCCGTGAGGAGGCGACAGGACAGCAGAGGAGAGGCGGGAGTTGAGACGCGGTTTCAACTCACGCCTCCGTGAGGAGGCGACAGTTCCAGCATGCTGCCCCCATCCGACGCCTGCGGTTTCAACTCACGCCTCCGTGAGGAGGCGACAGCAAGCAATCCGGATTGCACTCGCTCATCAACAGTTTCAACTCACGCCTCCGTGAGGAGGCGACCAGTCTTGCGCAGGCGGAGGTGCACATGGGTGTGCAGTTTCAACTCACGCCTCCGTGAGGAGGCGACCCTTTGAGAGAGCCAAATGAGCCTATCGTTAAAGTTTCAACTCACGCCTCCGTGAGGAGGCGACTTGAGCTGGCGGGTGCAGCCGCAAGCCTCATCCATGTTTCAACTCACGCCTCCGTGAGGAGGCGACCTGTAACCCCCGATACGACGGGGGAAGCGGAAGAGTTTCAACTCACGCCTCCGTGAGGAGGCGACAGCAGGCTCGTCCCGAACACCACCTCCGCCCGGTGGTTTCAACTCACGCCTCCGTGAGGAGGCGACAAGCTGCTGCCAACGATGTGGCCACTGCCGAGGCGTTTCAACTCACGCCTCCGTGAGGAGGCGACCCGGACAAGATGGGAAGCCGATCATCATCCGAGCGTTTCAACTCACGCCTCCGTGAGGAGGCGACCTGCATCCACGGCAGCCCATGCTTGGCCGCCATAAAGTTTCAACTCACGCCTCCGTGAGGAGGCGACGCTCTACGTCTCCCCGAAGTTTGCAGGGCTGAAGGGTTTCAACTCACGCCTCCGTGAGGAGGCGACGATTGCTGCAAGACCGCATAGCTCTTGGCGACGAAGTTTCAACTCACGCCTCCGTGAGGAGGCGACCCGGAGGTGGGGGATGGGTATTTTGACCTGCCGGCGTTTCAACTCACGCCTCCGTGAGGAGGCGACCTGCGCAAGGCAGTGGCAGGAAAAGGCTACTACGAAGTTTCAACTCACGCCTCCGTGAGGAGGCGACACCACAAAGGAGATTTGGTGAAAATTCGCAAAAGTTTCAACTCACGCCTCCGTGAGGAGGCGACCTTGTCAAACGTTGGAACAATATCGCGAAACAACTACGGTTTCAACTCACGCCTCCGTGAGGAGGCGACGAATCCAATCGTTGTACGCTGTCGAAAGCAACGGTTTCAACTCACGCCTCCGTGAGGAGGCGACTGACGTCGCAGAAGTGGGTGTTCACCGCTTTGTGTTTCAACTCACGCCTCCGTGAGGAGGCGACGTCGAGCAATAAATTCATCCAAACCCCTGTTTACAGTTTCAACTCACGCCTCCGTGAGGAGGCGACGCGAGGCTCGTGAGCACTGCCCGGAAGCCCGCAGTTTCAACTCACGCCTCCGTGAGGAGGCGACGCAACAACGAAGAAGAGTGAGAGTGAGGTGAATGTTTCAACTCACGCCTCCGTGAGGAGGCGACCGCCTCCAGCCCGAATCGATACGTCGCAGGAAGCGTTTCAACTCACGCCTCCGTGAGGAGGCGACACTCATGCTTCGCCAGCAACCGAGCGAAGTTCGCGTTTCAACTCACGCCTCCGTGAGGAGGCGACGGAATGCTCGGCACATGGCCTCCTTCCATTCAGCGTTTCAACTCACGCCTCCGTGAGGAGGCGACCTTCGGTATGTGGGTTTGGATAAAAAGTTGAGTAAGTTTCAACTCACGCCTCCGTGAGGAGGCGACTTACTTATCCCGTTATTTTAACTACCGCCAGTTTCTTGTTTCAACTCACGCCTCCGTGAGGAGGCGACACGCAGACCCCGATATGGGAGTCATTCCTCTCGTGGTTTCAACTCACGCCTCCGTGAGGAGGCGACCAGAATCCGACGCCGCGCTCATCAGGTTGCTGAAGTTTCAACTCACGCCTCCGTGAGGAGGCGACCTCTCTCTTACGGGCCGCCGCCCCTACGCTTCATGCGGTTTCAACTCACGCCTCCGTGAGGAGGCGACGGACTCTAGCGTGAAAGAAAGACCGGTGAGAAGAGTTTCAACTCACGCCTCCGTGAGGAGGCGACGATCCTCAGTATGACGAGCATATTGCCATGCTGGAGTTTCAACTCACGCCTCCGTGAGGAGGCGACGGAACAAGCCGTACAATTCCTGGAACTTCACCAGTTTCAACTCACGCCTCCGTGAGGAGGCGACTATCAGGAGTAACACAACAAAATGCCGAATCAGGTTTCAACTCACGCCTCCGTGAGGAGGCGACCCCGGGAAGCCGGGTACTACGCCGAAGAGCTGGAAGTTTCAACTCACGCCTCCGTGAGGAGGCGACGCAAATGGATCGCCCTATATGGCTGCGTGCGGCAGTTTCAACTCACGCCTCCGTGAGGAGGCGACAGGCCAAGAATTCCAACTGCGTCTCGCCCTCGGTGTTTCAACTCACGCCTCCGTGAGGAGGCGACTTGCCCATCATGTGCCTAATACTGCGAATCGTATCGTTTCAACTCACGCCTCCGTGAGGAGGCGACTGGCGACGTGCCCGGCTGTGAAATTGACCGTGCGTTTCAACTCACGCCTCCGTGAGGAGGCGACTCTTTCGGGGGCGCGCTCCGAGCTACCGGCGCAGTTTCAACTCACGCCTCCGTGAGGAGGCGACGGCTCGGTGTCCTACCACACGCATGCCGGCGGAAGTTTCAACTCACGCCTCCGTGAGGAGGCGACCTACCAGCTTGTCGGCAAACAGTTGCAAGAGATGTTTCAACTCACGCCTCCGTGAGGAGGCGACTATTGCGAGGTGTCTATCGGCTGGATGCCTTGGAAGTTTCAACTCACGCCTCCGTGAGGAGGCGACGTTCACCGTATCCGGCATTCTTCGAAGTCTCTCCGGTTTCAACTCACGCCTCCGTGAGGAGGCGACCTCTCCCTTGCCGACCTCCGCCTGGATGGCGGCGGTGGTTTCAACTCACGCCTCCGTGAGGAGGCGACCCAAGAGCCAGAGCGTTATGGGCTTTCTCTTTATGTTTCAACTCACGCCTCCGTGAGGAGGCGACCACACCATTAACGAGCTTACTACACTTTCGTAGAGGTTTCAACTCACGCCTCCGTGAGGAGGCGACCAGAATCCGACGCCGCGCTCATCAGGTTGCTGAAGTTTCAACTCACGCCTCCGTGAGGAGGCGACCGTCCCGTAGTTCGCCCTAGCGTTTCAATCCGCTCGTTTCAACTCACGCCTCCGTGAGGAGGCGACGCGGACAAGTTGAGGCGACGAAGCCCGTGGTTGCTGTTTCAACTCACGCCTCCGTGAGGAGGCGACAAGAACCATGGCAACTATGTTGACCGAAGGTGAGGTTTCAACTCACGCCTCCGTGAGGAGGCGACCGGCACTGGTGGCAGCAACCGGCCTTAAACTGAGTTTCAACTCACGCCTCCGTGAGGAGGCGACCCTCGGCAAGGACGTAGCCGAGCCGATGCTCCATGGTTTCAACTCACGCCTCCGTGAGGAGGCGACCATAGAAATCCCTGATGTCCTCGCTGACTTTAGTTAGTTTCAACTCACGCCTCCGTGAGGAGGCGACCACCATGCTCGGAGACATTCGTCCGAGCAGAAATGTTTCAACTCACGCCTCCGTGAGGAGGCGACTCGCAATTAACCGCTGAAGAGATCAACAACCGGGGGTTTCAACTCACGCCTCCGTGAGGAGGCGACAGGTTCATGACTTCGGTCAGGTGATCCCCAGTGGTTTCAACTCACGCCTCCGTGAGGAGGCGACCATTGAATGTGAGGACAAGCTCCTCTACTCTATTACCGTTTCAACTCACGCCTCCGTGAGGAGGCGACTAGCCAATTCGACTTTGCTTGTAGCAGTCGGTAGTTTCAACTCACGCCTCCGTGAGGAGGCGACCTGGAATACCTCGTCAAGACCGGCAAGGTGCGCAGTTTCAACTCACGCCTCCGTGAGGAGGCGACGATCATATGGCATCATATAATGTTGGTTGTTAATAGTTTCAACTCACGCCTCCGTGAGGAGGCGACGTAATGGGTAGATGATATAGTCTGTGCTGTATGGGTTTCAACTCACGCCTCCGTGAGGAGGCGACGAAGACAACTGGAATACAAGGCCTTTCATATAGTGTTTCAACTCACGCCTCCGTGAGGAGGCGACCGGCTCCGTGCAAAAGACGGTAATTGTATGATTATGTTTCAACTCACGCCTCCGTGAGGAGGCGACGATCGCGTGCCTCGATCGCCCAGACCAGATGGTTGTTTCAACTCACGCCTCCGTGAGGAGGCGACTAGTATTAAGCACTTACTACAGCTCCATATCAGAGGTTTCAACTCACGCCTCCGTGAGGAGGCGACCGTTCCATCCGCTCCGACGCTTCTGAAGTGTGGGTTTCAACTCACGCCTCCGTGAGGAGGCGACCAGCAATCCCGGAAAGACAATTTCAGAATGTGAACGTTTCAACTCACGCCTCCGTGAGGAGGCGACCTCAAGATCTTTTCCCGAGAAGCCTTGTGCTGCAGTTTCAACTCACGCCTCCGTGAGGAGGCGACGCCACACTGGTCGCACACATAGAGTACGTTTAACGTTTCAACTCACGCCTCCGTGAGGAGGCGACCAAACTGCTTTAATTGCTGGAAGGGTGGCATGAAGTTTCAACTCACGCCTCCGTGAGGAGGCGACCGGGAACAAGGGCGTATCGGTCCCCCGTTTGATGGGTTTCAACTCACGCCTCCGTGAGGAGGCGACGGGATTCCGGCGGACATGACTTGCATAAATTCCTGTTTCAACTCACGCCTCCGTGAGGAGGCGACTACAACTTCATTCAGCGCGTTTTCAACGTGCGGCAGTTTCAACTCACGCCTCCGTGAGGAGGCGACCTTTGACATGCCTGGGGTCGTCAGCTTGTGAAGTGTTTCAACTCACGCCTCCGTGAGGAGGCGACTAAGGCACGAAAAAAGTACGCTGAGGACGAACTGTTTCAACTCACGCCTCCGTGAGGAGGCGACGACGCGTCGTAAACGATGGTAGGCATGATCGGAGTTTCAACTCACGCCTCCGTGAGGAGGCGACATTTAACAGAGATAGCAAATAGGGAAGAGCCTATAGTTTCAACTCACGCCTCCGTGAGGAGGCGACGGTACTACGCAGAAGAGCTGGAGAAATTGCTGCGGGAGTTTCAACTCACGCCTCCGTGAGGAGGCGACGGCCGGACTTGTGGTAGTACATCTGCAAATTTTCAGTTTCAACTCACGCCTCCGTGAGGAGGCGACACGTCAGGGGCGAAAAGTCCCGGTACAGCGCGGGTTTCAACTCACGCCTCCGTGAGGAGGCGACCTTTCACAGCGGCAATCGACCCGTCCTCACCGTGTTTCAACTCACGCCTCCGTGAGGAGGCGACCACCGAGTTGCAGGGGATCACGAGTGCGACGGATCGGTTTCAACTCACGCCTCCGTGAGGAGGCGACGTCGGGCTCCGGGTGCCGCCAGACACCAAGGAGGAGTTTCAACTCACGCCTCCGTGAGGAGGCGACACACAACGCATATCGGTGGCACGCGCATATCTTGGTTTCAACTCACGCCTCCGTGAGGAGGCGACCTAAGACAAACTGCGGTATTGGAGGAGAGAGTGTGTTTCAACTCACGCCTCCGTGAGGAGGCGACGCCGGATGTGGCGCCGGTGGAGAAGACAGCCGCAGTTTCAACTCACGCCTCCGTGAGGAGGCGACGATTGCTCTGGCGTCGGAAGCGGTGAAGCTCGAGGGGTTTCAACTCACGCCTCCGTGAGGAGGCGACGCGCAAGCCAATTCCGAGCTCCTGGCAGGCCTCAGGTTTCAACTCACGCCTCCGTGAGGAGGCGACCATCCACGGCAGCCCATGCTTGGCCGCCATGAAGTTTCAACTCACGCCTCCGTGAGGAGGCGACTCGATGATCGATTGCCACGATGCCCAGGGGGATACGTTTCAACTCACGCCTCCGTGAGGAGGCGACTCAATCACGCCGGGATTATACCCAGCCAAACGCAGTTTCAACTCACGCCTCCGTGAGGAGGCGACCCGAAGCTCGAAAGCGGCTTGCAAGCGGGGTAAAGTTTCAACTCACGCCTCCGTGAGGAGGCGACGCAAGCCAATTCCGAGCTCCTGGCAGGCCTCAGGTTTCAACTCACGCCTCCGTGAGGAGGCGACTTCCTAAAAAAAAACTCTGAATCGGTAGCGGCAGCGTTTCAACTCACGCCTCCGTGAGGAGGCGACGCTGCGCGCGCAGTTTCGCCTCGTCCTCATCGTTCGTTTCAACTCACGCCTCCGTGAGGAGGCGACTGCTGCGTTCATCGAAGGTACCAAGCTCGGTTTTGGTTTCAACTCACGCCTCCGTGAGGAGGCGACCGTGGACCGCATCAATGCGGAGGCTGGCGAGGCGGAAGTTTCAACTCACGCCTCCGTGAGGAGGCGACAGGACGGCAAGAGGGAAGAGGCAGTGTTGCGACGGTTTCAACTCACGCCTCCGTGAGGAGGCGACGTCGGGCTCCGGGTGCCGCCAGACACCAAGGAGGAGTTTCAACTCACGCCTCCGTGAGGAGGCGACCACCAGCCGATGCAGGAGGACTTTTTCGCGTGGGCGTTTCAACTCACGCCTCCGTGAGGAGGCGACGTTGTGAGTTTCTGTTCTATGGGGGCATCAGATGGTTTCAACTCACGCCTCCGTGAGGAGGCGACCATGCGCGGAGATGGTCAGCTGCTCACCCTTGGCGTTTCAACTCACGCCTCCGTGAGGAGGCGACGCGTACAACTCGACAAGGTGATGACCCCGGCATGTTTCAACTCACGCCTCCGTGAGGAGGCGACCAGCTCTCCTTGTCGGTCGCAATTTGGCGAGCGAGTTTCAACTCACGCCTCCGTGAGGAGGCGACCATGGCTCAACTCGTCCAGCTGGTCCACTGCCCGTTTCAACTCACGCCTCCGTGAGGAGGCGACCGGGGATTTCACGGTGCAGTACGATAGCAAGGGGGTTTCAACTCACGCCTCCGTGAGGAGGCGACTCCTTGCGGTTGACGAGGTCAGTTTAGCACACGAGTTTCAACTCACGCCTCCGTGAGGAGGCGACTGGGGAGAGCTTGCGGTTGCCGCGCAGCGTTGGGGTTTCAACTCACGCCTCCGTGAGGAGGCGACGGCCCGACGGCACCGGTCAACATGGCCTGGTACGAGGTTTCAACTCACGCCTCCGTGAGGAGGCGACATTCGCGGACGTGTCCGAGGTGAGCGTCTGCCCCAGTTTCAACTCACGCCTCCGTGAGGAGGCGACTTTTGCGAGAGAGGATAAGCCATTAGGAGGACCGAGTTTCAACTCACGCCTCCGTGAGGAGGCGACTTTTGCGAGAGAGGATAAGCCATTAGGAGGACCGAGTTTCAACTCACGCCTCCGTGAGGAGGCGACCACTGACGCCGGAAGCCACGAAAATGCCCCCGGGTTTCAACTCACGCCTCCGTGAGGAGGCGACCTTCCTCTACGCGTTTCTTGTAGCACTCCGGGCAGTAGTTTCAACTCACGCCTCCGTGAGGAGGCGACCCCACTCCCGCGCAGCGACTTATCCAGCCACTCGTTTCAACTCACGCCTCCGTGAGGAGGCGACCCGTCAACTGCATCGCCGTACTGAACCCCGCCATGTTTCAACTCACGCCTCCGTGAGGAGGCGACGAAAGGTGAAGAGTTTGTGACGAGTTTGTGACGAGTTTCAACTCACGCCTCCGTGAGGAGGCGACCTTACGGGGCGCGGTGGAGGGCGCTGGAGGGGGTGAAGTTTCAACTCACGCCTCCGTGAGGAGGCGACCGGTTTATGTTTCAACTCAGAAGGAGGCTGCGTAGTTTCAACTCACGCCTCCGTGAGGAGGCGACATGTGCATTTGCAGAGCGGGGAGAGGGAGAAGTGGTTTCAACTCACGCCTCCGTGAGGAGGCGACGTGGCGGAGCGGCTCGACGATATCACCGACGAAAAGGTTTCAACTCACGCCTCCGTGAGGAGGCGACACCTCTGACGGGGCTTGTCAAGGCGCAGGACTTCGAGTTTCAACTCACGCCTCCGTGAGGAGGCGACCACGGGAGCGGAGATCCATGAGCTGGGAGAAGTGTTTCAACTCACGCCTCCGTGAGGAGGCGACGGTGTAGGTGGGTTTGGAGGGTTGCATAGAGTTGTGTTTCAACTCACGCCTCCGTGAGGAGGCGACGGGAGAAATGCAACGGAGGTTGCATAAAGGGCGCAGTTTCAACTCACGCCTCCGTGAGGAGGCGACATGTCGGCGCGGAACATCTCACCATTCGCATCAGTTTCAACTCACGCCTCCGTGAGGAGGCGACGAGCTCGTTGGCACGGGCCATCATCGAGCAGGTGTTTCAACTCACGCCTCCGTGAGGAGGCGACTGCCTTCAGGCGCGCGTGTCACCGGCGCTGGCGAGGTTTCAACTCACGCCTCCGTGAGGAGGCGACAACTGCGCGTCGGCAGCATGTACCACGAGGCAATGGTTTCAACTCACGCCTCCGTGAGGAGGCGACCAGAGCGATAACTTGTTCACGGAGCTTGCTCAAGTTTCAACTCACGCCTCCGTGAGGAGGCGACGGCTGTTTGGGGATTGGGATGACGAGGTGGATGAGTTTCAACTCACGCCTCCGTGAGGAGGCGACCGCTGCCCCAAACATCACCGGCGAATTCGATGGGTTTCAACTCACGCCTCCGTGAGGAGGCGACTATGCACGAAGAAGCCTTTTGAGCCGAAGCTTGGAGTTTCAACTCACGCCTCCGTGAGGAGGCGACCAGCTGACCATCTCCGCGCATGAGGTGGAGGGGAGTTTCAACTCACGCCTCCGTGAGGAGGCGACTAGCGCAAAAAGCGAAGACGTATGGCATTCCTGGCGTTTCAACTCACGCCTCCGTGAGGAGGCGACTCGCGATGCTGGAGGGGGTCAAATTTAGGTCCGGAAGTTTCAACTCACGCCTCCGTGAGGAGGCGACCTGCCTTGTACGGTCCGCAATAGACGTCAGGGGCGGTTTCAACTCACGCCTCCGTGAGGAGGCGACAGACTATACGCATGCCTGAGCCCTCCAAGCGCAAGTTTCAACTCACGCCTCCGTGAGGAGGCGACCGATGATGATACGGATAAAGGGGTCATCGTGGAGGTTTCAACTCACGCCTCCGTGAGGAGGCGACCTACGACTCATGTGTCGTACACTGCCCGGTCAACGTTTCAACTCACGCCTCCGTGAGGAGGCGACAGGATTCCGGCGGACATGACTTGCATAAATTCCTGTTTCAACTCACGCCTCCGTGAGGAGGCGACCGGCTGACTGGTATGAGCGCGACGGTATGATGACGTTTCAACTCACGCCTCCGTGAGGAGGCGACTTGTCTCTCTCGCAGCATGTCTCGACAGTTCGCGTTTCAACTCACGCCTCCGTGAGGAGGCGACCAGCCCAGCGTAGTACGGTTGAACGCCAATACTGCGTTTCAACTCACGCCTCCGTGAGGAGGCGACTTTAGATTTCCTTAGATTTACCTAGCGGGAACTTCTGTTTCAACTCACGCCTCCGTGAGGAGGCGACATAGCATGTCCAATAACGCATACGATGCATATTTTGTTTCAACTCACGCCTCCGTGAGGAGGCGACTCTGACGGGGCTTGTCAAGGCGCAGGACTTCGAGTTTCAACTCACGCCTCCGTGAGGAGGCGACGTGTGCTGCTGGCGCTGGTGCGGGCTTGCTCTGGTTTCAACTCACGCCTCCGTGAGGAGGCGACAATTTTATCGGGATGGCGTGAGCTGTCAAGCGAGTTTCAACTCACGCCTCCGTGAGGAGGCGACCGCAAGCCAAAATTTGCGCGCGCAGCCAGTCCAAGTTTCAACTCACGCCTCCGTGAGGAGGCGACCGCCTCGATCACCATCTCAACCAACTATCCAAGCGGTTTCAACTCACGCCTCCGTGAGGAGGCGACCGGCTGCACCAGTATGGCGGCACGATACGACCGAAGTTTCAACTCACGCCTCCGTGAGGAGGCGACCAGCCGCCTCCGTGAGCCTCTCCACCGGTGGGAGTTTCAACTCACGCCTCCGTGAGGAGGCGACTTCGGCAGCTCGATATAGTACCTGCGTCTCCGGTTTCAACTCACGCCTCCGTGAGGAGGCGACACCTTACCTGGAGGACACCATGAAATCGCTCGCGTTTCAACTCACGCCTCCGTGAGGAGGCGACCTCCGCCGCTTCCTCCGGCGTCAGCTGGCGCCAGTTTCAACTCACGCCTCCGTGAGGAGGCGACAGCGCTTAGCCCCCGGCATCATCAGACTCTCAAGGTGTTTCAACTCACGCCTCCGTGAGGAGGCGACGGTCAGCAACCTCTCGTCCTCGACGCAAGACAAGAAGTTTCAACTCACGCCTCCGTGAGGAGGCGACTGGACAACAGGCGGCGCCCCCGGTGGCAGTAAGGAGTTTCAACTCACGCCTCCGTGAGGAGGCGACGAAAAAGGAACGCGATTGGAAAACCCGTTGGAAGTTTCAACTCACGCCTCCGTGAGGAGGCGACCTGTCTTCTCGTCTCTTCGTCCAAGCCGTCCGGGTTTCAACTCACGCCTCCGTGAGGAGGCGACCATATTCTGCCGCTGCCGCCGGTGCTCATCAGCGACGTTTCAACTCACGCCTCCGTGAGGAGGCGACAGGTTGTTTGCTCCGCCAGCGTAGCCGTGAATCCGTTTCAACTCACGCCTCCGTGAGGAGGCGACTTCCCCTCCCCGGCTTCCTTATTCAGACTCAGCAGTTTCAACTCACGCCTCCGTGAGGAGGCGACCGGTGGAGACGAAGACACTCGCCGCAATGCACGGGTTTCAACTCACGCCTCCGTGAGGAGGCGACCTTGAGCAATCCGAGCCTCTCGCACTCGTCCCGCGGTTTCAACTCACGCCTCCGTGAGGAGGCGACCTGCTGCCTGGTGCTCACGAGCAAGGCGGCTTGGGTTTCAACTCACGCCTCCGTGAGGAGGCGACAGCGATTTCGTGGTGGAACAAAGTGTCGGACGAGTTTCAACTCACGCCTCCGTGAGGAGGCGACTGCGGGATACGAGCATCCACCTGGACGGCTGCGGTTTCAACTCACGCCTCCGTGAGGAGGCGACCTGGCCGTGGTTAATGACTGGGCGGACGAGCTGAAGTTTCAACTCACGCCTCCGTGAGGAGGCGACGATAGTTTGAGTACTCATGCCGGAGGCGAAGTCGTTTCAACTCACGCCTCCGTGAGGAGGCGACGATAGTTTGAGTACTCATGCCGGAGGCGAAGTCGTTTCAACTCACGCCTCCGTGAGGAGGCGACCGACAACAGGCTCCACACCGTGCACGGCGGCAACGTTTCAACTCACGCCTCCGTGAGGAGGCGACGTTTCTCCAAGCTGCGTTTTTTTCTGATTATGAAGTTTCAACTCACGCCTCCGTGAGGAGGCGACGGCTGCGTGAGACCATCGAGCGGGTCGTCGGGCGTAGTTTCAACTCACGCCTCCGTGAGGAGGCGACCACGCCTGCACGCCGTGCCGCTTGGCCACGATCAGGTTTCAACTCACGCCTCCGTGAGGAGGCGACCGTCAACCGCAAGGAGCGGGCGACAAACCAAAAAGTTTCAACTCACGCCTCCGTGAGGAGGCGACTCCGTGACGCTCTGGGCGCAGAGCGCCCCCGCAAGTTTCAACTCACGCCTCCGTGAGGAGGCGACCAACCCGACCCCAAGCCGAACAAGGACGCCATGGTTTCAACTCACGCCTCCGTGAGGAGGCGACTGGCGGTGTCCCCGAAGTTTGCAGAGCTGAAGAGTTTCAACTCACGCCTCCGTGAGGAGGCGACCGGAGGCAAAGCCGGCTCTTGAGCCCTCCCGAAAGTTTCAACTCACGCCTCCGTGAGGAGGCGACCTTTTATCAACGACGATTTATCGTAGTAAGAATAGTTTCAACTCACGCCTCCGTGAGGAGGCGACCAGCCTCTTGTGCATCCATTCGATAGTGCTATCTTCAGTTTCAACTCACGCCTCCGTGAGGAGGCGACCGCTGTGGAGCTATGCGTGGCGGCAGGTGTGTGAGGTTTCAACTCACGCCTCCGTGAGGAGGCGACTGGTACCGTCAGCGTGGACAACCGGCTGTGAGTTGTTTCAACTCACGCCTCCGTGAGGAGGCGACCTCTCCGTCAACCGCGTCGCCATGCTCGAGCGCGGTTTCAACTCACGCCTCCGTGAGGAGGCGACCGGTCGGTGTTGGTGTGTGTGTTGGTCATGGTAGGTTTCAACTCACGCCTCCGTGAGGAGGCGACAACTCGCCGAAGCTCGCTACAACATGCTCGACCAGTTTCAACTCACGCCTCCGTGAGGAGGCGACACAACCAACCCAAAACAACCCCAAACTTATGGCCGTTTCAACTCACGCCTCCGTGAGGAGGCGACTTCGTAGTCCATGGCGTCGGTGTAGGTGGTTTCGTTTCAACTCACGCCTCCGTGAGGAGGCGACAGGAGTGACAGTACGAGACAGCAGCAGGAGATATAGTTTCAACTCACGCCTCCGTGAGGAGGCGACAAGAGTTCATCTCGTTCACGGTAGCAAGAACATCGTTTCAACTCACGCCTCCGTGAGGAGGCGACGGGAATGCCAGGCGAAAGCTTGGGAAACGACCAAGTTTCAACTCACGCCTCCGTGAGGAGGCGACTGGGGGAAGCCGAGTCTTCAAGGAGCTGCACCTTGTTTCAACTCACGCCTCCGTGAGGAGGCGACGGAGCCCGATGCCGTGCAGCCTCACGAGCTGTGTGTTTCAACTCACGCCTCCGTGAGGAGGCGACCCTCACTGGTACTATCGCGATCATATCGAGCAGGTGTTTCAACTCACGCCTCCGTGAGGAGGCGACATTCGGTCGGAGAAGTACATGAGTCGATCGTGGCAGTTTCAACTCACGCCTCCGTGAGGAGGCGACGTTACGTTGAGCAAAAGTCTAGCAAATATGAATGGGGTTTCAACTCACGCCTCCGTGAGGAGGCGACTGTCAGGCCAAGTGGGAGAAGAAAAACCGCAAGGCGGGTTTCAACTCACGCCTCCGTGAGGAGGCGACCGAATAAGCAGGCGGAGCAGAGTCGCGAATACGTGTTTCAACTCACGCCTCCGTGAGGAGGCGACTACGTGTTTTCACGCGCGGCGCTGGAGGTTACGCGTTTCAACTCACGCCTCCGTGAGGAGGCGACAGGGCATTCTAAAACAATTTAACGCAAAAGAGAAGCGCGTTTTATCCGCGAATGGCATTTTTCTGCTGCTAATATACGCTTTCATCACAATCTAATGAACGATTCTATTAGCCTCACAAAAAACACATGCTGTCAAATGACACGATTTGCGAATGTTTCACGATAAATCACTTATAAATTGTATAAACAGGACTGTCAATCTACGCATGAGGATGAAAGCAGCGCTGCGCGAACCTTGCTGGAGCAACACGCTATCACCCAGTTCGCGGCGAAAGCGAAAACACCTCCCCACACATAAGAGAAGCTATCCCCCTATACCATGTTTCAATCCCAAATGCACGACTTTTTGACTTTCCAGATGAATATGGCGCGTTACCTCATAATTTAGGACGCCGAATGATTAACTATAGACAACCATCAAAATAAGCCATGAAAAAGGAAACCATACGAGAGCTCACCGAGTAATATCAAGGCATGTATGCAAGTATAAGCTACAAGAAACATTACCCACGCAATAGCGAGAAGCGATGGGCAGGAGACTCACCCGACGTGATCTCAAGCCGGAGTAAAGAACGAGCAAGCCTATGTCAAGGAGAAGAATCTGATGCATTTGTCGAGACCTTTTCGGGTATGATAGGTACGGTTACCAGCAGATCATGGGAGTAATGCAGGAATTGTGCGTGTGCTGGTCACTTTATAACAACCTGTACAGATCGCAGCTCAAACAACTTTCATGGGAAAGAATGGGAGGCAAGGTGAGGAGGAGGCACAAGTCGTGTCCACTATCGTTGGCGGAAAGAATCATGCAATGGAAAGGTATAGAGGAACCAACAAGACGAGTGCTAGAGAGAGAGAACTACGAGCCAACGATCCACTCAAAATGGTGAAAATGAACTAGGATAGACTACGCAGGATATGACAGATGATACGCGAGATGGATGAGAAGGCAGCGAGTAGCGAACTTGAGCGGAACGATATGGCAAAAAGCTAGTATGCTTTTGGCGCACTGGATTTATGAGATACCGAGCAGGTAAAGCCCATTAGTTTGCGCAGAGCGCGTGATCGGACAAAAATAGAGCACCGGAAAAAGCTTGAAATAATCCGCCATCTCTGCTAGTTTGTAGGACATGGACTTGCTTGACTCTCTCCAACAGTTGGCCAATCGGCTGCCACGCTTGCGCGAAACAATCCAAACCGAAGAAGGCACGAAGAATGCTCTCGTCATGCCGGTTTTGCAGACTCTCGGCTATAACGTTTTTGACCCTTTTGAGGTGGTCCCGGAGTACACCTCCGATGTTGGAACCAAGAAGGGGGAGAAGGTGGATTACGTGCTGATGAAAGAGGGGAAGCCCGCCGTGTTGCTGGAGTGCAAGGCCCTTGGCGCCGAGCTCAGTATCAATCACGCCTCGCAGTTGTACCGCTACTTCTCTTGCACTGATGCGAGGATCGGTATCCTCACCAACGGCGAAGTGTGGCAGTTTTTCACGGATATTGAGGCGCCCAACAAGATGGACGACAAACCTTTCTTTGAGTTCGAGCTGGGAAAAGTGGACGCGCGCGCTGAGGCTTTTCTCCGCAAGATCGGCAAAACCTCGTTCAACATCGACAACATCTTGAGCAACGCCGCCGAGCTGAAATACAAGAAGGCTATCCGGAAAATTCTCAATGAGCAGCTCGAAACTCCATCGGAAGATTTTGTGCGCTTCTTCGCCCGGCAAATCTACGAAGGCATCCTGAACAGCACACGGATGGAGCGATTCAGCTCGCTTGTGCAGCAGGCCTTCGGAGAGTGGGTCAACCTAAAAATCTCCGAAAAACTTCAAACGGCACTTGACGGCGTAACACCAACAGCCCCGGAAGAGACGCAGCAGGATGAGACCCCTGTCTCCGCATCCACGGCAACCGATGATGGGATTGTGACCACGCCTGAGGAGATCGAGGGCTTTCACATCGTGCGAGCCATCCTCGCGCAGATCATCGACCCGGATCGCATCCGCATGAAAGACACGAAAAGCTATTGCGGAGTCCTGCTGGATTACAATGTGCGCAAGCCTCTCTGCCGTTTTCTCTTCACCTCGAACCAGACCACGCTCATCCTCGTAGATAAAGAGCGCAACGAAAAGCGCATTCCCCTCGCAAAGGTGTCCGATATCGGCAAACACGCCGCCGAGCTGCTAGAGTACGCCAAGCTGTACTTGTGAGCCCTTATTTCTCGGTCTCTTCGTGGGCTTTGGGGAGCTGGAGGCAGGTAAGGATGAGGAGGGAGGCGATGCAATCGGTGAGTTTTCCCTTTTTTCAACCCCTCTGCAACACCCCAAATCACCCCTGCAAATTCCCCTAATTTGATAATCAATCCTGCAAAGATGTCATCCTACTCCCGCGCGCTACAGCACCTGAGAAACCTCTTTTGATCCGGACCGATGGCACAAGCCCGTCCGAATGCCCATGCCTCAGTCAAAAACAGCCTGCCAATGCGGGTCATCGGCAGCTAGGAAACACATCTCAATTTGCGCCCGCGTGTTCTTGTCTTGGGCGAGGGCAGGAAGCTCATTTATGGAGAAGTAACGACTTTCGGTGGTTTCGAGATTCTCGCGAAAGCATCCGCCGATGAGTTCACAGAGCACAAACACCTTGCAAATGTTGTAAGCATACGGCGGAGAATTGTGCTTATTTCTGTCATGCAAAGCGATGAGACGCAAAGCGCGAACCTCTAATCCGGCTTCCTCCCGCACCTCTTTTTCCGTGTTGCTCCGCACAGACTCCATGACGTCCACCCAGCCGCCAGGCAGCGACCACAAACCGTTGCGTTCGCGAACGAGGAGGATTTTTCCCCCTTGAAAAATCGCCGCGCGCGTGTCCAGCTTCGGAGTTTGGAAACCGGATTCATTGCAGAAGAGATTTCGGACAACCTCCATGGGCATGTCACATCCGTCTCTCACCATCTGCGCCGCAATTTCTCGAATGCGCTGAAAACGCTCCTGATCAAAGCGATCCTTTGAGTAAGCGAGACCGACTTGAGCGATAAATTGGAGTTCCTTTGCCCAATCAATCCATCGTGGGTAGGTTTTTGCAGGCATGGAGTCATGCTACACCAATCGGCAGAGGAGGACAATAAAAATAGCAGGCAGGAATAAGCTCGCCCTTAGCACGTCCGCTCATCTTTAGAGACATAATTTAATACCATCCATGGAAACATTAAGCATTCAAAAATGCCTTTTACACGCTTATTGTGCCAGTCCGTCGACTTCATTTTCGAGGCATTGCGAGTTTTATTTGAAGCATAATGATTCTGGATGAGCATTGACAAGCGGAGAAGGAACGTGTAAGCTTTCGCACGGCGATTTTCCTATTTATTATGATGACATCCGCACAAATACGCCGCAGTTTTTTAGAGTTCTTCGAAGAGAAAGGGCACACTGTCGTGCCGTCCGCCTCGCTCATGCCGCAAAGCCCGGGTCTGCTTTTCACCAACGCCGGTATGAACCAATTTGTGCCCTACTTCTTGGGCGTATGGACACCACCGTGGTCCCCCGCGCGCGCCACGGACACGCAGAAATGCATCCGTGCCGGGGGAAAACACAACGACTTGGAAGATGTCGGTCAGGATTCTTACCACCACACTTTTTTCGAGATGCTGGGCAATTGGTCTTTCGGTGATTATTTCAAAAAGGAGGCCATTACATGGGCATGGGAGCTCATTGTGGAGCGCTGGGGCTTCCCAGTACAACGCTTGTACGCAACAGTTTACGCCCCGGAGAAGGGAGACCCAGGCGTGTTTGATCAAGAAGCCTACGACACGTGGGCGGCCCTTTTTGCGGCCAAAGGGTTAGACCCCAAAATACATGTGGTGAACGGCAACGCACACGACAACTTCTGGATGATGGGCGAAACCGGTCCTTGCGGTCCATGCTCGGAACTCCATGTGGATCTCACCCCCGAGGGCAACACGCAGGGCGCACTCGTGAACGCTGGCAGTGACAAGTGCATTGAGATCTGGAATCTCGTGTTCATCCAGTATAATGCTGAAAAAGACGGCACTTTCCGCAACCTGCCCTCCTGCCACGTGGACACCGGCATGGGTTTTGAGCGTGCTTGCGCCATGATGCAGTGTACCAGAAACTTTACCGATTTCTCACAACGCATCTCCAACTACAGCACGGATGTCTTCCGTCCCCTCTTTGCCAAACTCGAGGAGATTTCTGGTCATTCCTACGCCGACCTTTATCCGCAGGATGCCACTCCGGAGCAGAAAAACACCCTACAGGAAAGCATTGCTTTCCGCG
Organism: uncultured Akkermansia sp.; assembly: GCA_947630815.1. GTDB lineage: Bacteria > Verrucomicrobiota > Verrucomicrobiia > Verrucomicrobiales > Akkermansiaceae > Akkermansia. The sequence goes on along the minus strand of CANRJD010000130.1, from coordinate 8,827 downwards.
TCATTGCCGACCACATCCGCACGCTTTCCTTTTCCATCGCCGATGGCATCTTACCCGGCAATAATGGGCGTAATTATGTGCTGCGCCGTATCCTACGCCGAGCTGTGCGCTACGGGCGAACGCTGGGACTCACCCGTCCCTTCCTCTCTGAGTTGGTGGATACGCTGGCAGAGCAAATGGGCGAAGTCTTCCCGGAGCTGCGTGAGCGAAGCTCCACCATCAAAGAAATACTGCTGCGCGAGGAAGCAAGCTTCAACGAGACGCTGGATCGTGGGTTGGAGCTTTTCGACAAGGAAGTGACATCGACGGGAGCCGTTTCCGGGGATTTCGCTTTCAAGCTCTACGACACATTCGGCTTCCCCATCGATCTCACACAGCTCATGGCGCGCGAACGCGGTCTCTCTGTAGATTCTGCCCGCTTTGAACAGCTCATGGACGAGCAGCGTCAACGAGCCAAAGCCGCCCGCAAAAAACAGGTGGTGCGCGCGCTGGATATTCGAACGCACCAAACGACTCGCTTCACCGGCTATGAGCAAGACGCCTGCCAGGCCACCGTCACCGAGTTGCATGAGCAGGGCGACTTCCTCTTTGTCATCACCGATGCCACTCCCTTTTACGCCGAAATGGGCGGCCAGGTGAGCGATGTCGGCACGCTGCAATGCGGCGGCGACAGCTGCCCGGTACTCGGCGTGCAGCAGATCGGCCAGGCTCGCGCTCATCTTATTTCCGTGCAGGACGGCGTACGCCCAGCCGTGGGTGACAAGGTGTTGTTGAGCATCGACACGGAACGTCGCCGAGCCATTGAGGCTCACCACAGCGCCACCCACCTGTTGCACCGTGCACTGCGTACAGTGGTGAGTGCAGATGTGGCACAGCAGGGTTCCTTGGTGGATGCCGACCGCCTGCGCTTCGATGTGAACAGCTCACCCATCTCCAAAGAACAACTCCGGCAGGTTGAGGAGCTTGTGAATGACTGGGTGGCGCAAGATTTACCCGTATCCGCCACCGAGCATGCCATGAGCGAAATCCGCCAACACAAAGAAGTCTGTCAATTCTTTGGTGATAAATACGGCGACATTGTTCGCCTGGTCCAAGTGGGGGGAACTGACGGCGCCTTCGATGGTGTGTCCATGGAACTCTGCGGCGGCACCCATGTACACCACACCGGGGCTATCGGATTCTTTAAGATACGCAGTGAGGGCGCTATCGCAAGCGGAGTACGCCGCATCGAGGCTTCCTGTGGCAATGCCGGCTACGCTGCTGTGCGCGAAATGATCGAGCGGCATCTGCCAGAGTGCAAGGACGCGCTGGAGAAACTGACCACCGCCAACAGCAAACTCACTGACCTCGGGCAGACCACCGTGCCTGTGCCCGCAAATGATGAACAGCCCGCTGTGAAAGCTCTTGCTGCGCGGGATATTCGCACTGTCAATCACCTTCTTGATCGGTTTTTTGCCTATGTAACTACTCTGAAAGAAGCAGCGCTAGAGGCAGACAAACGCCTCAAAAAGGCGCGCTCTGCCGCCGCTGCCAGCCAAGCGGATGCTCTTTTGGCTGCTCAGCTAACTGGCTCCCGACTCGTGCTCTGTGCCGATGGGGGCACTGACCTGCTCACAGAGCTCTTCAACGGCCTTCGCAAGCGGCAATTCGCTGGTGCTGCTTTCCTCGTAACGGATGACGGCACAGGTCTCTCCCTCGGTGCATTTTGCGGCTCAGAGGCGCAGGCTGCTGGTCTCTCAGCGGGAGAACTTATCCGCTCCCTTGCTCCCATCGTCTCGGGTAAAGGCGGCGGAAAGGCTGACATGGCCCGCGGCTCCGGCAGTGATCGCTCCTCAAAAGAGAAACTACTGGAAGCTGCTCGTAAGACGCTGATGTAATTGACCAGCAGGCATGATCTCCATTTCACATCCCCAGTGGGATCCTCCCCTAACTCTCAACAACAGACTGGGGGCGATGTACACAAGCAAATCGCAAAAATCCAGAGTTCTCACAGAGCTATGGGTAGAGGGTAATATGTACTGTCCGGTTTGTGGGAATTGCTCTGTTTCCAAGTATCCTGCAAATACGCCAGTGGCTGATTTCTTTTGCCCCTCATGCAAAGCTGATTTTGAGCTGAAAAGTAAAAATGTAAAGTCTTCGTATCAACCTCGTGTCATCGTAGATGGATCATGGAATACCATGCTGGCGCGTCTGCGCTCTGCTAGTAATCCTCATCTTCTTTTCATGTCGCGGCAAGATGCTCACATCCAAAATTTCATTTTCATCCCCAACTTTTTCTTCTCGCCCTCTGTTATAGCACCGCGTACCCCGCTGTCTGCTAAAGCAAGGCGCGCCGGATGGCAGGGCTGCAACATTCTCTACGGAGCTATACCAGCAATTGGCAGAATCCCTCTTATTGCCCAGGGCATCCCTGTCCCACGCCATGTTGTTGATAAGGCTTACAAACAAAGTTGCGCTTTAAGTATTGATCGTCTCGCAGCCAGGGGATGGTTGTTGGACGTTATGAAATGTGTAGAAAATATCAAGAAGGATAACTTCTCATTGAAAGATGTGTACGCATTCATTCCCTATCTTCGGGAAAGGCACCCTCAAAATGCCCACATAGAAGAAAAAATACGACAACAATTGCAGATGCTCCGGGATCGAGGATTGATCCAATTTATTTCTCGCGGCACGTACTGTAAATCACCCACTCATTAACCATGACCGCCTCACCTTTCCCGCCACAGTACCCGGACGAACCGAAGATACCCATCCTGCCGAACATGCTTACGGCGGGTAACTTGCTCTGCGGTTTTTTTTCCATCCTGACCATCTTCAAGGGCATGCAGTTCGACTCCGGCACCCCGGAGGCTTTCGAGTATTACAGACAGGCCACGTACTTGATATTCGCAGCGTGCGTGTTTGACTTGCTGGACGGTCGTGTAGCGCGTTTGTGCAAGGCGGATGGACCTTTCGGGCGGGAATTTGATTCAATAGCGGACGTGGTGTCCTTCGGCATAGCTCCGGCCATGCTGTTGGCTCGAGCAGTGCTTTTCCAACTACCGGTGGCATTTTTAGGAGACGCAATAGCTGTGCTCTACCTGCTGTGTGCAGCGCTGCGTTTGGCGCGGTTTAACTGCATGGCCGCCGCCCCGCGCAAACCCAACCAGAGTTCCGATTTTGTGGGGTTGCCTGTCCCCATGGCGGCCGGCGCGGTGGTAAGTACCATGTACCTGGTCATCGACATCACCACGAATCGCAACCTCGTCATTGCCCAACCATGGCAATACAGCATGGCTATTGCCATGGCCGTTGTGGCTCTACTTATGATGAGCCGCGTGATCTATCCGAGCTTCAAGCACATCACCTTTCGCAAGCGTGGCACTATTACGGCCATTCTGTTGGCCATTATCGCAGTCGGAGCTCTCATCAGCTTCCCGTGGATAGCCCCAGCTCTTTTTTTCTTATGCTACCTACTTTACGGGCTCATCGTTCGCCCTTTCCTCACCCGACGCATGTTGCGCACATTAGAGGTACATGATGAGGACGACGATGAGGGGGAAGAAAGCGACGAGAAAAATTAACACCTCTCATTCTCATGCCTGCGAAGCGTATTGAGTGGATCGATTTTTGCCGCATCTACACAGCTTTTTGCGTGATTGTGAGGCACTGCGACCGTCATTACGGTTTTCCCGCCTACATCGCAGATCTCTTCAACTACCGCAGCCTCATCTTTTTCTTTTTCCTGATGGCGGGCTATTTCACCCACCGCGCGGCGACAACGCAATGGGTGGATTGGCAGCGCACGAAAAAGCTGCTCTGTCCCTACCTTTTCTGGACACTCATCTCCATTGTTGCGCTACAGCCCTTGATGCATCTACCGGAATTGCTGAGCGGGAATTTGAGCTGGTTTTCTCCGCGGCTGTTGCTCAGCGAGACGGGCTTGGCATCTTGGTGTTATTGGGACTTCAGCAATGTACCGCTATGGTACCTACGTACGCTGCTGATCTTTGCCTTTGTGAGTCCTCTCTTCCAGCGCATGCCTTCCAAAGCCATGCTTGGAGTCATCGTCATCCTCTTTGCAGCGAGTGATGTGCTTTGCCAGGTGGATTGCGAAACGGCTGCAAGCCACCACACGCGCGGTATAGCCTGGCTTCCTTTCCGGTTATACGAAAGTGTTCTTGCTCTGGGTTTCTACTTGGCCGGGGTGCTCGTGAGGCGATATGCGAATGGAGAGCAGCTTACCACCTTTGTACGCAGCTATGCTTGGATACCCGTCCTTGGGGCTCTTCTCCTCTTACCGGTTGTCCTCTTCACCGGGTTTTACCCCCCGGTACAAAGCAGCGCGTTGGTGCTGCTTGGCGTAGCCACTATCATAAGCATCGGCGCGCTGTGCAATCGGTACCTGCCCGGCTTCTGCAGCTGGGCAGCACAGTGGGGACCGGCGGCATTCTTTGTGTACGCCACGCACTTTATCTTGCTGCGCTGGCTGCGCGTCGTCATCACCGGCAGCTACAATGGACACTTCACGCCGCTGCAAGCGGCCATCATTCCGTGGGGTATTTTGGCTGCACTTTTAGCGACTTATACCTTGCTTATGCGGCTTTGCCCACGTCTGATGCAGGTGCTTGCGCTTGCTCCTGTCTCGCACTGCCCAGACAGCAAAAAACCAGCGTGATGATGCTGATAAGCACGCCCACATGGCTCACAATCGCAATCGGTAAGAGCATGGCAACAGGTCCAAGAACCCACCACGGACTCTGTCCCGCGTCACGCAACCGCCGCACTGTGGTGGCCGCTGTTGGCAACATGATGGCTACTGCCCATATCATACCCAACATGAGTCCCCAAAACGCCAGTGGATACTCCGCAGCAAAGTTGGCGTAATAGATCTCGATAAATTGCTCTATTTGCGGTACACATTCGTCTTGCATAACACGAGTGAACTCATCCCGCTCTGCAACAAGCTCCATCCCTCTCTCCAGCGTATCCAGTATCGTAGGATCTTGCAGCATCGCCTTGTAGCACTCCATGAATGAAGCTATGAACGGGGTAAACAGAATGATTCCTATAAGGTGCGTGGCAATCACGAATCCCCAAAACTGAGAACGCGTATCACATCCGCGAAAATCGACGTAGTGGCGGAAGCCGTACAAGAGATTTTTCATGGTTTGAGATCAGATTTTTTGGGACGATGAGGCTCCAACAAGGTGCGACTGTTGCGCTCACGAGTGCGGGCGTGGCGGCGAGCTTGCCGCTGTAAATATGCCTGCATCCGGAAAGAAGATCCACCCTCTGCTCGCTTGTATGAGCCATTTGCCTGCATGACAGAAGCCTGCGTGTTGTCGCGGAAGCAGGCGTCAAGTATGCTCATGGCATCCTGCGCAAGCTTTTTATCCTCGATCGGAGTAAGCAGCTCCACACGGCGATCCAGATTTCGACTCATCCAGTCAGCGCTGGAAATGAAGACCAGCGGTTCACCTCCATTGCGGAAGCAGAAAATCCGCGCGTGCTCCAAATAACGGTCCACAATGCTGACGATACGAGTGTGCGCACGACCTTTTTCCGTGCTTGGGTACCAGCAGCAGATGCCGCGCACATTCAGCCGTATTTCCACACCTGCTTCTGCCGCCCTCTCCAGCGCATCCATCATTTCCACATCATTCAGCGAGTTCATCTTCGCATCAATACCTGCTGCTTCGCCACGCTGGGCGCGCTTGGTCTCGGTCTCCACCAACTCCAATAAGCGAGACTTCATGAGCGCAGGCGAGGGTTGCAGTTTGCGGAAACGTCGTATTGACGTGAGTCCGGTTACACTGTTGAAGAATTGTGAAATGTCGGCACCGATATCGTCATCCACGGTGAGAAGTGAAATATCCGCATACAGACGCGCGGTGTCCTCGTTGTAATTACCCGTGCCGATGTGGCAGTACCGCCGCAGCGTTCCATTCTCGCGCCGCACAATGAGCAAAGCCTTGGCATGAGTTTTGTAGCCCTTCACGCCGTACACTACCTGCACTCCGGAACGCTGCAACTGCTCAGCCTGAGCCAGATTATGCCCCTCATCAAAGCGCGCCTTGAGTTCGACAAGCACGGTCACCTGCTTGCCGAGTTCTGCTGCACGACAAAGCGCCGCGACAAAGCGGGAGTTCTGAGCTGTGCGGTAGAGTACTTGTTTGATGGCGAGCACATCAGGATCCGCAGCAGCCTCTTCCACGAGCTTCACCACGGGCTCGTAACTCTCATAGGGCGTATTAATGAGGATATCACCCCGAGCGATGTTCTCAAACATCGACACATCTGCATCCACGCTGGCCGGATAGCACGACGACCACGGTTCCACCTTCAATAGCTCGTGCCCAGGTTCCTGAGCCATGCGTCCAAAATCCACCATGCGCAGGTAACCGGGTACGCGGTAAATGCTCTTCGGCTCTGCATGCAGCAGTTGTGCAAGCCTCTCAACAAAAGCCTCAGGCGTATTCTGCGCTATCTCGACACGCACACAGTCCGAAAACTTGCGCGCCACAAGCACTTGACTCATTTCCCAAGCAAAATCGCCTCCCTCTTCCTCCTGCACAGCAATATCGCCATTGCGCGTCACCCGCAAAGCCGTGCAGTGCAGGATGTTCTCGCCCTCAAAAAGGTGGCCGATGAAGTATGCGGCCAAGTCCTCCAGAAGCACATAGCCATCTCGCCCCAGGCAGGTGGCATGAACACGCCTCGGCAGACAGTTGGGCAGAGTCACCGCCACCATGCGACTCTCTGGCCTATCCACCACACCTAATTCCACGCCGAGAATCAACTCTAAGTTCGGCAGCACCGGCGGCTTTTCCACCTCCATTGCCAGAGGGGTAAGTAGCGGCGCTATATCATACAAGAAACAAGTTTCCAACGTGCCACGCTGCGCCTCATTGAGCGTGCGCACTTCCAGCGGAGCCACCCCAGCCTCGCGAAGTAGAGGCAGCAGCTCGTTATTAAGCAGTTCATACTGCTCCTGCACCATTTTCCCAGCGCGGGAACGGATACAATCCAGCTGCTCGCTCGGGGTAAGGCCAGTGGGGTCAGGTTTTCCCTTGCCGCTGCGCGCCACAAGGGTAAGCCCTCCCACACGCACCTGAAAGAACTCATCCAAATTACTCGCCGATATCGCTAAGAACTTCAATCGCTCCAACAAGGGCAAATCCCTCCTCCACGCCTCGTTTAAGACGCGTTGGTTGAACTCCAGCCATGATAGTTCTCGATTTAGGTACATCGCCGTACTGCGGCGCTCTCCTGCAACCGCAGAGGGCATTCTACCACACACCCCTCCGCAGGTCAAGTTCGCAACATACCGCACTAGGGCAAACGCATTAGAAATGCGTTTGCCTATGTACGATTTACGATGTGAGATGTACGATTTATTAATAATGTGCGCATTGAGCAGAATTTTTCGAACCATCAACGTATACGGGGGCTTCTTTAGAACCATCAGTATGATGATCGTTGGATGTCACGATTTTTGATACGTATAAACACTAGAGCAACCGCATTCGGACGAAAATGAGTGTACCGTCTTGTCCCTAATTTGGAACCCAAGAGCTAAAAACCGGACTATCAATCACGTCTAGTACCGATGATGATAACAGCTCAGCACGCCCCTTCTTAAGTTTTATTTGTAAATCAAATAGCAACTTATGTTTTGCGTTGTCATCATACCTCATGAACAACTTTTCAATAGCATCTGCTACTGTGCCAACAAAGTCCTCTTCCAACTCGTCTGTTTTGAAAACAATCCTATCACCATTCCATTCCATTCCAAGAACAAATTCGATCCTTCTACCAACTTCAATCTTCAACCAGTCACTCACAATGCAACCTGCCATTTCTTTCCATACAGGACTATGAAAGTTGATCTTATAGGATAGAGTTTTCCCCTCACCGGGTGACTTGTAGTATATCAAACGAGTCCAAGGTTCAGTGGACAAGATAAACCTTATACGGACTTTATCTGATTTTGCTCCACAATATAGAGCGTCTAGATGTGGCTGGATGTCTAGCATTTCCTCCTTTTTTGCGACATAGACACTACCTTCTAACTCACACTCAAACTTAAATGAAAATGAATGGGGTTTCTTCCCATAGTTTTTCATTGTTTCGTCATTAAATTGCCGGAATAGCGCATCACAAACAATGTTCTTTAATGACTCTTCTGCTTCATCAGATGGAAATGGAAATAACCAGTCCTCTTTAATTTCTTCTATTTTCTTGGGGTCAATCGGCTTTTCGCAACGTGCATGATGGAGTTTCTCCTTGCAAGATTCTCGATCAATTATTTCCGTAGCCAGTTTCTCAAAGGCAACACTTCCTAATTCCGGATTGACTGGAATTGCCCTGTTTGAACCAGACCAACGGAACACGGATTCACCTCTTCCGTTTTCATCGATGGTGAGAATGAAAGAAAAATCAAATTTCTTTTGTCTTTCCATGATTTCCCCGATTTTTTTTATCCTTCCGCGTTCTTTATGGAAAAACTTGGGGGTGTGGTATGGGTGGTCGAAAACGTGATAGTCTTCCGGGTGATTGTTGATCAATAGTTTCCTGTCGATATTCAAAGACTTCATCATTGGTGTATCAAATGAATCGTCAACTTGGATGTCTCTGACACTTGAGGATATGAGTTTGCTTACATTTTGCTTGACGAAGATCTTTAATTGAAATAAATATGAATGACATTCCCTGTCAAATTTCTTATCGTATTCCTCAGGAAAATTCTTATAAAGTTCTTTGTTGATAATCTCTCTAAAATCAGATTTTGCTTTATCCGTGGAGAAGATAACGCCATCATAGTAGTAATCCTTTCCTAATA
>CANRJD010000129.1 GCA_947630815.1 uncultured Akkermansia sp. | reverse complement strand
TTCCTCAACATGGGTAGCACATTTGTATCACGTAGCGTGGTTATAACACAGGCCCCACGCAATGTCAATAAAAAACTGGGGGGATGTGGACGCTTGGCGCTTGCTCGCAAGGCGGGATAGTGGTATGATGGCGCGCGCCGGGTCTGTAAAAGCCAAACGACCCGATTCAAGTTCTGCGATCCGATACGAGATGAGCCTAGTTATCAAAAATCTGCACGCCTGCGTAAGGGGAGGACAAGAAATTCTGTGTGGGGTCGATCTGGATGTCCCCACCGGCGAGGTACATGCCATCATGGGTCCCAATGGCTCCGGCAAAAGTACACTCTCCAAGGTGCTCTGCGGCCACCCGGACTACGAGGTGACAGCCGGTTCTGTCGAGCTGAATGGGCAGGATCTGCTGGCGATGCCCCCCGACGCCCGAAGCCGAGCCGGGCTCTTTCTGGCTTTTCAGTATCCGGTGGAAGTGCCGGGAGTGAGCAATGCCAACTTTCTGCGCGCCGCGCTCAAAGCCCGTCTGCCGGAGGGGGAAGAGCTCGATGCTGTGGCGTACTACAAACGACTGCGCAAGGTCATGAATGAGCTGGGAATGGATCCCAAGTTTTCCTCACGCGCGGTGAACGAGGGATTTTCCGGTGGGGAGAAAAAGCGCAACGAAGTGCTGCAAATGCTCATGCTCGAGCCCCTCTGCGCGATTTTGGACGAAACTGACAGCGGCTTGGATGTGGATGCCCTGCGCATCGTCTCGCAAGGCGTAAACGCCATGCGCTCGGCCTTCCGCAGCTTCCTGGTCATCACGCACTACAAGCGGCTGCTGGACTACATCGTTCCGGATGTGGTACACGTCTTTCATCAGGGCCGCATTGAGCGCACCGGCGGGCGCGACTTGGTGGATTACATCGAGGAGCACGGCTTCGATTTTCTGAAAAAAGAGGACGCATGAGCACCACCACTCCAGCCATTCCTCCAACGGATGCCCGCGGGGACTTCTCCTTCCCCGAGAAGCATGCGTTTGATGCCGGATATGGGCTCACCGAAGCCACCATTGACTACATCTGCGATGCCAAGGGAGAACCGGATTGGCTGCGCGACTTTCGAAAACGGGCACTTGCGAAATTTCGTGACATGCCTCAACCTCTGCACTGGGCGCCTCAGGAAATTGCCGCGTTGGACTTCGATCAGATCCGTTACTATCTGGCACAAGGGACTCCTGCCCGCAAGAACTGGGATGATGTGCCCGATGATGTCAAGCGCACCTTCGAACGGCTCGGCGTGCCGGAGCAAGAGCGCGCTTTTCTCGCCGGGGTGGATGCTCAATACGACTCGGAAACCGCTTACAAAAACATGCGCGAGGAGCTTGCCAAAAAGGGCGTTATCTTCGTGAACCCCACGGAAGGACTCAGCGCGTATGAAAGCATCTTCCGCCCGTGGTTCGGCAAGGTGATCCCCGTCGGCGACAACAAGTACGCCGCGCTCAATCACGCCGCATTTTCCGGCGGGTCATTCATTTACGTGCCCAAGGGAGTGAAACTCGCTCAGCCGCTTCAGGCGTACTTCCGCATCAACTCTGAAAGCATGGGGCAGTTCGAGCGCACGCTCATCATCGCGGATGAGGGAGCGGAGCTCATGTACATGGAAGGCTGCACCGCGCCAAAATACGACACCGCCACCCTGCACTCCGGCGTGGTGGAACTCGTTGCTCTGCCCGGCGCAAAAATCCAATATGTCACCGTGCAAAATTGGGCCACGAATGTCTACAACCTCGTCATCCAGCGCGGCCTGGCCATGCGCGATGCCGAGATCCGCTGGATTGACTGCAACATCGGCTCCGGCGTCACCATGAAATACCCCGCCGTCATCCTGCAGGGTGAAAGGGCTCGCGGCGAGGTGGTGAGCATCTCCATCGCCCGTGACGGGCAGTTGCAAGATACCGGAGCGCGCATGATACACGCCGCGTCGGGCACCACATCCAACATCGTTGCCAAATCCATCTCCATCGGTCACGGGCGTGCCAGTTACCGAGGGGAAGTGCGCGTGCAACCCGGCGCCACCGGCTGCCGCAACCACACGGAGTGCGATGCCCTGCTGCTGCACGCCGAGAGTCGCACGGACACCTACCCTGCCATCACCGTGCATGGGGATAGCGCCGCCGTGCAACATGAAGCTTCCGTGTCGCAGGTGGATGAGGAGATGCTCTTCTACATGCAGCAGCGCGGGCTCACGAGGGCGCAGGCCATGAGTCTGGCGGTGAACGGCTTTATCAACGACCTCGTCAATGAGTTCCCCATGGAGTACTCTGTGGAGCTGCGCCGACTCATCGACATGGAAATGGAGGACTCCATCGGCTAATGCACACGCACGACACAGACGCTGCCCCCCTGCCCGACCGCCTGAACGAAGATTGGCGCTTTGGTCGTCCCCATGTGCACGCGCAGGAACTTGCGGAGGCTCTGGAGCACGCGCAAGCGGCGGAACTGCATGGCGTAGATCTGCCGAATGGCGCCCAACTAACGTCATACGCGGCAGAACCCCTGCCTACCATCGGATCGGAGGCCCTAATGCAGCGGGCCCTTGCAAGGGTGCAATTCGGCCATT
>CANRJD010000128.1 GCA_947630815.1 uncultured Akkermansia sp. | reverse complement strand
GGGCTTTAAGCCCACGTACGGATATGAACGTTCCCGCATGGAGCCTCTTTTGAGGCTCCGCCCGTTATGTCGAGGAGTTCCGTTGAGGATTTCCCTCTCAGCGCTTCTGATTATACCACCTCGAATCAATAGTGTACGATGTACGATGTACGATGTACGATTGCAGAACTTGCGCGCGTTGCGCGGGAATTTGGCGAAGCAAGTGCGAACGGGATGTCGTGAAACCTTGCGCGGACGTGATTAGAAAGGGACGGGAGGCGGCAGCCTCCGGCTGCCTTGTTCCACGTGGAACATTTTTGGGGATTACATTCTTTCGAGGAGGCGAATGCCGAGGAGACTCATGCCGAGGCGGAGCACACGCGCTGTGAGCTCGCAGAGAGCAAGGCGCGAGGAGCGTGTGGGATTTTCACTGCGCAGCACGGGGCAAGCCTCGTAGAAGCTGTGGAAAGCGCGAGCGAGCTCGTAGAGGTATGCGGCCAGGAGATTGGGGCGGCAGTCATCCAGAGTGGCGGGTACAACCTCTGCAAAGCGCGCGAGGGAGCGCGCGAGATTGATTTCCCGTTCCTCGTTCAGGAGGATCTGCGGTTTAGCGGCGCCGGAAAGGACGGCAGCGAACTCCGGGTCGTCAATTTTGCGCTCGATGGCGCGCACGCGCACGTAGGAGTTTTGGAGGTACGGCGCCGTATCGCCGGAGAGGGAGAGCATTTTCTCCCAATCAAAGATGTAATCGCTGAGGCGATTTTGGGAAAGCTCAGCGAACTTGATCGCGCCGATGCCGACGGCCTCGGCCACGGCTGCCTGCTCTTCTGCCGGCATATCGGGGCTCTTATCTTTCACCACGCGTGCGGCGCGCTGGACTGCCTCGTCGATGACATCCTGAAGGCTCACCGTTTCGCCATCCCTCGTCTTGAAGGGGCGGCGATCCTTGCCGAGGATTGAGCCGAAAGCCACATGCCGGAAATCGCCGGTAACGCCGCGCATACGCTCGATGTCGAATATCTGCTTGAAATGCTTCTCCTGAGGAGCGCCGACCACGTACCAGATGGAATCGGCTTGGAAATGGCTGATGCGGTAATCGAGCGTTGCCAAATCCGTGGTAGCGTAGAGGAACGCGCCATCCGCCTTGCGAATGATAGCCGGCACCGGCTGCCACTGTCCATCCTTGTACACGAGGAACGGGTCATCCTTCGGCGCATGCTTGCCGTCCGAGAACACGCATACGGCACCATCGCTCTCCCGCGCAATGCCACGAGCCAGCAAATCGTTCACCAGGGGTTCCAGTGCATCGTTGTAAAAGCTCTCTCCGAGCCAGTAATCAAAATGGATGTCGAGCTTATCGTAAATCTTCTCCAGGCCACGTTTTGTGACCTCAATGCAGCGTTTCCAGATGTCCAAATTCTCGGCGTCGCCGTTTTGAAGACGCACGAGTTCGGCCTTGCAGGCCTCCAGGAGCCCCGGCTGCTCCTTGCAGCGCTTGTTGACTTCCTTGTAGGTGGTCAGCAACGCATCGATGGGATGCTCCTCCAACTCCCGTTGATCGAGCAGATTTTTCCACCCCCACAATATCATACCGAACTGAGTGCCCCAGTCGCCGATGTGATTATCCGTGATCACAGTGTGCCCCATGAAACGCGCAAGGCGTGCCAAGGTGTCGCCGATGATGGTGGAGCGAATATGTCCGACGTGCATGGGTTTCGCCACATTAGGCGCAGAAAAATCAATCACCAACTTCTTGGGTTGTTCCGAGAGAGCCACGCCCAATCGCTCATCGCCCAGCATGGCAACCATGCGGGCTGCATATTCCTCCACCTTGATCCGAAAATTGATAAACCCGGGACCCGCGACAGATACCGTAGCCTCCGCCATCCCCGCCAACCGCGTCACCACCGCCTGCGCCAGTTCGCGAGGGTTCTTCCGCGCAGCCTTTGCCAGCACCATGGCCGCGTTGCTCTGATAGTCCCCGTACTGCAAATCCTGACTCGCTGTCACCACCGCATGGAATCCCGCCGGCAATGCCTCCCCCAGCTCCTCGCGCAAGGCATTTGTCAGCTCCTCTGCTATCTGTTCCGGTAATGTCATCATAGCGCCGTTCTTATACACAACACATGCCTGTTTGTCAATACCAAACCATTTACGATTTACGATTTACGATTTGCAAATAATGCGCATCGAAGCTGCGGGAATTTGGCAGAGCAAGAGGCGTTTGGCAGCGCCTATGTACGATGTACGACGTACAACACGCACGACGGGCCCGATGAGGGCGCACGTGTTAGCGGGCGGTAAGTGCGTATTGACAGCGCGGATGCGCTCTGCCCGAAGGGGTGAAAACTGGCGACGGCTGTAAGCCAGTTTGGCCAAAAGCGCAGCTTTTGCCCCGCAGGGGTGAGGAGTCGTGAGGCGACTCCGAAGCAATAGTCGTGAGGCGACTCCGAAGCAATAGTCGTGAGGCGAGCTTGAGGCAACTGCAATGCAGATGCGAATGCGTCTTTATGAGGCCGTGATCGGACGTAACTACATAGCAAAGGGAAGCGGTGACGGCAAAATGTCGCCCAGAGGCACCTGGTGGCAGACGGAGTCTGTCCATTTACGAAGTCAACCATAATTTGGCATTGTTCGAATTTTTTTTCGAAGCAACATTTCACAACACGCTCCCGCTTGT
>CANRJD010000127.1 GCA_947630815.1 uncultured Akkermansia sp. | reverse complement strand
CGGCTTCAAAGACTGATGCCTGCGACGCACGCCGCACAGGATTTTCCCTCGGTTCGAACAGCGGTAATCGCTTGGCGTTCCTCGAACGCGCCTGCGACCACCTCGCACAGATCTTCGGTGATTTGCGCCTTTCGCAGGTATATGAGACGGAGCCGGTAAATTGCCCGCCCGGCAGTCCGGCTTTTCTGAATGCCTGTGTGGAGGTAACCACAACGATGCCGACGGAGGAGATTTTACGCTGCTGTCAAGAAATTGAAAAGGCGCTTGGACGCGTTCGCTCCGGCATCTCCGGCGAAGCTCGCACCTGTGATATCGACCTCATCTACTCCGGTGATCTGCAGGTCGACACACCCCAGCTTACATTGCCTCATCCGCGCGCCACACAGCGGCGTTTCGTGCTGCAACCTCTGTGCGACATCGACCCGACACTCGTGCTCCCCGGACAAACTTCTACCGTACAGGAGCTTCTAGCGCGCTTGCCGAAGTCCCCTTCCGTCACTCTCTTCGATCTGTAAACCGCCATGACTACCGAAGAAAAAATCCACCTCATTCAAGCCTGTAAGGGGGTGCGTCCGGTCTCGCAACTCACGGCCTACGATTACCCAACCGCACGTCTGCTGGATGAAGCAGGTGTGGATATGCTGCTGGTGGGCGATTCGCTGGGCATGATGGTGCTCGGCTTCCCGGATACTACAAGTGTGACCCTGCAGCACATGGTGCACCACACTGCCGCCGTAGCACGCGCCCAAACCAGAGCTTTGCTCGTGAGCGATATGCCCATCCACACCTACGACACGCCGGAACAAGCCTTGGAAAGCGCACGCGCACTCATTGACGCAGGAGCCGAAGCCGTCAAGCTGGAAGGTGGCTGCACGGTGGAACCCATGATTCATGCCCTGGTGCAGGCCGGTATTCCCGTGCAGGCACATATCGGTCTGCTGCCTCAACACATCAAGGAAGACGGCGGCTACCGCATGCGTGGCAAGTCAGACGACGAGGTTGCTGCCCTTACGGCCGACCTACAAGCTGTCACTCGCGCCGGCGCCTTTTCCGTGGTCATCGAATGCACGCGGGCAGAAGTAGCCGCGCAGCTCACGGCCGCATCTTCTATCATCACCATCGGCATCGGCTCCGGACACGGCACCTGCGATGGCGAAGTGCAAGTATTCCATGACCTGGTGCGCTATTTTCCTTGGTTCACCCCACGCTTCGCGGTGCAGCACGCCGACGTGGCGGGCAGCATCACTTCCGCCGCAAAAAAATGGGCTTCCGGCCTCCTTCTCCCACGGGAAAAGTAAAGACGATACCTTTCGGGAAATCTCCACGTGTCATGCCTTTCCACTGCCACCGCACTGGGGGCATTGAAATCCGTTCGGTAGCTTTCCTTCTCCGTGGCAGAGCGAACAAGATACAGACTGCTGCGGTGTGCGGCTCTCGGAATGAGAAAACACTTCGACTGGTTCTTCGTCATCTGACGGCTCTTCATCATCACCGATGGTGTCTCCTTCATCGTCCTTCACACTCTCGATGCAGCACATTATCGCGAAAATGAGTAATCCGATGCCCGGAATGAAGGCAATGAGCGCATACCATCCCGATTTGCCAATATCATGCATTCTGCGAACGGCTGCACTCACAGCCACAATCAACAGCCACGCGATAAAAAGATAAAGTAAGGTGTACCCGATGCTCACGCATGCCACTCGAAAACCATGCAGGACGAACTTCAGCAAATCTTCAAGCAACCCTCCCACCATCAGCTCCACGATGTTCAATAACTGAATGCCCACCCATAACGTTATGCGCACCACGACCGAAGCCGCCAATGCCATCAACGCGAGCCCGATGATCGTGAGCCAGAATGTCTGCCGCGGCATGCGCCCCGTGAAACGCACATTAAACTCTACTGCCTCCGAGTCGCGCATGATTCCATTTTGCGCGTAATCAGCCAATTTTCCACCATACCTGGCGACACGCGGGTGCCTCTCTGCAAAACTCTGCCAATGCTCGCAAATTGTCCTGAAACGTTCGCTGTTCATGGCTTTGTTCTTCAAACTCTAGCAATGTGCCCCCTCAATCTTGCCTGGACATCGTCCTGCACGCATGGATAGCGGCAAGCAGCCTCACGGGATCTTTCAGCCCCGGAGCAAGCTCCACACCGGAGTTCAAATCAATGCCATCCGGTGAACAGTGAGCAAGAAGTTGCGGGATGTTTTGGGCGTTGATTCCCCCGGCAAGAATCCATGGGTGTGGGAAGTTCACATGCGAAAACTGCTCCACATCAAGCGACCTTCCTGTACCGCCGGAACCGACATCTCTCCCGGCATCCAACAGGTACATCGTGCAAAAGGGGGCCCAATCGTCCAGCTCCTTTTGCAGAGCAGCCGCGCTTCCACAATGTTCTGGCCAGATAGTGCGGATGACTCGATCTACTCCGATTTTTTCAGCGTCCTCCCGGGTCTGCGCGCCGTGCAGTTGAGCATAGTCGAGATGGGCAATTTGCATGATACGCACAATCTCTTCCGCCTGTTGACGTACGAAAACGCCCACACGCGAGGCAAAGCGGGTGTGGATGGCAGCCGCACGCTCTGCCGTGATGCTACGCGGGCTGCTGCGATGAAAAATAAAACCGACATAGCGCGCTCCCAAGGCGAGCGAAGC
>CANRJD010000126.1 GCA_947630815.1 uncultured Akkermansia sp. | reverse complement strand
CATTCATAAAGTGACTTGATCATAACACTATTCTGCAACGAGTGTTGCAGAGAATGCAAGACTGAAGTGCCGATTTTTATCTTATCCCTTCATTATCTGTCTCAGCGAATTTGCCGGAGAGTCCACATGATTTTATAATATGCTTATAATAAAGCGGTATAGAAATTATACTTCCCACGCAAGGAAGGCGCGCAGCCCTTCAACCTGCAAGCCTCCGAAAACGGAAAAGCCAAACGCTACCAGGTCAAGCAAATCAGAGACTACTTCACCAAATAAAACAATGAAAGCATACCACTACCAAATCCAACTCGACTGGGACACCGAAGACGAAATCTGGATCGCCACCGTCCCCGTGCTCCCCGGCTGCTCCGCACACGGCGAAACGCAGGAAGAAGCCCTGCGCGAAATCAACGAAGCAATCACATGCTACCTCGAAGCCGAACTTGGCGCCAACACGTCCTTCGTCCCTCCTGTGCCGGACATTGCCACACTCAAAAAAGCCAGCAAAGTACTCAACAAAACACAAGTCGCCCACCTCCTCGGGATCGAACCTCGCACACTCAACGCCCGCATCCGCAACAACACCTAATTAAAAAACTGTTAAAATAATGCGTGAGGTGATAGAATTACCTTGCCGGAGCGGGAGTCCGCCCAAGATATCAGGCGAACTCCCGGCGTGGGACGAGTTCGACAAACTGCCGGTGTCCATCATTGAGCACGGGGTAAAGTGAGAACCGCCCCACGTCCTGCCGCCGCCGGCCGTTTTTCCGCTCAAAGCGCGCGAACGTCCCAAGTTGACTCGTAGACACCCCATTGCCTACTTGCCCTTCGGGCAGCGCCTTCGCGCTGTCCATACGCACTTACAGAGCCGTCGTACGTGTTGTACATCCAACATCGTACATAGGCGCCGCTAGGCGACACCGCCTTCGTCTTCGAAAATTCCGCTTTGCTTTTGTTTCGCAGGAACGCGCGTAGCGTGCTAGCGCTCAAATCATAAATCGCAAATAACCAACGGCTTATGCTGCATGATGTGCCGTTAGCTTCTATTGGGGTTCTTTTTCATGGGACGGATGTGTAAGAACCCCTTATTTTCTTTACTGCCGTCATTTTTTTGCAATTTCTTCTTGCGACATCTATACTGCGTGAAGAGTAAAAACTGGACGACAAATTATATGACATTTTAAATGATGAAAAAGACATTTAAAGTGTAGAATCAATAATTTATGTGCGACATTATATGCGTCAAATGCTATGACATATCAAGAGACTCATCCATGGATAACTTTCTCGTTGGATCTCGGGGAGAACCCACAAATGCTTCTCTATAATCTGGGGTGTGCGTGTACCATGATTAAGGAGCTGGCGACGGCTGCCGTCTCGCCGGAAATTCACCGGGAGTTGAACCGTATTTCCCTAATCAAAGGGGCCCTGGGCAGCACCGCCATTGAAGGCAATACATTCACGGAGAAAGAAGTGGAGGATATCCTGGAGAGTAGGTCTCAACTATCTTCCTCCAGGCAATATCTTGGACAGGAGGTGCAGAATGTCGTGGAGGCCTGCAACATGATTGTAGGGGACGTATGAGCAGCTCCTCCCACGCCGCTTACACCGGAATATATTTGCAAACTGGATCGACTCGCGTTGAGGGATTTGAAATTGGAGAAGGATGTGCAGCCGGGAGCCGTGCGTCAGCATTCCGTGCTCGTGGGGAATTACCGAGGTGCTCCGGCAGAAGAGTGCGAGGAATTGTTGCATCGCCTCTGCGCTTGGTTATCCTCGGACGCCTTCTGCCCCGAGATGGAGGGCATGCGCATCGCCGTGGCCATCATCCAAGCCTTCGTGGTTCATGTTTACCTCGCTTGGATCCATCCCTTTGGGAACGGCAATGGTCGCACAGCCCGGTTGGTAGAAGTGTTCTTACTGCTACGAGCCGGAGCTCTCGTGCCGGCAACGCATCTGCTGAGTAATTTTTACAATTTAACTCGCTCGCGTTACTACACTGAGTTGTCTGAATTGAGTCGCCCGAAGCAAGGGAGATATCCACTCAAGAGTTTCTTATCTTATGCCGTGGAAGGATTGGTTGATGGGCTGAATGAGCAACTTTCTCTCGTCGCTTCTTTCCACCTCCGTGTCATTTGGGAAAATCATGTCTATAGTCAATTCCGCGGGAAGAAAGGGGATCATCACAAGCGCCTGAGAGATCTCTTGCTCAGCCTACGCATAGGTGAAATTCACCGTATCTCTTCAATGGGCGATCTGCTCCCGGATTTATACCATGAGCATTACCGAAATAAAACGCAACGCACCCTGCAACGCGACCTGCAAACGCTCGTTTCCGAGGGCTATTTGGAGAATACAAGTCTGGGCTATCGACCGAGAACGGAGATTCTCCAAGGCATGCTGCCCAAGCGCGCTCAGACAGATTCGTGAAATTACGGATCGGGTACCTCTAAAAACTCGCCATTTTTGAGAACACCAAAAAACGTAGGGGAATTTCCCTCTCTTTTTGAGAGATCCTTTTCTAATTGAACCGTTTTCCCCGCTTAACAGGCACTTTTTCTCTCCTCGTTTTCCCGTCTGGGGAGTTTTTAGAGGTGCTAGGATCGGGTAAAATGAAGTGGAAAATCGAGTAGGGGACTTTCGCCCCCTCTCACACCACCGTACGTGCCTTTTGTGGCATACGGCGGTTTCTCGGCGTGTGATTGGTCCCGGAACCCTTG
>CANRJD010000125.1 GCA_947630815.1 uncultured Akkermansia sp. | reverse complement strand
ACAGCCGGACCAACACGCGAGCCGATTGACCCGGTGCGCTATATTACGAACCGTAGCAGCGGTAAAATGGGCTATGCCGTGGCTGGTGCTGCTCGACATGAGGGACATGAGGCTGTCCTCATCTCCGGTCCTACCGCACTGGATGTGCCACCAGGAGTGGACTTCATCCATGTAGAGACGGCGCAGCAGATGTACGATGCTGTGCGTGATATGGCGCGGGACGCCGATGTGGCGATGATGTGCGCGGCTGTGGCAGATTATCGTCCGGTGCATGTGTCGCATCAGAAGCTCAAGAAGAGCGAGGGCAGGATGCTTTTGGAGCTGGAGCGTACGCCGGATATCTTGGCGAGCATGAGGGCGGAGTTCGGGTTCAACGGTGTGTTGGTTGGTTTTGCGGCGGAGACGCAACATCTCATCTCCAATGCACGTGAAAAACTGCTGCGTAAAGGGTGCGACATGATCGTGGCGAACGACGTGTCTCAGCCGGGCGTTGGTTTCGGCTCGGCGGAGAATGAAGTGACGCTGGTGTTGCCGGATCGCGAGATTCAGTTGCCGAGGGAAAGCAAAGAGTGGTTGGCCATGCGAATTGTGGAACAGGCTTTGGCGCTGCTGCCATGAACGAGCTGCTGCGCGAGTTGGGATGGTCTCCCCGTTGGCAAGCTGCTTTGGAGCAGCTGCATCAGTCTGCGTGGTATCCCGCGCGCATTTGCCGTGAAACGCGCATCAATTTCTCGCTGCTGACGCCCGGTATAGGGGAACACGAGGCCGTGCTGGCCGGCAAACTTTGGCACGATGCCGCCACAGACGCCGATCTCCCCACTGTGGGTGATTGGGTGGCGGTAGATCCCGGTGACGGTTCAGAACTGCCCGTTGTTCGTGCACTGCTACCGCGCCAAAATCGCTTTTCACGCAAAGTCCCGGGTAAATCATGTGCCGAGCAGGTCATTGCAGCCAATGTGGACGTTGTAGTTGTCGTTACTGACGCACTGGTGGATTTTAACCCCAAGCGCATAGAACGTTATCTGATGCTCATTCGTAAAAGCGAAGCACAGCCCATGGTGCTGGTGAACAAGAAGGATGTCACCCCAACAGAGGTGATTCGGACAGCTCTTGCACAACTGGAATCCATGGCGCCGGGCGCAGTGCACTCCGTGAGCGCGGCTCAGGCTGAGGGTTTTCCCCCCCAGCTATTGGATCCTTCCCCGGGCTGCACGATGCTCATCATTGGCTCTTCCGGAGTGGGTAAAAGTACGCTCGTTAATGCCTTGCTTCAACGCGAATGCCGCCAAACGGGCGCTGTCAACGCTGTGACGGGTAAAGGGCGCCATACAACAGTGGCTCGCGAGTTGCTTCTTCTCCCTGGCGGAGGTGTGCTCATTGACAATCCCGGCATGCGGGAGGTGCAGATGTGGACAGATGCTGCCACGCTGCGCGCGCAGTTCGCGGATGTAGAATTACTTGCTCGGCAGTGCCGCTTTGCCGACTGTTCTCACCGCACTGATGCCGGTTGTGCCGTGCGTGCAGCCCTTTTGAGCGGCACGCTTTCCCAAGAGCGCTATGAGCATTTTTTGCGCCTTGATGTAGAAATTGCCGCCCTTGAACAACGCGCCGAAAAACGTCGCATGACTTTGGAACGCGTCTCCCGTCGTCAAAAGCACGGTGTCTTGCGCAATCCTTCCGACCGCGAGGAACTTTCCCACTCTCTCGCCCCACACAGGCGCAAGTGGCAAACCGATGAAGGTTGATTTTTCCCTGCACTTTTACTTGACATTGCACGTCTCACTTGTTAACATCCCCATTGTCCTGTGAGAATGAAGCGAATGAACGCTCAACACACAACACCTTGTTACCCCCCCCTATTGACCGCAATATATTGATATTACGGTTGTTGAGCTTTTCTCTCACGCCTTTTCCTTCCGCTTGTTCCTTGCGTTTTCTCTCTTTTAAATATCAAACAAGATATATTTATGAAGAATACAATACAAATAATAATATGGACGCTGATATTTGGATCGCTTGCCTTGACCAACTTGCAGGGTACCGCGTGGGCTGAATACAAGCCGGTCGATGTTTCTGATATCCAGGGCGAGCAACGAAAGCAGCTCACAGAACTTGTCAGGAATGTTGGAAAGATGCCGGCTCAATCGCGGGATGCGTTTCTGTGTGAGCAACTGGGGCTTTGCTTTGCTACGGATGGTTCAAAAGTCATGGGCAAAGGACCAAGTACAACTGCCTCGAAGGCTTTTTTCGTCGGCCGCAGTGGGCGTCCTATATCCTTCATGCAAGCCTATAAGGCAAGTCCGGTATGGTCTAAATGCTACGATGTAAATCGTCGAATTGATCAAACTAAGCCAGGGGCGCTTCTCAGTTTCTTAAAAAAAGACGTTGATCGTGTTGTGTACAACACGGCAAAATACTTGATGAATGAGATGCCGGATGATATGCGCTGGTCATTGCTCGCTATGCTGGATAAGAAGCTCTATTATCAAGATGGTCGAAGCGCATCAGAGAAGAAGCACGAGTTTTCCCTGGATTGTGACATCAAAGTCTCATATTGGGGGGATTGGCCGAATAGCTATTTTGTGGGTGCGAATGGAGAAGAAGCAAGGGTCGCGGATGCACGTAAGAGGGAAGAACGCTGGGAGCGGTACTTCAGGTGGTATAATATAGTGCTGCGCTGTGCTAATCTCGTGGGGAACAAAGATATTCTCGCCCTTTTCCCGGAGGAGGTGAAAGCGATGCGCAAGCACTACAAACAGAGGTTGGCACAGGTGAAAGAACGGCAGGGTGAGGCCAATAAGGCCTTGCTGACAGCGGCGGATGAGATGCTGGCTTCGCTCCCGAATGAGGATTTGAAATAC
Source organism: uncultured Akkermansia sp. (assembly GCA_947630815.1). Lineage (GTDB taxonomy): Bacteria > Verrucomicrobiota > Verrucomicrobiia > Verrucomicrobiales > Akkermansiaceae > Akkermansia. The sequence goes on along the minus strand of CANRJD010000125.1, from coordinate 11 downwards.
GCGAAAATAGC
>CANRJD010000124.1 GCA_947630815.1 uncultured Akkermansia sp. | reverse complement strand
TAAATCGTAAATCGTAAATCGTAAATCGTAAATCGTAAATCGTAAATCGTAAATCGTAAATCGTAAATCGTAAATGAGTTGTCTCTACATGATATGCTCGACCATTGCATTCCCGAGCGTCAGCCACAGCGGCAGGGTAATAGCTGAGCATAGTGTCGTGGACAGCAGGATCTGCGTGCCTATTGTGGGCTGTCCACCATAGCGTTTTGCCAGTAGCACAGGTATCACGGCGCTTGGTATTGCGCTCTGTATCACCATGATGCGTTTGATCTCCGGCTCTACCGGAAGCGCCCAGGCCATCAGCAAAATGAGCAGGGGAACTAATCCCAGCCGCGCGACCAGTCCGCTGATGAGCATGCGCGGTTGCCATTTGAAGTCCGCCAGCATATCCCTCATAAAGCAACCGAACAGTATCAGACTCACCGGCGTTGCCACTGCGCCTACCATTTCCGCAGCTTTCATCACCGGCGCCTGAGCCACATATTTTCCGAGCCCGCTCCACACCAGCAGCAGAGAAATCACGACGGCCAGCAGCGGACCGCGCATAAACATCCCAATCTCCATGTCCCGCATGTTGCCGCGCATCAGCATCACCCCGAAGCTCCACACGAATACCTCGCACCCCACATTGTGTACAAAAAGCACCCCGAGCGTGGGATCGCCCTGCGTACTGAAGAGCATCTGCACAATCGGTATCACAAAAAAGGCGTAATTTTGCATCCCGGCCGTGAGGGCGAAGGTTCGCAGGCCGCTCCCGATGCGTAGTCGCAGCGTGCGAGCGACTACCCAGGCAGCTCCCACTCCTACCAGCATTTCCGCAAACCCACAGCCGGCTGCCCGCAGTGTGAACCCGATCGCGGATATCTCTGCGTTGGCCTCTATAACCATGTAGCGCATGATATTGTAGAATATGAGGCACGGATAAGCCACGTCCATCGCCAGCTGCATAACCGGCTTGTCCTCTTCCGCTTTCAAGGCTCCCTTGCTGCGCAGCCAAAAACCTATCGCAAAGAACACGTAAACCGGTATGGTCGATAGAAGAGCATGTGTTACGATGCTTATCATAAAAGGTCCTCCCCGTCCGTATTATACCTGCGCCACAACTCTTCCGAGGGATGCTTCATATGCCCTGCATTCTATCGGTTTCTCCCCATTCTGTCAATGTCTTCGCTATTTTCGATTTGCGGCGTACGGCACGTCTGACGGCCCGTTGCGCGTGCGCCATCAACGGGGGCGCCAGACGTGTTGTAAATGGGCAAACCCATTTTCAATGCGTCTGCCTTGGGACAGGGATAGGCCAATCGCATTTGATTAAGGTCAAGAGAATTGTAACCCTCTCAGGTTGATGGATAGCACGTTTTCCAAAGTACGCATAACCGCGGTAGCAGCACAGGGCAAACGCATTAGAAAATGCGTTTGCCTATGTACGATGTGCGATGTACGATTTATTAATAATGTGCGCGTTGCGCAGATTCTTTTCGGATCATTAACGTATGCAGAGATTCCTCTAGATCCATCATTATGATGACCGGTTGTTGTGATGATTTTGATACGTATAAACAGGGATATCAGTCAATAAGAGCATTTTCTCTGTTGATGACCTTCTCTCAAATGCGTTTGCCGTCCGTGGGTAGCAGTACACTTCGCGATGAACATTAAGATAAATTTAGTATAATATATTGATAACAAGTTATATACATTTGAAAAGACTGCTTCTTTTACCATGGTCTTTTCGAAATCTAATTTTTGTAACAATTTCTTCTCTATATCCGATATATTAACACCATAACCTATTTTTGGAAAGATCTTCTCTTTTCGAAAGAGATACACACCTCAATTTTGATAAAATACTTATAATTAGCTTATTATATGTTCAATTCGCAACTTTACCCCCTGTGCACCATGACGGCTCTTTCTCTTCACTTCTCCCCCTATTTATTTTTTTTCAGTGTGTTTTAAATTTAAGACTGGACATCTCTTTCGAAAAGAGATACACTCCACCCCGCAGTGGACGGCGGTGATACGCCATCAGAAATATCATATGAGAATTTTCAAGGCACGGGAGAAATATGAGAGTTATTGTGCAGGCGGGAGGCAAGGGAACAAGAATGGGAGTACTGACGCAGGAGAAACCCAAGGCGCTAGTGCCGGTGAAGGGTTTGCCGTTGATTTTTCATCTGTTTCGGCAGCATGCGGGGGCGGAGTTCGTGGTGGTGGGAGATTACAAGTACGAGGTGCTGGAGCGCTACCTGCGCACATTCGCCAAGGATGTAAATTACAAGCTCGTTCGCGCGCACGGGGAAGGCAATGTGGCGGGGCTGCGCGATGCGCTGCAGCTCGTGCCCGATGACGAGGGCGTGATGCTGGTATGGTGCGATCTCCTGCTGGCGGAAGACTTCGTGCCGGACACGACCGTGGAGGGCTGTCAGGTGGGCGTGGTGGATTTTCCGTGCTCTTGGTGTTTGCATGAGGGGCAGCTGGAGAAGGCGCCGGCGGCTCCCGGCGAGGGAGTGGCGGGGCTTTTCCTGATCGATCGGGCGAGCCGTCTGCGCGATCTGCCGACCGAGGGCTCCTTCACCCGCTGGCTTCAGGCACGCACTGATATTCCCCTTACCCCTCTCGCGCTTCCGGGTTGCATCGATGTCGGGAGTGAGGCAGCTTACAAGCGTATCGAATCCACCGCCAACAGGTGCCGCCCGTACAATCGCCTTGAGCTCACGGATGATCGCGTCATCAAAACGGCGCTTACGCAGGAGGCGCAAAAGCTCATTGAGCGCGAGATCCGCTGGTATGAGTGGATGGAGCAGCACGGCTTCTCCGCTATCCCGCGGATGTATGCCAACAACCCGCTAACCCTGGAACGCATCCACGGCACAAACATCTTCCTCTCGCAGCTCAATGAGCAGCAGAAGG
>CANRJD010000123.1 GCA_947630815.1 uncultured Akkermansia sp. | reverse complement strand
CATAGCATGATTGAAGACGGCGTCGTGGACGAAGTGCGGGCGCTCGGTGAACTCTCTGCCACAGCTTCCAAAACTCTTGGTCTGAACGAGGTGCAATCCTTTATCGCTGGGGAAGTGACGCGCGACGAGTTGGAACAACGATTGACCCTCATCACTCGCCAATACGCCAAACGCCAACGCACTTGGCTGCGTCGCGAGTCATGGCTCACTTCCGTGGATGCGTGTCATGCCCCGGTCGAACGCGTCCTGCACGCGCTTTTCCAGGAAAACTGCACTTGAGAAGAAGTTAATCGACAGAGAAAATGCTCTCATTGGCTGATATCACTGTCATACGTATCAAAAAAAACTGCGCAACGCGCACGTCATCAATAAATCGTACATCGTACATAGGCGCCACCGCTTTCCCGCGCAGCGCGCGCGAATTCCTCAAATCGTACATCGAAAGTTGACTCCCTAGCGCCCCATTGCCAGTTCGCCCCTGCGGGGCAGCGCCTTCGCGCCGTCCATACGCACTTACAGCCGTCGTGCGTGTTGTACATAGGCAAACGCATTTTCTAATGCGTTTGCCCCGCTTTTTCCTTGACACGTGTGCTTCTGCGGCGTATGTATTATCCCGTCAACATCACACCCATGGAAGAACGGACTCTTATTCTTTTTAAGCCGGATTGCGTGCAGCGCAATCTCTCCGGAACGATTTTGCAACGCTTGTTGGCAGAAGGCTTCACGCTGCACGGCATCAAGATGATGCAACTAAATGACGAGGTATTACGCGAGCATTATGCGCACATTCTTGATCTGGTGATTGATGGTGAACCTCTCTTCCCGAAGCTGTCTACCTTCATGCAGAGCAGCCCGGTGGTGGCGCTCATTCTCGGTGGTCCCAGTGTGGTCGCCCGGGTACGTTCCATTCTCGGTTCCACCAACTCACAGAAGGCAGACAAGGGAACCATTCGCGGCGATTTCGGTACCGATAGCATGCTTAACGTCTGCCACGCCTCGGATTCTCCGGAAAATGCACGCATCGAAATTGATCGCTTTTTCCGCAAGGACGAGCAATTTTAACCCAATTTTTCCGTAATGCGCTCCCTTCTCATCGCCCTCGCCATAAGCACGGTCGGGCTTGTAAGCTCGGCAAATGCCCAAGCGCCTGCTGCTATGCCGTCCCAAGTGGACAAGGTGCAAAATCCGGCGCTCAAAAAAGAAGTGAAAGCATTGGAGGAGGCAGCGGCACTGATGGAAGCAGTGAGTGACGAAGAAAGTGCGAAGAAGGCGGCTATCAAGATACGCAGTCTTTTCCGTTCACTGCCGCCTCCCACGGGCGGTTCCCAGGCAGATCTCGAAATATGGGCACGTGCTCAAAACCGCTTCAGCGCTCAGATGTGGCGCATCATCAAGGAGCCTTACTTTCAATCGCAAAAAATGCAGGAGATCTGGACCCTCGTCACCGATCCGTACTCCCGCAAGGGCAGCGTGCCTAAATAGCCCCTCCGGCCAGGGCAACCGCATTTGAGAGAGTTAATCAACAGAGAGAATACTCTTGTTGACTAATACTTTCGTTGATACGGATCAAAATTCGTGACAGCAGCGGTCATCATGATGACGGCTCTGGAGGAATTTCTGCATACGTTAATGATCCGAAAAAATCTGCGCAACGCGCACATTATTAATAAATCGCAAATCGAACATGGGCATCCGCATTTCTATTGCGTGTGCCCCGCTTCTCCGGCTCGTCAGTTTAGCGCGAATTGCAGCGCAGGCGTCGTACAAGCACGCGATCCACACCCAACGGACCACTACCGGTGCCGATGAGTGCAACAAAGCAGATCATGTAGAGCAGAGGCAGCTCATTCTGTGGCCAAACGCTCTGATCACCATACACAAACACGGCTACCCAAAAATTGACGACGAGAACAAAAGAGGCCGCACGCGTCAAAAAGCCAATAAGAATGGCCATGCTACAGAAGAATTCCGCGAACACGCAGAGGGCCAATGATGCCGTGGGCCCTATTCCCAGTGGATCCATCCATTCACTTCCTCTCCCGTCCATCAGCATCACCAATTTTCCCCAGCCGTGTGTGAGCATCAGCAGCGCGACTCCCACACGCAATACAAATACGCCTACCTGAGTACGATGAAGCAACGGTGCACTGATGATCCGGCACGCACTATCGCGACGGTTTGTCTCCTGTGGTCTCATACTGCCCTTTGATGCACACCGCCCGCGCATCATTCAATGATTGTTTGCCGTCATACTCAAACAAGTGAGGCAAGCGCGCGGCGTATGGCTCGTACCGTGGCGTCAATATCTGCCTCTGTGTGCGCCGTGCTAATGAAGCCCGTTTCGTATGGGGAAGGAGCGACGAAAATGCCTTGGTCGAGCAAGGAGAGGAAATAGCTCTTGTACTTCTCAAAATCGGAGGTCTGCGCGGTCTGCAAATCAACGACATCCTGCGCGGTGAAATGCAGGCAAAACATCGACCCGCTGCGTTTGAAGACAAAGGGGAGTTTGAGGTCGTGCAACGCAGCGCGCACTCCCTCTTCCAAGCGCGCACCGAGAGCTTCCAAACGCTCCCAAGCACGCATGCTTTCCAGCTCGCGAAGCTGTGCCAGACCGGCCGCCATAGCGAGCGGGTTGCCACTCAACGTGCCAGCCTGGTACACCGCCCCAAGCGGAGAAACACAGTCCATGATCTCACGGCGTCCCCCGAAGGCGCCCACGGGCAGGCCTCCGCCAATGATTTTGCCGAGCGTGGTGAGATCCGGCGTGATGCCCAACTTGCCCTGCACACCGGCGGGCGAAATGCGAAAGCCGGTCATCACCTCATCAAAGATCAGCAGTGCGCCGTGCCTTGCCGTGATCTCGCGCATGCGCTCCAGGTAGCCCGGTCGAGGCAGATAAAAGCCGGCATTCCCCGGAAACGGCTCCAC
>CANRJD010000122.1 GCA_947630815.1 uncultured Akkermansia sp. | reverse complement strand
AACATCTCGAAAAGGAGGAGGAGTCGACTCTTGTTACACTCCCGTTCCTTATAAAATTGAGTTTTTCGAGATGGCAAAATCGTAAATTGACTCACCGCCGCCCCATCGGCGGTTCGCCCCTGCGGGGCAGCGCCTTCGCGCTGTCCATACGCACTTACAGCCGTCGTGCGTGTTGTAAATCGTAAATCGTAAATGACCAACGGCTTATGCTTCATGATGTACCGTTGCCTACCATCGGGGGTGCTTTTTCTTGGGACGGATGTGGGATGACACACCATTTTCCTTCAAATGACAGGATGATTGTGAAAAAAGCTCGCTAAAAGAGAAAAAAACGCGTAGAATAGCGCGGACAACGAGCGTACACACAAAAAAGCCGCTATGATCACCAAAAAAATCACGATACTGAATAAACTTGGCATCCATGCCCGCCCGGCAGCGCAGTTTGTGCGGGTGGCGAGTCGATTCAAGTCCGACGTGACTGTAGAGAAGAATGAAGAGCGAGTGGATGGCAAAAGCATCATGGGACTCATGATGTTGGCGGTGGGGTGTGGAGCAGAGATAACGGTGACGGCAGATGGCTCAGATGAGGCGGAAGCTTTGGCTGCGCTTGAGCAGCTCATTGCTGAGAAATTTGGTGAGAACTAATGAGCTTGAAGGCGCTTGACCGGGGCAGGTGAGGAGTCTGCCGGTTCAGAGGCGTGTTCCATGTATCTTCTCTCTCTCCACGATGTCCGAGGAAAAAGAACAACGGTTGACGGGATTGCCTGTTTCGCCCGGCATAGCTATGGGTATGCTGCGTGTGGAGGCGAGGGATTGCGCCGCGCCACCCATGTGGCCGATAGAATTAAAAGACATTCCTTCTGAGTGGGAGCGTTTTGAAGCGGCTCTCGTTCGCACCGAGGCTGAAATTGAAGAACTCAAACAGCGTGTGGAGCGTATTTCCGGCGCTTCCGAGGCAGCTATCTTTGATGCGCACCTGCTCTTTCTGCGCGACAGTACTGTACTCAGTCGGCTGAATAAAGAGCTGCCGACTCGGCTTCAGAATATCGAGTCGGTATATTATGCCGTGGTGCAAAACTTCATGGAAGTGATGCGCGCGGTGGATGACCCATACTTGCGCTCGCGTGTGCTGGATATTCGCGATGTATTGCAGCGCGTTCTACGCAATCTGAAACCGTCATCTACCCCCACGCAAACCCATCCCGAGCCGTCTGGAAATAGCATCCTGGCCGCATATGAGCTGACCCCTGGGGATACGGCGGATTTGGACAAGAGTCGCGTGCTTGGCTTCGTCACGGAGACGGGTTCCACGATGTCGCATACTGCAATTTTGGCGCGTTCGCTCGGGTTGCCGGCGGTGGTGGCTGTGCCGCGTTTGGTGATGGATTCGCGCACCGGCAGTCCAGCAATTTTGGATGGCTATAATGGCATACTCATCCTCAACCCCTCTGCTGAGACGCAGAAACAATACAATGCTCTTCGCGCTGAGCGTGAAAAAGCCTACAGTGAGCTCGTACAGATGCGGGATTTACCGACCGATACGCTGGATGGACGGCATATTCGGCTTGCGGCAAATGTGGAGTTCGCTCATGAGTTCAAATCTATCCGCGAAAGCGGGGCAGAGGGCGTGGGCCTGTATCGCACGGAGTTTTTCTTACTGGGAGTCGATGCCCAAGGTATGCCTGATGAAGAAGCGCAGTACGAGCACTATCGCCGCTTGGTGGAAGCCTGTACTCCGCATGAGGTCATTTTTCGCACATTGGATGCCGGCGGCGATAAATTACCCTTTGAACCCAGTCCGGAAAAGGAAGATAACCCCGCATTGGGCTGGCGAGGCATCCGTGTCTCTCTCAGTCGCGAGAATATTTTCAAACAACAGTTGCGCGCTGTATTACGCGCCTCGGCGCATGGACGAGTGGGTATCATGTTCCCCATGGTTTCCGGCATCACAGAGGTTCGCGCCGCGCTCAAACTGATGGATGAGTGCAGAGAGGAATTGCGTCAGAGCAAAATCCCCTTTGATGAGAAGATGCGTGTGGGTATCATGATTGAGGTACCTGGCGCGGCCATGATGGCCGATGTGCTTGCCAAATATGTGGATTTTTTCTCCATTGGCACCAACGATCTTACTCAATACACCATCGCGGTAGATCGTGTGAACCACCGTGTCGCTTCCATCTTCCGAGTAACCCACCCGGGCGTCGTTCGGCTCATGGCGCGTACCATGCAGACGGGTATCCCGACTTCGATCTGCGGCGAAATGGGGGGCGATATCAGCTTGGTTCCATTGCTGGTTGGGCTTGGGGCCACGGAGATATCTGTCGGCACACACCTGCTACCCATCGTGCGTATTGCCATTCGACATCTCAACTATGAGGAATGCCGCACTATGGCGCAACAAGCTTTGCAAGCAGAAGACAGCGCCACGATCCGCGAACTTTCGCACCGCTTGGCACTCAAATCGTATCCGCAACTCTTTTAGCTTAGCCACGGGAAACAAGAAGCGACCGCACTTGAGAGGTGCGATCGCTGACGTTTTTACCATTCTTCGAACGGCGCAATCTTACTTGACTCGGTAATATTGATAATGCACGCGCTCATCGATTGCAAGTGCCTCGCGCGCCGCACGAATCGTCTGCGGCTCCGCCTCGAAGGCAAACAGCATGTACTGACCGCTCTTCATGTGGTTGGATTCGTAGGCGAACTCCCTACGCCCCACATTCGTGACTTCCGTTACGTTCGCTCCGGCCTCTTTGAGCTTCTCGCTTATGGCCGCCGTCAGCTCATCGAGCGTCTCAGCTCCCTTCATGTTTAGGACGATCAGTGCTTCGTACTTTCTCATAATTCGTAAGTTTGGAATGCGTCTCGCGCGTTGCGGTGACACAGTCTGCACCTTTTGCGCGCACTTTGCAAGCCTAAAATGTGCCAGACCCCCGTTTTTTTCTTCATTCCCCACATTTGTCCCAATAAAATTTCTCCGAACTCATGCAACCCGTCTCCCATACGTTTCGTGGAAAAAAGACGCGCTCTTCGTATAATTTTGTGGAATGACCCCACAGAGCAATTCTACAAAGTCGGCAAATTATGCGGTAACAACCAA
>CANRJD010000121.1 GCA_947630815.1 uncultured Akkermansia sp. | reverse complement strand
ACGACTCCTCACCCCTACGGGGCAAAAGCTGCGCTTTTGGCCAAACTGGCTTACAGCCGTCGCCAGTTTTCACCCCTGCGGGGCAGCGCATCCGCGCTGTCCATACGCACTTACCGCCCGCTGCGCGTGCACCCTCATCGGGGCCGGCGTGCGTGTTGTACATCGTACATAGGCGCGTCAAGCGCCTCCGTCGTACCTCGTACATAGGCGGCGCCAGCCGCCACCACCCGTCCACGAGCTGTCTCATCGTCCATGATCACCTCCCCTACGGAGGGGACGTGGATGACGCCGGAGGCGGGATTTTTGATGCTCAGCACCGGAGTCGTGATGGTAGCCTGCACATCGGACTTTTCAAAAGCGAGATCGGTGTCCACCATCTCGCAATCGCGCAGTGTCAAATTGCGGCAGTAACATAGCGGCTGCGTGCCGATGATTTTGCAGCGTTCCAAAGTAAGTCCGTCCGCAAACCACGCCAGATATTCGCCGGAGAGCACGCTATCGCTCACCACCACATCGCGGCAGTGCCAAAGGGCATCTTTGGTGTACAGCTCGCAATGTTTCAACCGTGCATGTTCCACATATTGAAACGAGTACTTGCCGTGCAGAGTGACGCGCTGAAAATCCAGCCCACGAGAACGAAGCATGAAGTACTCACTCTCCACTTCACACGCCTCCATGCGCACATCATCCAAGAACCACCCGAACTCCGGAGACACAATCTCGCAGCGTGTAAGCACCACGTCCCTGCACTCGCGAAAAGCCTTGATGCCATGCAGACGACTCTCCGTCACCTCAGCATGGTTCGTGTACCACATCGCTGCACGGCAGTTGGGGGTGAGCTCGCAGTGCTCCATCCGCAGTCCATCTACGTGCCAGCAAGGGTAACGCAAGTTGAAGTAGCAATCTCGCGCGGTGATGTCGCCGCTTTCTTTGAGGGCGCTTTCACCGTCCGCCGGACCATCAAATCGGCAGCTGTTCAACAACAGCCCGCGACTCCCGTAGAGCGCACGCTCCTCATCAAACGTTTGGTCACTGATTGTCGTCATTTTCCCGTCTGCCTCCCCGCGCCACAGGCGCGAATATGGCAATCGTACATCCAACATCGTACATAGGCGCCGTCAAGTGCCTCCGTCGTACATCGTACATCGAAAATCGTACATGGGCGGCGTCAGCCGCCACCGCCCCTTTGTAACTATCTCCGCGCACGGTTTCACGACATCCCGTCCGCCCCCGCTCCGCATCTCCGCGCAACGCGCGCGAATTTGGCAATCGTACATCGAAAGTTGACTCACCGGCACCACCCTGCCGGTTCGCCCCTGCGGGGCAGCGCATGCGCGCTGTCCATACGCACTTACCGCCCGCTGCGCGTGCGCCCTCATCGGGGCCGTCGTGCGTGTTGTACCTCGTACATAGGCAGGCCCCGCCTGCCTCCGCCTTCCCGCCCCTTTGTAACTACGCCCGATCACGGCTTTCATCACATCGCGCTCGCACTTGCTTCGCAGAATTCGCGCGCAAGCGCGGGAACTTTCCAAATCGTAAATCGTAAATCGTAAATCGTAAATGGTCAGCCTCCGCCTGCCTCAACTATAGGCAGACTCCACCTTCTGCGCCACATCCCTGTAGCCGTAGTCCACTTCGTAGATGACCTTGTAGCTTTCGAGAGCCTTGTCTTTGTTGCCCGCTTTCTCGTGCAGCGTAGCGATGGTGTACAGGAGCTCTTTTTTGGTGTCATCCATGTTGACGTACTCGCTATTTGCCTCCTCGAGCTGGCGAATGGCCATATCCGTCATATTCTTGGAAGCGTAACACTTGCCGAGCATCAGCATGGCTTTCACGCGCAGGTTGGGATTCGTGCGTGCCCGCTGCAAGGCGGGTATAGCCTCCGAAAACTGCTCGGCATCGTAAAGCGCCTGCCCGTACTTGAACTGCAGCTGAGCGTCCGTCGGATTGGCCTCCACACGTGCTTTGGCATCCGCCACCACCGTCAGCGCTATCTCCTTTTTGCGCTGGGCTAACTGCGCCTTGGCTTCCTCGTTGTTCGGATCCTGCGCCAGCACACTTTGGTAATATTCCAGCTCAGCCTGCATCACCTTCTCGCGCATCTCCATCGCCTTGTCGTTGATCGACAGGTCAGTCGATCCGCTCAGTTGGAATGCGTATGCGTAGAAGGAATAGGCGTTGGCGAAATCCTCCATCTGCTCATACACAGAAGCAATTCCTTTCACCACCTGGAGATTGGTGTTGTCTGCGGCGTATTCCTGCGAGAGCTGAGCCAGGCGTGTCTCCATCTCCGCTCGGGTAAGCCCTACCTTGTCCGCACTCTCCAGATCGGCAGTGGCATTCTGGTTTTTCATTTTGGAACGGAAATCGCCACTGGCTTCCCAGTTGCCTTGGCGCATGGACGCACGAGCCGCACAATCTTTCTCGCCACGCTGCGCCACAGGATCCGTGCGGTCTATCTTGAGAACGCGACGGTAGGTCTCCGCCGCCTCGGCAAACTGCTCGTTCTTGATGTAATGGTTGGCCAGCAGATGCAGATGCTTCTTTGGGTTAGGCTGACCCTGACATATTGTCTTCAACGCAAACGCTGCGATTTCCGGCAAATTCAGATCCGTCGCCGCCGCAAAGAGACTCTCGTTCGCTGGAATCGAATACGGATCCTTTTCCAGCTCATCCTCAATGGTTGTCAACATGGTCTCCGGATCGCGGCGGGTAGTGGTAAGCCGAACACCCGTGAGAATAGACGACTTGCGACCCGCGTCAGGGGTGACTTTCACCTCGCACGCGCGCAACACCTCCCGACCCTTCAAAAAGCCCGGAGCCCGCTTGACGAGCGTACGCAATATGCTTACGGCGTACTTGTAATTCTTGGCCTCCACAGCCTGCTGTGCCTTGATCCAAAGTCCAACTTCGGCAGCAGGGAGTTCCTTGTCAGTAATGATGGTGATCATAGGGGAAGATGCTATTGCCACTGATCCGCCGACGGTAGATCAACGACGTTTTCGGAAAAAAGTCTTTCCCTTATCTATCACATTCGGAGCCTGATTTCAATCTTGTTTTTCAAAAAAATGATGATTTGTGGATTGCAAGATTAAATGCAACAGGTTCTTGGCACAAAAAAGGGTGCCAAGAAGTTCAAAGTATGCTAGAG
>CANRJD010000120.1 GCA_947630815.1 uncultured Akkermansia sp. | reverse complement strand
TACGGACGAGGAATGGAAGGCGCTGTGCGAGGGAGACGAGGGATTGGTGCGTTTCCGCGGCGAATGGGTGCGTTTGGATCGAGAACGTCTGCAGCGTCTCATGTCCAGCTGGATGCAGGCTGTGAGCATGACCCATGCCGGCATTCCCCTGCTCTCCGGTCTGCGTTTTCTGATGGGACGCCGCAGCAGCGCCACGGAAAAATTGCCACCTGTTGAAGACGGCGTTCGGGTGGCGGCCGGGGCAAATTTGGCTCTCGCGCTCAGCAATTTGCATTTTTCTAATGAAGAGCCACTTCTTCCGCCGGAGTTGGAACGCACCCTACGCCCGTACCAAAAAGATGGGGTGTGTTTTTTGGCAAACGTGACAGAAGCAGGCTTTGGCGCCTGCTTGGCCGATGACATGGGGCTGGGCAAGACGCTGCAGGTCATCGCATGGCTGGCTCATTTGGAATGCATGGGACAACTTGGGGAGGGGGCGGGCTGTGCGCTTGTCATTGCCCCGGCTTCACTGCTCACCAACTGGCAGCAAGAGCTCGCGCGCTTTGCGCCTCAACTGCGTGTGGCGGTGTTGCACCCTTATGCGCTGAGTCAGACAGACGCCCGTTATCTGCACACCAATCCTGCCTGGCTCACGCGCCGCGCGCACGTGGCGATCACCACCTACGGCATTGCCACCCGTGAAGAGGTATTGGCGAACTGCGATTGGCAAGCCATCGTCCTGGATGAAGCACAGGCCATCAAATCCCCCCAGTCGCTGCGCACGCAAGCCATCCTTCGTCTACAAACCCGGCGGCGAGCGGCGCTCACCGGCACGCCCGTCGAAAACTCGCTGACGGAACTGCACAGCCTCTTCGACTTCCTTAACCCCGGCTTACTCGGCACAGAAAAAGACTTCCACGCGATGGTGCGCGACATGGGAGATGATTACGCTCCCCTGAGGCGACTGGTGCGTCCGTTCATGCTGCGCCGCGTCAAGAGTGACCCCGCTCTGCTGCCGGAATTGCCGCCAAAAACCGAACAGCCGGCGTACTGCCATCTCACGCCGGAACAGGCGCGCCTGTACGCTAAGGAGGTGGAAAACTTGCGTGCTGTGTTGGCGGAAGAAAATGCTCAAACGCGTCTCATGCTTATTCTGCCCATTCTCGGACGTCTCAAGCAGATCTGCAACCACCCTGCGCAATACCTCGGCGAGTCGTATTACGACCCTGCCATCTCCGGCAAATTCCAACGACTCGGACACTTGGCTGAGCACATACACGAAGCTGGAGAATGCTGCCTTGTCTTTACGCAGTACCGCAGTATCATGCCCCATCTGCATGACTTTTTGGAAGGGATTTTCGGTGCGCCGGGACTCATGCTGCATGGCGAAACACCCATCGACGAGCGTCAGAGACTCGTGCAGCAATTTCAAGCGCCGGGAGGACCACCGTTCTTCCTGCTCTCGCTGCGGGCTGCCGGCACCGGCCTCACCCTCACCCGTGCGCACCATGTCATCCATTTCGATCGCTGGTGGAACCCCGCTGTAGAAAATCAGGCCAGTGACCGCGCCCACCGCATTGGCCAAAAACACCCCGTTTTCATCCACCCCCTCATCTCCATCGGCACTATCGAGCAGAACATTCACACCATGTTACACCGTAAATCGGCCATGGCCGATGCCCTGCTCTCCGGCGGCATGGAAAAATTGCTTCTCCATCTGTCTGCCGACGATCTGCTTGACCTCGTGCGCCCGCAAAAATAGCATGGCTGTGCAACGCACACGTTATCAATAAATCACAATCAGCATATCGTAAATAGCAACCACCTTTTTTAATGCGCTTGCCCCGGATGGTTTCCTTACCTGCCACATTCGTGCACAGGAGAAGCGTATCACGCTTTCCCGGGAAGTTCTCCCGATGGCAAACCCATTGCAACTCCTTGGGCAGTTTCTTCTCTTTATTTTTCTGAGTAGGCAGAATATATCTGGATTTATCTTTTGACCGGGCATTCTGGGCAGAAGTAGTCGAGCAGCCTCACTTTTCCCGCAGGGCAAACGCATTAGAAAATGCGTTTGCCTATGTACAACACGCACGACGGCCCCGATGAGGGCGCACGCGTTAGCGGGCGGTAAGTGCGTATGGACAGCGCGAAGGCGCTGCCCGAAGGGCGAACCGCCGATGGGGCGGCGGTGAGTCAACTTTCGATGTACGATGTACGATTTATTAATAATGTGCGCGTTGCGCAGATTCTTTTCGGATCATTAACGTATGCAGAGATTCCTCTAGATCCATCATTATGATGACCGGTTGTTGTGATGATTTTGATACGTATAAACATGGATATCAGTCAATAAGAGCATTTTCTCTGTTGATGACCTTCTCTCAAATGCGTTTGCCGTGACTTTTCCCGCTTATTTTTTGTAGAAGGGCGACTTCTCATAGGCGGCGCGCATGGCGTCCACATCTGCCTTGAAGGAGTCGTTGATGGCCTCAATGCCGACCAAGTTTTCGCAACGGCCGACGGTGAACCAACGAGTACCCCAAGTATTCATCTCAGGCCATCGTGCATGCTCGATCTGCCCCCCCGGGTGAGTAGTAGAGCTTGCTACCAACATATACTACCTTAAACTCTTGAACCGTCACATACCCCCATGTAGAAGATTTTCGGCTTGGCGGATAAACGGGTTTCCCATCTGCCTGAAATAGCAATTTGTTTGTAAATGCCAACCAAGAGTAACGCACTCCCTTTGGCAGTTCATTCAGAATATGCGTAGCAGTTTGCACGGCGAGAGCTCTTAGTTCCTCTTTGAAAGGCGTGGCAACCTGTTCATGCCCCACGGCGAGTGCCGCCTTGGTAGCTGCCACCCAGTCGGAGACCATTTTGTCGGTTGCTACCTCCGAGAGCTTTCTCTCCTTCCCCTGCTCATCGACAAAGAGGGCGTTATCATTCGCGACATGGGGCGCCATGTAGGCGGGGGCATTGCTCTGCGTATAGCACAAACCCATGTTTTCCGCCAGCCAGGCGCGCCGCAGAGCGGTCGGCAGGCGGCGTAGGGCAGCTACTCCCTCCGCGTACTGCGCATCCTTGGGCGAAGTGGCGCCATCTAGAGAAGTGCTGCCCATGGCCGTTTTTTGTGACGCCTGGGGCAATTCTTTCCCCTCATTTTCTCCCGCGGGCGGGATGTATTTCAGCACCTCGTCCCGGCCAAGTATCAAATCACAAAGGTGGATGAGTCGGAATGTTTGCCC
>CANRJD010000119.1 GCA_947630815.1 uncultured Akkermansia sp. | reverse complement strand
ATGCATCAAGCTTTCAGAAAATTCTTTTTTCCCGTTTTTTACGTCCCTTCGGTGACTTTATTTTTGAGGCAATGCGCTGGGAGGGATTGGCGGCGGTGGTGAAAGTGAGCAAAGAGAGCTGTGACAAAAAGAGCGGAAGCACGACGCAAGAACAACGCTTCTACATAGTGAGCAATCGGCATGCGAGCGCACAGCAGATTGCAGGAAGTATAAGGAGTCACTGGGGGATAGAAAACAGTCTGCATTGGGTGTTGGACGTGGTGTTCAACGAGGATAGAGGACGCAAGAGGAAAGGGAACAGTGCAGAGAACTTTTCACGAGTTTTGAGATTCGCGCTCGTACTCATCAAACAGTACAAGGCACGTCATGAGGGACTGAAAGTACCACTCCAGAGGCTGAGACTGAGGGCAACGTGGGATACAGATGTACTCGATGATATATTGTTTGGCAACGATTTAGGACATAAATGAACCTCTTGTCTCCCTCCTTAAAATGAATCCAATTTTCTAATGCGTTTGCCCTGGTTTGCCCTGCAGGGCAAACGCATTAGAAATGCGTTTGCCTATGTACGATGTACGATGTGCGATGTACGATTTATTAATAATGTGCGCGTTGCGCAGATTCTTTTCGGATCATTAACGTGTGCAGAGATTCCTCTAGATCCATCATTATGATGACCGGTTGTTGTGATGATTTTGATACGTATAAACAGGAATATCAGTCAATAAGAGCATTTTCTCTGTTGATGACCTTCTCTCAAATGCGTTTACCCTGGTTTGCCCTGGTGGTAACTTGACAAAATGCGGTCTATCGGGTAGAGTGACGTGCAGATAAATTCAATGCGACTATGGAAGTGTACAGCATCAAAAATCCGTATCCGGCAGAAATTATGGACGTGCGCCACATCACGAAACCGGGAAGTGCGAAAGAGACAATCAATGTGGATATTTCGTTGGGGGATTCGGGTCTGACCTATGTGACGGGCGACGCGTTGGGGGTGCTGCCGAACAACGACCCGGCGTTGGTTGATTCGTTGATAGCGGCGCTGGGCTTGGATGCTTCAGAAGTCGTGGATGCAGCGGGTGAGCAGATGACGCTGCGCGAGGCGCTCATCACCACGTACGATATCACCGGTCTCAAGAAGAGCACGCTTTCCAAGTGGAATGCCTCTGCCGGTAGTGCGAAGCTGGAGGCGATCCTCGCTGACAAAGAGCAGCTGAAAGATTTTGTGTGGGGACGCGATTTACTGGATTTGGCGCAGGATGAGGAGATGAAGCCTCGCTTTACCAGCGGCGCGGAACTCGTAGCCGTGCTGCCCAAGCTCACGGCGCGCCTGTACTCCATCGCCAGCAGCCCGGCACAGGTGCCCGGGCAGGTGAGTCTGTGCGTGGGGGCTGTGAGATACAAATCGCATGATCGCGCCCGCAACGGCGTGTGTTCCACTTTCTTGGCAGATCGCGTCAAACCCGGCGACAAGGTGCGCGTGTTTGTGCACAGCAACAAGAATTTCCGCTTGCCGGAGGACGGTGCGACGCCCATCATCATGGTCGGCCCAGGCACGGGCATTGCGCCCTTCCGTGCCTTCTGGCAGCAGCGAGTCATTGATCGAGCCACCGGCCCCATGTGGCTTTTCTTTGGCAACCCGTATAAGGCTACTGACGGTTGCTATGAGGATGAACTCGCTCCACTCGTGGAGAGTGGCGCTCTCAAGATGAGTGTGGCGTGGAGCCGCGACCAGGATCATAAGATTTACGTGCAGCACCTCATGGATGCAGCAGGCGCTGAGATATGGCAATGGCTGGAAAAGGGAGCAGCCGTTTACATGTGCGGCGATGCCAACCGCATGGCCAAGGATGTGGAGCAAACGCTGCTTGCGATCATTGCCCGCGAAGGCGGACGCAGTCCGGAGGCCGCCGTTGAATACCTAGCCGATCTCAAGGCGCAGAAACGTTACCAGAAGGACGTGTACTAAGACGCGAGGCAATCCTCAAATCGTACATCGTACATAGGCAAACGCGTTTTCTAATGCGTTTGCCTTGGTTCTCTCATTTGACAGCCCGCGTCCCATGCGCTACAATGCCCCCATGCAGCATAAGTTCTTTCGTATCGGTACGCGCGGCAGCGAGCTAGCTGTACGGCAGGCCCAGTTGGTGGAGCAAGCTCTGCGTGCGTCACATCCGAGTATGGAGACTCAGATTGTACCCATCCGCACTGCCGGCGATGAGCGAACCGATATCCCTCTCTGCGAGGTCAACAAGGCTACCGGCACGGCGGATAAGGGGGTGTTCATCGCTGCAATTGAGGAGGCGCTGGCTCGTGGCGAGATCGATTGCGCCGTGCACAGCTGCAAGGATATGCCCGGCGTCATAGATGAGCGCATGCAGATTGCCGCTGTACTCCCGCGTGAGGTCATCAACGACACACTTGTCATCCGCCGCGGGGCAAACGTGGACGCCCCGGTCATCGGCACTTCCAGCGTGCGGCGTGCTGCATTGGTGCAGGCTTATTGGAGTGGGCGGGCGCGAACGGTTCAGCTACGTGGGAATGTGACGACTCGTCTGCGCAAGCTTGCGGAGTGCGAGCAGATGGATGCCATCATCCTCGCCCGCGCGGGATTGAATCGTTTAGGTGAGTTGCGGGACATTGTTCCGGACACCGTAACGTTGGTAGATTTGGACTGCGACAGCTTCATGCCTGCTCTCTGCCAAGGAGCTATCGCCGTGGAGGTGCAGCGTTGTGATGTCTCAACGTGCGAACTTGTACGCTGCATGAATCATGAACCGAGTGAACTGACCGTCCGTGCCGAGCGGGCTTTCCTGGCAGCATTGAATGCGGATTGCTCTGTACCGGTGGGAGGCTATGCAAAAATTCAGGGTCCAGTGCTTGAGTTACGCGTACTCTATTTCTGCCCGGATGGTCTTGCTTTGCGTCACATTCAACGCGGTTCCGTAGCCGATCCGGAATCCATCGGACACGCTGCCGCAGACGCGCTACGTGCTCTCATGTGACCTGCCTTTGCGGCTCGTTTCGTTTTGAAAATTCCGCTACGCTTCTAAAAGCTTGCCTCACGAGCTTTGCTTCGGAGTCGCCTCACGACTCCTCATCCCGTTGGGACAAAAGCTATCGCTTTTGGCTAATTGACCTTACGGCCGTCGGTCGCTTTCGCCCCTGCGGGGCAGCCCTGCGGGCTGGCTAATCGGCCTTCCAGCCGTCGGCCGCTTTCGCATCCCCGCAGCTCAGCTGCGCATTATCTGCAAATCGTAAATGAATCATGGTTTTTTCGGCAGGCGGACATCACGAATGGGGAAGGGGATGGAGATGTTCGCTTCGGC
>CANRJD010000118.1 GCA_947630815.1 uncultured Akkermansia sp. | reverse complement strand
ATTTGGAAATTCGAGCGCGTTGCGCGGGATTTGGCAGAGCAAGTGCGGACGGGATATGATGGAACTATGCGCGGGGGTGGTTAGAAAAGGGCGGGGGCAGACGGGGGATGCCTATGTACGATGTACGATGTACGATTGCGAAGTTTGCGCGCGTTGCGCGGGAACTCTCTACTTTTCGACTTCATCCAAGTGCGTTTGGCGTGGTTGAGCGACCGGTTCAAATGTAGCGCCGCTTGGCAAAGAGGCTTGCGCGCAGCGGATCTGTGGCTGCCAAATGGGCAAAGCCGATAGCGAGCGCGTCTGCCGCATCCGGAGCGGGGGTTTCACTCAGATTGAGCAGGGCGCGCACCATGAAGGCCACTTGCTCTTTTTGGGCGTTGCCGCGCCCCACAACAGCCAATTTAGCGCAGCGGGGCGGGTATTCCATGATAGGAACGTTGCGGTCAGCAGCGGCAATCACCGTGGCGGCACGCGCAGACCCCATTGTGATGGCGGTGCGGTGCGATTGTACGTAGATGATCCCCTCAATCGCAAGTTCATCCGGGTGCCATTTGTCGATGAGGGAAAGCACGTGCCGGTGTATTTCCAGCAGACAGGCGCTTTGCAGCAGGCTGTCTTTGAGCGACAGCGTGCCGTACTCCAAAGCGCGGGCGGAGCGGTGATCCCCCTCAATCACAGCGTAGCCTGTGTTGCGGATAGCGGGGTCTATGGAGAGCACGCGCATGGCTTTACACTTCAGCGACGGCGTCCGCCGGCAGCGGGACGCGGTTTGCGCAACGGGGGGGCGTCTTCATCCAAGAGGGCCGTGTAAACGTAGGGGAAGCCCTCGAGTTTTCGTCGTTCCACCTTTTGCTTGAGGAAAATTTCGATCGACTTCGCGAAGTCCACTTCATCCGCCGTGAGCAGGGTGAAGGCATCTCCCTGCGCCTCGGCACGCCCCGTGCGACCGATGCGGTGCACGTAGTCCTCAGGGTTTTCCGGCACGCGGTAGTTGACCACGTGGGATACGCCGTTGATATCAATACCGCGGGCAGCCACATCCGTGGCCACGAGGATGCGGTACTTATCCTCCTTGAAGCCGCGCAGGGCGGCCATACGTTCCTTCTGCGGAATGTCGGAGTGCATGACGGCCACTGCTTTTCCCCAGCCGGAACGGGAGAGCATGTTAGCCACCATATCGGCTTCCTTGCGGGTGCGGGTGAAAATCATCATGTTGCTGAAATTGGTCTGCTTGACGAGAGCAAGCAGCAGCTCATCGCGCTGATCCAGCCCCACCGGGTAAAAGGCGTGGGAAATGGTGGATGCCACTTCATGACGGGCAATCGCCACCTCATACGGGTCGGTGAGACACCACTTGGCAAAGCCTTGCAGTACCTGCGGCATCGTGGCGGAGAAGAAAAGCGTTTGTCGTCCGTCCCATGGACACAAGTTCACAATTTTTCGGACAATGGGCAGGAATCCCATATCCGTCATGCGATCCACCTCGTCGAGCACGAGGGTTTTCACCTCCTTAAACTTCATGTTGCCGCGGTAAAAGTGGTCCACAAGCCGTCCCGGAGTAGCCACCACCACATCGACTCCCTTTTTGAGAGCATCGGCCTGTTGGCCATAGCCCACGCCGCCGTACAGCAGACCTACGGTAATATCGGTGTGCGCGGCGTAGGTGCGGAAGGCCTCGGCGAGCTGGTCAGCCAATTCCCTTGTGGGCTCCAGCACGAGAGCCTGCGGACGGCCGGTGTGTTGCAGACGGGTGAGTATGGGCAGAGCAAAGGCTGCTGTCTTACCCGTACCGGTCTGTGAAGCGCCGATGACATCTCGCCCGGCGAGCACATGGGGAATGGCCTGTTCCTGGATAGGCGTTGGCGCAGTGTAACCGCAATCCTTCACGGCTTGCAGCACAGGTGCGGAGAGTCCTAATTCTTCGAATGTCATGATCGTGTATTTCTGATAAGATTTCAGAGGTGGACGAAGGGGTTGTTGAGCAGCTCCTCGCCCACGCTGGTGCCGGGACCGTGTCCCGGGTGCACGGCGGTGTGCGGGTCGAGCGTCAGGATCTTGCGCCTGATGCTTTCCTGCAGCGTCTGTGCATTGCCTCCCGGAAAATCGGTGCGTCCCACAGAGCCGGCAAATAAAGCGTCGCCCGTAAACACCTCCCCGCACTCAGTGGCGTACCATGCCAAGCTGTCCGGCGCGTGTCCCGGCACATGCAGCGCTCGCCACGGCATACCGGCAAGCGTCAGCGTGACGTCCTGCGCGGGCACCACGGCATCCACGACAAAGGACTCCGGCTCAGGCAAGCCCCATGCCAGCGCATTTTGTGCGAGAGTAAGGCTTGGGTCATACGCCGCCCCGGCGTGCACGAGGCAACCGGTTGCGCGTTGCAGGGAGGCAGCATCCTGAATATGGTCGAAGTGCTGGTGCGTGAGCAGCAGGTGGGTGATGCGCCTTGCTCCTGAAAGTTGCGCGAGCGCCCACTCGGCAAAACCATCGGGCGCATCCACTGCCACGCATTCTCCATGAGCGCCCACCACCAAATAGCCGTTGCACTCCAGAGCACCGCCGCTGTACTGCATCAGCTCTGACACCATGCGCGTACCATACCACTGATAACGCTCTTTGGCAAGCCCGAATTCCCCCGCGCCACAAGCGCGCCCCACATCCGTCCCAAGAAAGAGCACCCCCAGCAGGTAGTTCGTGGCACATCATGCAGCATAAGCCGTTGGTCATTTACGATTTACGATTTACGGTTTGAATGCTAGCGCGCTACGCGCGAGATTGCCGAGCCGGTGCGCAGAGAAACTTTCAAAACATTGCGAGTTGTCCACGGGAACGCATGAGGGATGGGTTAAATGAACCCAGAGAAGATTTTATTGGGACACGTGTGAGCGCGCCCACTCCCCACATCGTCCATAGGCGGCGCCTCGCGCCGCCTCGAGCCGGTTGTCAGATTCGAACTGACGACCGTCCGATTACAAATCGGGTGCTCTACCACTGAGCTAAACCGGCAAGACCTTCGGCGCAACACGCACGAATTTCCAAATTGAAAACCGCAAGGCGTATTTTTCGGGTACTCAGTGGGATTCGAACCCACGACTCTCAGAACCACAATCTGATGCTCTACCGCTGAACTATGAGTACCATATTTGAGGCAGCAGGAACGCTGCGGGCAGAAGTTTACATGGAAATGAAGCAATTGACAAGCCAAAAATTCACGGCAAACGCATTTTCAACACACGCGCATTGCCTCAAAAATAAGGTCACCGAAGGGACGTAAAAAACGGGAAAAAAGAAATTTCTGAAAGCTTGATGCCTCAAAAATGAAGGGTTAATATCAAACATATGCAACTTAAAATGAGTAAACAAGCAAGAACAGAGTTACTTTCTGTGTGGAGAGCAA
>CANRJD010000117.1 GCA_947630815.1 uncultured Akkermansia sp. | reverse complement strand
CCCTTCGCGCCGGCTTCCACAGCGGTCTGCGTGAGGGAGTCCACCTGCCCAACGGAGGGGGAGAAGTTCTTGGCGTTAATGGCCTTCACCACGCCGCCCGCAGCAATCGCTCCGGAAAAGACGCGGAAGTCACTCTTCGCAAAAATATCCGAGCAATCCGTGAGCTTCATCTCAAAGCGACGATCAGGCTTGTCAGATCCGTATTGATCCATGGCGTCGCGCCAAGTGACGCGTTCAAAGGGGATGTTGATTTCCGTTCCGACAGCCTCGCGGAAGACGCGCTGCAGCATGGCCTCCACCCAGCCGTAGATATCCTCCGGGGTGATGAAGGACGCCTCGATATCAATCTGCGTGAACTCGGGCTGACGATCCGCTCGCAAATCTTCATCACGGAAGCAGCGCGCCACCTGAAAATATTTCTCCAGCCCGGCCACCATGAGCAGCTGCTTGTACTGCTGCGGCGCTTGCGGCAATGCATAAAACGTACCGGGAGAAAGGCGGCTCGGCACGAGAAAGTCGCGCGCGCCCTCCGGCGTGCTCTTGGAAAGGATCGGGGTTTCAATTTCTAGAAAGCCCTGCTCATCGAGGTAATCGCGCATGGTCTTGGTGATGCGGTGGCGCAGGATCATGTTGCGCTGCATCTCCGGACGCCGCAGGTCGAGGAAGCGATATTTAAGACGTATGTCCTCATTTGCCACATTACGATCTAACTGAAATGGAAGAACGGCCGCACGGTTCAGGATATTCATCTCATCGGCTTCCACTTCAATCTCACCTGTGGCAAGATCCGGATTGGTGGCATCTACCTCATCCGTCTTGAGACGCGCCACCACCTTGCCGCTCACCTGAATGACAGATTCCACACGCAACCCTTCAGCTTCCTTGGCCAGCCCCGCATTATTCTCCGGGTGAAAAACAACTTGTGTCTTACCCTCGCGATCCCGCAAGTCAATGAAAATGACGCCGCCGTGGTCACGCACAGTATCTACCCATCCCACCAAAGTGACACGCTGGTTGATGTGGGTCGGGCGAAGTTGATTGCAAGTGTGGCTTCTATACGCGCTCATAGTGTGATTAAAGGAGCGCTCAGTTTACTCACGCGCGCATGAATGTCAAGCCTATTTTGGATACATGCAAGGCAAACGCATCAGAAAATACGTTTGCCTATTCACGATGGACGACGTACGATGTACGATTTATTAATAATGTATGCATTGCGCAAATTTTTTTTGGATCATTCATGTATGCTGAGATTCCTTTAGAACCATCATCATGATGACCACTGATTATCACGGTTTTTGATACGTACAAAATCGATATCAATCAATAAGAGTATTTTTCTTTGTTAATTGACTTCTCTCAAATGCGTTTGCCCTGGCCGCAACGCGCGCGAATTCGGCAAGTTGACTCACCGGCACCACCCTGCCGGTTCGCCCCTGCGGGGCAGCGCATCCGCGCTGTCCATACGCACTTACCGCGTCGACGACCGTTTCCCCGCGCCTCTGGCGCGCTAGCATTCAAATCGTACATCGTACATCCAACATCGTACATGAGCAGCTGCCTCGCAGCTGCTTGGGGCCGTCGTGCGTGTTGTACCTCGTACATAGGCGCGTCAAGCGCTTCCTGCTCCGCTCTCCCCCGCGCAACGCGCGCGAACTTTCCAAATCGTACATCGTACATCGTAAATCGTACATGGGCAGGCCCCCTCTGCCATCGTCCACGCACGGTTTCACCACATTCCGCTCGCATCTGCTCCGCTTTCCCGCAGCTCCGCTGCGCATTATCTCCAAATCGTACATCGTACCTCGTACATCGTACATAGGCGCGTCAAGCGCCTCCGTCGTACATGGGCAGGCCCCCTCTGCCATCATCCACGCACAGTTTCACCACATTCCGCTCGCATCTGCTCCGCTTTCCCGCAGCTCCGCTGCGCATTATTTCCAAATCGTACATCGTACCTCGTACATCGTACATAGGCGGGCCCCGTCTGCCTCCGTCGTAAATCGTAAATAACCAACGGCTTGTGCTGAACAACGTGCCGTTTGCTACCTATTGGGGGTGCTTTTTCTTGGGACGGATGTGCTTGGCCATCCCGCGCAGTGAAATTGTCTTGCCAAATGGAAATGAGCGTGGTACCCTAGGCGCAGGCGGAGGGCGTAAGCTGCATCCGCAACATTCCAACCCAATTCAGAACCATGCCAGTTCCAACCCAAGAACAGTACATTAAAATGCTCAACACGGCCAAGAAGGAAGGCTATGCCTACCCTGCCGTGAATGTCACCACCATTGAAGTGATTAACGGCGCATTGAAAGCCTTTGCCGAGGCCAAGTCCGATGGTATCATCCAGATTTCCCTTGGTGGCGGTCAGTTTGCCTCTGGTACAGCTGTAAAAGATTCGGCCACTGGTGCTATTGTGCTGGCGGAAGCTGTGCATCGCCTCGCGGAGAAGTATGATGTGTTGGTTGCTCTGCACACGGATCACTGCCAGGCAGACAAGATCGACAGTTTCCTGCGTCCCCTTATCGCAGAATCTAAGAAGCGCATTGCCGCCGGCAAGGGTCCGCTGTTCAATTCGCACATGCTGGATGCTAGCGCCCTTCCCATGGCACAGAATCTCGAAATTTCCAAGCAAATGCTCAAGGAGTGCGCCGAGGTGGGTATCGTGCTCGAAATTGAAATCGGTGTAGTGGGCGGTGAAGAAGATGGCGTGGACAACAGCGGCCAGCACGCTGCCAAGCTCTACACCTCCCCGGCGGACATGCTGCTCACCTACGAAACTCTGCACGGTTTGGGTGAGTTCATGCTTGCCGCAACCTTTGGCAACGTGCACGGCGTGTACAAGCCAGGCGCGGTGAAGTTGGAACCGAAGATTCTGCGCGATGGCCAGAAAGCAGTGATGGATAAGCATGGTGAGGATATGCGCTTGGTGTTCCACGGCGGCTCTGGATCCGACCTCTGCGACATCCGCGAGGCCATATCCTACGGCGTAGTGAAGATGAATATCGACACAGACACTCAATATGCTTTCTCCAAGCCAATCGTCATGCACATGTGCCAGAATATCGATGGCATGCTCAAGATTGACGGTGAAGTGGGCAACAAGAAGGTGTACGACCCGCGTTCTTACCTCAAGAAGGGCGAGCAAGGCATCTGCGAGCGCCTCAAAGTTGCTACGTCTGACCTCCTTTCCGAGGGCAAATCTCTCTTCGGCAAGATCTGACAGCAACCCCAACTTTCGTTTTTCTCCCGTCGATGTTGTCCCCATCGACGGGATTTTTTTGCCATACCGTCCATGACAATTCCGCGCCCCGCGCGCAAATTTGGCAATCGTACATCGTACACTATTGATTCGAGGTGGTATAATCAGAAGCGCTGAGAGGGAAATCCTCAACGGAGCTCCTCGACATAAC
>CANRJD010000116.1 GCA_947630815.1 uncultured Akkermansia sp. | reverse complement strand
GGTTGTTACCGCATAATTTGCCGACTTTGTAGAATTGCTCTGTGGGGTCATTCCACAAAATTATACGAAGAGCGAAAAAACGCCACACATTCACGATTCGGAATTTAGCGCGCCAGTGGAGCTAGATTTCCCGTCGTCTGTGTGTCGAATCCACGTGCCCGCTCATGATGAACGTATTTTTCTATCGTTGGATTAGACGGCAAATCGAAAAAAAGACCCGGGCAGCTCGGGCTACCCGGGTCAGTAAGAGATGTTCACGTGTTGCTTTAGGACGCCTTGGAGGGCTTACGCGCACGTCGCACCGTACCGAAGCGTTTCTGGAACTTGTCGATGCGTCCCTCTGTATCCACAAACTGATTGCGGCCGGTAAAGAAGGGGTGCGAGTCCGACGTAATGCCGCAGGATACTACATAGTGCTCCACGCCATCGATTTCTTCCGTTTTGGCAGACTTTACCGTGGAGCGAGTGATGAAACGGCGTCCCGTGGAGATGTCCACGAAAACGACCGGGTGATAATCGGGATGCAGTTCTTTTTTCATAGCGTGATGTGCTGCGTTTCCATCGCAGCGTGGAACGGAGTGTATCATTCTTTTCCGTTATGTCAAGGAATTATTCACATCCGTCCCAAGAAAAAGCACCCCCAATGGCAGTTCATAGCACATCATGCAGCATAATCCTTTGGTTATTTACGATTTACGATTTACAACACGCGCGACGGCTGTAAGTGCGTATGGACAGCGCGGATGCGCTGCCCCGCAGGGGCGAACCGCCGATGGGGCGGCGGTGAGTCAATTTACGATTTGAATGCTGGCGCGCTACGCGCGAGATCGCCGAGCCGGTGCATAGCGGAAATCCTGAAATGATGATGCGTTGATAGGAGGAAAGCAACTGGTGTTACGCTATGCCGGGTTCACTGCTATGCCGAATCGTCAATGGTTTGACATCTTGTCGGGCTTACTTCCTTTGTCTGTTGGAAACGCATGGGAAATGGGTTGAATGAAGCCCAGAGAAGATTTTATTGGGACACGTGTGCGTAAAAATTTCTGGAGCAGGCGTATTTGAGAGAAGTTCATCAACGGAGAAAATACTCTTATTGGCTGATATCCATGTTTATACGTATCAAAATCATCACAACAACCGGTCATCATAATGATGGATCTAGAGGAATCTCTGCATACGTTAATGATCCGAAAAGAATCTGCGCAACGCGCACATTATTAATAAATCGTACATCGTACATCGTCCATCGTACATAGGCAACCGCATTTTCTAATGCGGTTGCCCTGCGTTTACCTTGGTTGTCCTGAAAAATCGCTTGACAAGAGGCCGCTTTCCCCCTAAAAGAGTGCATGCGCATTGTGATGATGGCTACCGGCGACATAGCCCTTCCCTCTCTGCAGGCTTTGCAGAGCACAGGTCAGCTCGTGGCTCTCATCACCCAGCCCGATCGTCCCGTCGGGCGGCATCAGGTGCTCACAGCGCCACGGGTGAAGCAAAAGGCGCTCACGTACGGGTTGCCGGTGCTGCAGCCGGAGAGTGTGCGCAGTGCAGAGTCACTTGAGGCGCTTGAGGCGTTGAAGCCGGATTTTGTGGTGGTGATGGCCTACGGGCAGATTCTCTCGCAGGCGGTTCTTGATGTGCCGCGCATTGCGTGCATTAATGCGCATGCTTCCCTTTTGCCTCGTCACCGCGGTGCCGCATGCATTCAGGCAGCCATTGAAGCAGGTGATGACGAAACCGGTATCTCCATTATCCATGTGGTGAAGAAGTTGGATGCCGGGGATATCATCTGTCGCGCCTCCATCGGTTTGCGCGGAACGGAAACGGCGGAGGACTTACATGATATATTGGCAGAGCTTGCGCCGGCTCCCTTGCTGCAGGCGATTCGCGCCCTGCAAGACGGCACTGCAGAGCGCATAGAGCAGGATGAAAGCTTAACGACCTATGCACCCAAACTTACGCGGGCCGATGGGTGCATCGATTGGACTCAACCGGCTTTTCAGGTGGCGCGTAAGATTCGAGCATATCATTCATGGCCGGGGACTTACACGCTGTATCCATCCGTTAAAAGCGGATCGGATAAGCCTCTGAAAATATTCCCGCCCGTCGATGTGTTTGCCAACATGGTCAAACCGCTGGATGCTACTCCGGGTATGGTGTTGGAGGCCGGGACCGATGGTCTCATAGTTTCATGCGGCGGAGTGCATGGCGGTGCCATTCGCATCTCCACCTTACAGCCACCGGGCGCGCGCAAGATGAATGTGGAAAGCTTTTTTGCGGGGCATAAAATGATGCCCGGTATGATTCTTGGAATGCCGGATGCGGGCTGTGCAGGATGAGGAGAGAAAAACGCCCGCAGGATTTCTCCCGCGGGCGTTCCAACTTACTACCTATGAAACCCGGGGCTCCCTTGGTGCGGTGCGCCGTGCTCTCTCCTTCACAGCGCACTGGGAGACCCGTTACCGGTGAGACACCGGAAGGGGAGCGCGCGTTGAACTTTTCCCAAAGCTTTTTTATTCGAACTCACTGCGAGCCCTGTACGAAAGGAGCTAGCGTGCATCGGCTCATTCCTCCTCCCTCGCTTCACCGAATTGGCGCACAAGCGCAGGAATTTTCTAAAAAACCGTAAATTATAAATCGCAAATTATGAACCTATTATGCTACATTGTGAGCCGATTACGGCGTGTTGGGATCGCTTTTTTCTTGGGACGGATGTGGTTCTTTACGCATTTTAGACTGGAAAAGCGGAGGCATGTGTGGCATAATCGGGACGTGACAGGGGGAAACCATGAGTGAAGCTGCCAGTAGTACCGTGACTTATAGGCGAATTCTGCTCAAGTTGAGCGGGGAGGCACTGCGTGCCCCTGGGAGTAAGGACAACATATCCCCGGAGATTGTGGCGCGCATCGCCCGCGAGATTGCAGCTGCGCAGCAGCAGGCAGGCTTGCAGATTGCCGTGGTAGTGGGAGGTGGCAACATCTGGCGCGGCGCGAAGGCGAGTGTGCGTGGTATGGATCGTCCCACGGCGGATTACGTGGGCATGCTCGCTACAGTGATGAATGCTCTTTCCATCTGCTCTGCGGTGCAGGAAGTCGGGGTACCATGCCACGTGATGAGTGCCATAGAGATGAAGAATGTGGCCGAGCCCTATGTCCGCAACACGGCGCGGGATTTGCTGCGCTCCGGTCAGGTGGTGGTATTTGCCGCAGGCACCGGCAATCCCTTTTTCAGCACGGATACGGCGGCGGCCTTGCGTGCGTGCGAGGTGAACGCGCAGATTGTCATGAAGGCTACCTCCGTGGATGGAGTTTATACAGCGGATCCGAAGGAGGATCCCAGCGCTACGCGGTTTGATACCATCACCTACGAAGAGTGCATTGCCCGCGAGCTGAAGGTCATGGATCAGACAGCTTTCACTTTGTGCAAGGACAATAAGAAGCC
>CANRJD010000115.1 GCA_947630815.1 uncultured Akkermansia sp. | reverse complement strand
CAACCCCCGTAATTATGCGTATGACGTCATCGCATCGACGACGTTATGGGATGCCAATGATTTTCGATGTACGATTTAGAATAATGCGCAGCGGAGCTGCGGGAATTTGGCGGAGTGGGTGCGGGCGGGATGTCCTGGATCCGTGATCGGGCGTGGTTCGAAAGGGGCGGGAAGCCGGAGGGGGCTGACGGCGCTCGGTGGCTCCGTCTGCCTTTTGTCTTGCCAAGGTCGTGTTTGGCTGGTATGCTGCGGGCATGGCAACCGACAAACACATCACGCTGAAGACGAGCAAAGGAGACATCCGTCTCACTGTTTTTGCATCCAAAACGCCGGTGACGGCAGCAAGCTTTCTGAACCTGGCGAAGCGGGGTTTTTACGATGGATTGACTTTCCACCGCGTGATAGCGGACTTCATGATCCAAGGAGGCGATCCGGAGGGGACAGGCTGCGGTGGGCCCGGTTACAAGTTTGATGATGAGTGCATTCCTACGCTCAAATTCACCAAGCCGGGTCTCTTGGCCATGGCCAATGCGGGACTGGACTGGACGGGGCACGGCACAAACGGCTCCCAATTCTTCATCACCCACGTGCCGACCGAGTGGCTCAACGGCAAACACACCATCTTCGGCGAGGTGGAGGGTCCGGAGGATCAAACCGTGGTGAATGCTGTAGCTCAGGGCGATAAGATCATCGCTATCGAAATCCACGATGACTGCACAGATCTCTTCACCGAGCAGGAAAAAAATATCAGCCGCTGGAACGCCGCTCTGGAGGCCCAAGGCAAACGCATTTGATCCTGCGCAGCGTGCGCGAATTTCTCAAATCGTAAAGATAAATAGCAACCGCATTTTCCAGTGCGGGTGCTGATGGGTTATGGAGTTTGCCGTCCAGGAGCTCTGCATAGCATACGGCGCACGGGTTTTGTTTGATGCGCTCTCCTTCGTGGTGGAGCGCGGGCAGCGCGTCGCTTTCGCCGGTCACAATGGCGCCGGTAAATCCACCCTGATGAAGTGCATCATCGGTGACATTCGACCGGATGCCGGTCATGTCGTCCTGCCCCGTCATACCCGCGTCGGCTACCTGCCGCAGGATGGCATCCATCTTTCCGGCGTTCCGCTGCTGCAGGAAGTCCTCGATTCGGTGGGTGATGTCGCGGAGATGAGCCGTCAACTGGAGAGCTTATCCGCTGATTTTCAAAAGATGAATCCGAGTGATCCCTCCTACCGCGACACCCTGGAGGAGCTGGGACGTCTGGAGCTCATCCTTCAGGATCACGATGCCCACTCCCTCCGCCCGCGCGCAGAGACGATCCTACGCGGTCTAGGCTTTGGCAATGAGGATTTTACACGCGACTGCGGGGAGTTCTCCGGCGGTTGGCAAATGCGCATTGCCCTAGCGAAACTCCTGCTCCGGGAGCCGGATGTGCTCCTACTCGACGAACCCACGAACCACTTGGACCTGCAGAGTCAGCGCTGGCTGGAACAATATCTGCGCGGCTACCGCGGGGCGATCTGCATCATTTCGCACGATGTGGCGCTGCTCGATTCTCTGGTGTCGCGCACGATTGCCCTGCACCACGGCCGCGCCGAGGAATATGCCGGAAACTTCTCTTATTACCTGAAGGAGAGTGCCGCCCGACGCGAAGCCCGGAAAAAAGCGGCCAAGAGTCAGCAGAAGCAAATCGAAAAGACGCGCGCCTTCATCAACCGCTTCCGCTACGAGGCCAGCAGGGCCGGCCAGGTTCAGAGCCGCCTCAAGCAGCTTGAAAAAATCGAACTGATTGAAGAAGAAAGCGATGAGGATATCATGTCCTTCCACTTTCCTCCTGCCCCGGCGGGCGGCGCGACGGTGGTGGAACTGCAATATGTTTCCAAGGCCTACGGTAACATCCACCTGCTCAAGAGATTCAATTTCCGCATGGAGAAAGGCGACCGCATCGCCATCGTCGGTGTGAACGGCGCCGGCAAATCGACATTCTCCCGCTTGATAGCCATGACGGAAGAGGCTGACTCTGGCACGGTAAAGTTCGGTTTCCACACCCACGTCGCCTTCTTCTCTCAAACGCATGCGGACGTGCTGGATCCCTCCCAAACCGTGCTGGAATGTGTGGAACAGGCCGCCTCGCGCGAGACGCTCCCTATCGTGCGCAATTTGTTGGGCTGCTTCCTGTTCCATGGGGATGACGTTTTCAAACGCATCGGCGTCCTTTCCGGCGGAGAAAAATCTCGCGTGGCTCTGGTTTGCATGCTGCTGCACCCGGCCAACTTCCTGATCATGGATGAGCCGACTAACCACTTGGATGTTGAGAGCCAGGAGGTTTTGCAACGTGCGCTCGCAGAATACCCCGGCGCTTTTTGCATCGTCTCCCACAACCGCAGCTTCCTGGATCCGCTGGTCAATAAAGTGCTGGAGTTTCGCCCGGGTCATAACCCGCGTCTCTTCTATGGCAATGTGACCCAATACCTTGAGAAGATTGAGGCCGATGCGGCGGACGCCGCGGATTCCTCCGGCAAGCTTTCCTCCTCAGCTCCCCGTCCAACCGAGAAAAATCGCCAACTGCTCCGCCGCGAACGCGCTCTCGCACGCGAACACGCTGCACGCGTCATCAAACCCCTTCAAACTGAGCTGAAAAAGGTGGAAGAAGACATCGCCGCGAGGGATGCCAGGAAGGCTGAAATCACCGACCTCCTCGACAAACCGGACGTCACCTCCGATGCCAACCTGTTGCGCTCCCTCACCGAGGAATACCGCCAACTGGACAGCGAAAGCGAATCTCTCTTTTCTCGCTGGGCCGAACTGAGTGAACAAATTGACGAACACACGAGGCAAACGCATTGAAAATGCGCTTGCCCATTTACGATTTACGATTTACGATTTACGATTTACGATTTACGATTTGCAAATAATGCGCAGCGGAGCTGCGGGAACTGCAAAGCAAATGCGGACGCGTATTCATAAAGCCTTGACCGGATGTAGTTAGAAAGGGGCGGAGACAGACGGGGTCTGCCTATGTACGATTTTCGATGTATGATGTACGATTTGGATTATAGCACGCCAGAGGCGCGGGGATGCGGAGCCGGGGCGAGCGGAATGTTGTGAAACCGTGGATGGTTGTTGGTTAGAAAGGCTTGCGAATCATGCGGAGTCGTGTTCCCGGCTTTGCTGCATCGTACGTCGTACATCCGTACGTAGGCAAATGCATTTCTAATGCGTTTGCCCGGGACGCACACGTGTCCCAATAAAATCTTCTCTGGGCTCATTCAACCCATTTCCCATGCGCTTCATGGAAGAAATACGGTGAAAAAGAAATCTGCAAGCAGGCATCGCATATTCACGAATCATTCTAGCTGACAACACGCAATGTTTTGAAAGTTTTTCTACGCTCCTGCTCCGCATCCCCGCACCTTTTTAACTATGCCCGTGTACAGCTTCATCACATTTCGCTCGCATCTGCTCCGCCGAACTCGCGCGCAAGCGCGGGAACTTTTCAAATCGTAAATCTGCCATCTCGAAAAACTCAATTTTATAAGGAACGGGAGTGTAACAAGAGTCGACTCCTCCTC
>CANRJD010000114.1 GCA_947630815.1 uncultured Akkermansia sp. | reverse complement strand
ACCTGATCATTACACGCGTGAAACTCCTGCAGGGTGCACACGCTGGTTACCTTGTGCATGTTGTGCAGA
This sequence comes from uncultured Akkermansia sp., assembly GCA_947630815.1. Classification (GTDB taxonomy): domain Bacteria; phylum Verrucomicrobiota; class Verrucomicrobiia; order Verrucomicrobiales; family Akkermansiaceae; genus Akkermansia. The sequence continues at coordinate 3,504 of CANRJD010000114.1, read as the reverse complement.
ATTGCTGCAGCGCAGGCTTTGGCTGAGGAAAGATCCGTGCAGTATGAGATGTTGTTGTTCACGGCTGCGGCGCGGATGGCCACTTCATCCTCGCGAGCATCATGCGAACCCGGGGTGTTGATGACGAAAACGATGTCGCCGTTTTTGATGCGATCCACGATGTTGGGACGGTGTCCCTCCAGCACTTTGTAAGCTCGCGAGCAAGTAATGCCGTGTTTGAGCAGGTGATCCATCGTCCCCTTGGTGGCACAGATGGAGAAGCCTGCCTCGGCGATATCCTGCGCAATGGGGACAACGACTTCTTTGTCGCGGTCGTTGACGGAAATGAAGACGAGACCCGAGCTTGGCAGCGGGTTGAAGGCTGAGATCTGGCTCTTCATGTAGGCGATCTCCGGGTCGCGATCTATGCCCATGACCTCGCCCGTGGAGTGCATTTCCGGCCCGAGCACCACATCAATGCCCGGGAAGCGGTTCCACGGGAACACAGCTTCTTTTACCGTGTAGTACGAAGGCACCACCTCCTTGGTGAAGTTCAGTTCAGCAAGCGTCATGCCGCTCATCACCTTGGCCGCGAGTTTAGCCAACGGCACGCCGATGGATTTGGAGACAAAGGGAATGGTACGCGAAGCACGCGGATTGACCTCGATCACGTAGAGTTGTTCATCCTTGATGGCAAACTGGCAGTTCATGAGCCCCTTGACATTGAGCCGTGCGGCCAATTCTTTGGCGGCGCGCATCATCTCCTTGTGCATGGCGGGGGAAACTTTGTTCGGAGGAATCATGCAGGCAGAGTCGCCGGAGTGAATGCCGGCAGGTTCTACGTGTTGCATGATAGCTCCCACGACACTCGTTGTGCCATCGGCTATCACATCCACATCAATCTCCATGGCGTGTTGCAAGAAGCGATCCACCAGCACCGGACGTTCCGGTGAGGCATCCACCGCCTCGCGCATGTAGGTGCGCAGCTCGTTCTCATCGTACACAATCATCATGGCGCGCCCGCCCAACACGAAGGAGGGACGCACCAGCACCGGGAAGCCAATGCGATGCGCGACCTGCACAGCCTCTTCCTCATTCGTGGCAGTGCCGGCCTCTGCCTGTTTCAGACCGATTTCATCCAGAAGGGCAGAGAAGTATTTACGATCCTCAGCCAATTCAATACTGCGAGGGCTGGTGCCGATGATGGGCACTCCCCGCTCCTGCAAAGCGGCGGCAAGATTTAGCGGGGTTTGCCCGCCGAACTGCACGATGACGCCGTCCGGCTTCTCCTGGTCGCAGATGTTGAGCACATCCTCCAAGGTCAGCGGCTCGAAGTAAAGTTTGTCGGATGTATCGTAGTCGGTGGAGACAGTCTCCGGGTTGGAGTTCACCATAATGGTCTCGTACCCGAGTTCCTTCAGAGCAAAAGAAGCATGAACGCAGCAATAATCAAACTCAATACCCTGACCTATGCGATTCGGTCCGCCGCCGAGAATGACAATCTTTTTCCTGTCGTTCGGACGTGCCTCGTTCTCATCTCCATACGTGGAATAGTAATATGGCGTGTACGCCTCAAACTCGGCGGCGCAGGTGTCCACCAAGCGGTAGGTGGGAACGATGCCCTTCGCCTTGCGCTCAGCACGTACATCATCTTCCGAGCACCCGCGAGCCAGCGCAATCTGACGGTCGGAGAACCCAAGCTTCTTCGCCTTTCTCAAATCAAGTTCCGCCAAGTGCATACCGGCCTCCGCTAGCTGCTGTAGTTGATCGAGGAACCAAGGATCAATCTGCGTCAAATCGTGGACCTCATCGATGGAAAAGCCGTGGGTAAAAGCTGTTTGGAGCCAAAAGATCCGCTCGGCGTGGGGGATGGCAAGTTTGGCGGCAATTTCCTCGTGGGTAGGGTTCTGCGGGCATTTGGTGTCGAAACCGAAGCCCCAACGCCCGGTCTCCAGAGAGCGCAGAGCCTTTTGCAGAGATTCCTTGAAAGTGCGGCCGATGCTCATGACCTCGCCCACGCTCTTCATGGACGTTGTGAGTCGTTCATCCGCCTTCTTGAACTTTTCGAAGGTGAAACGCGGAACCTTAGTGACCACGTAATCGATGGAGGGTTCAAAGGAAGCGGGCGTTTCGCGTGTGATGTCGTTCTTGAGTTCGTCCAAAGTGTAGCCGATAGCGAGCTTGGCGGCGAGTTTGGCGATGGGGAATCCCGTGGCTTTGGAGGCGAGAGCCGAAGAACGGCTCACGCGCGGATTCATCTCGATGATGATCATGCGCCCGGTTTTGGGATCCATGGCAAACTGGATGTTGCTCCCGCCGGTCTCTACACCGATCTCACGGATCACGGCAAAGGAGGCATCGCGCATAATCTGGTACTCGCGATCCGTCAGCGTCTGGATGGGAGCCACGGTAATGGAGTCGCCGGTGTGCACGCCCATCGGGTCCATATTCTCAATGGAGCAAACCACAACGCAGTTGTCGTTACGGTCGCGCATCACCTCCATCTCGTACTCCTTCCACCCCAACAGCGATTCCTCAATGAGTACCTCTGTCACGGGAGAGAGGTCCAACCCGCGCGTGACAATTTCCTCAAACTCGGTCTTATTGTACGCAATGCCGCCGCCGGTTCCGCCCAAAGTGAATGCCGGACGGATAATCATTGGGTAGCTGCCGATCACGTTTTTGGCCACGTCCCAAGCCTCTGTCATGTTGTGCGCCGTACCGCTGGCCGGTACGTCCAGCCCGATCTTGATCATGGCCTCTTTGAAACGCTGCCGATCCTCGCCCTTGTCGATGGCATCTGCGCTCGCGCCAATCATGCGCACGCCGTGGCGATCTAACGCCCCGCTGCGGTAAAGTTCCATTGCGCAGTTGAGTGCGGTCTGCCCACCTAGTGTCGGCAGCAGGGCATCCGGCTTCTCGCGAACGATGATCTTCTCGACGTACTCCGGGGTAATTGGTTCAATGTAGGTGCGTGGCGCCGTCTCCGGGTCCGTCATGATAGTCGCCGGATTTGAATTGACCAGCACCACCTCATACCCTTCTTCCTTCAGAGCTTTGCATGCCTGAGTCCCTGAATAGTCAAACTCGCACCCCTGGCCGATAATGATAGGCCCAGACCCAATGACAAGTATCTTGCGGATGGATGTATCTTTCGGCATAGCACTGGTGTAAACTCGCAGATATATGCCATATTCCCGCGCGAATTGCAAGACAAATCAGGGCAAACGCCACATCCGTCCCAAGAAAAAAGCGATCCCGACGCGTAGAAATTCTGCGCAATGCTCACATTATTAATAAATCGTACATCGTGCATCGTAAGTTGACTCACCGGCACCACTCTGCCGGTTTGCCCTTCGGGCAGCGCCTCCGCGCTGTCCATACGCACTTACGGCCGTCGTGCGTGTTGTACATAGGCAAACGCATTTTCTAATGCGTTTGCCCTGCTTCGTACGTCAGGCATGACATGTAGCTGGGGTGAAAGTCCCCAAGAGCCGCTGACAGGGCGGAATCAAATAGCTAAAG
>CANRJD010000113.1 GCA_947630815.1 uncultured Akkermansia sp. | reverse complement strand
TCTGCGCAAGGTGCCTCACAGCGTGATTTTGGAACGTTATGCGGAACCGCTGAAAAAGATGGCGAGATACATGGCGAGGGATCGTTTCCAGAATATGCCCGGGATTCTGAGGGATGCGCTGCGTTGTGAGCTTACCGGCAAGCTGACTACTGTTGACGGTTCTCCTGCGGTGGATGGTGAGACAACGATGGATTTGGTAGTGCCCAACCCGGAACGAGGGGGGACGAAGATACCCTGCGCTAAAGTGAATGCTGATAAAGCCCGCTTCACCACGTCGCGGGGTATAACTCTGCCATATAGCTCGATTAAATCATACCTGTCACAATACACCCGCTCGGTGCAGCTGGCACATCTCTGCGCATTGATTCTCGGTCCGGAAGAGATTGCCAAGTGTATACCGCAGGGCGGAGAAGAAGAGAAGGAAGAACTGCCTCAAACTCCCCAAAAATCCGCTATGGGTAGCACCACCAATGAACCGGTCCCGGCGCCGACTGAAAAGCCAGGAACGCCGCGAAAAACGGCTATGGGCAGCACCAGCAATAAATCCGCGTCGGTTCAACAGGCGCCCTCTTCTGCCACGGGCAAGCCACCCGCGATGCCTGCCGCAGCAGGGGAAGCCATGAGCGCAGAGAAAAGCAAGGCCATATTGGATGGCGCTAACCAGATGATGCAGATGCAGAAAGTTTCTCCGGATCTGAAGAACTGCTTTATTGCTGAAGCAGTGGGGCTCCATTACAAGACGGAGTCGCAGGGTGGGTATAACCATGGTTGGAATGGACTGGAGCCTGCCGCTACAATGTTCTTACCAGATGGACGGCGTACGAATGGGTACAAGGGCATAGGCTCCACCAAACCCACGCGGTTGATGCTGCAAAATGTGCCGCTGGATGCGCTGATTGCGGAGTACAAGGAACCGGTTCAACAGATGGCGAAGCATATGTTGGCGGATCGACTGAAGGGTATGCCGGCGTTGCTGCGTGATGCGCTCGTGGCTGAACTTACCGGTAAGTTGAAAACGGAAAAGGGCTCATCTCCTGTTCAGGGCAACACAACCATCGTCATGGAAGCGGGTTCTCGGCAGATATCCGTGTCCCATCCATCTGTGATGCGTGATAGCGCCATCTTTACCGATTCTCAAGGCAATACTCATTCATATAACGAGATAGCACAGTATGAGGCCCCGTACATTCGCTCAATCCAGCTCGTCTATCTCTGTGCCTATATCCTCGGCCCGGAGGAGTTCCTGAAGTGCATCCCCTGATCCGGCAAGTAGGGCATTGTCCGGGAACGCGTTTCGGCTCATTTGGTCGGTGATCTGCCGGTGGCGTAGACTGCCTCGCTTTGTCGCGGGGGCGTGTTGCAGCGCTTCATGAACTGCATCGAGCGAGAATAAAAGCGAGGGGAGGGTGAGATTTCTGCTTGCATATCCGGCAGAAGGTGCGAAAATGGAGCAAATGAGCAATAATGAGGATAAAGCGGATAGCGTGGGGCAAAAGGTACCTAACGTTTTTCGATGGGAGATGGTGCGTAAAGCGTTACGAGCCGCAGAGGAAGGAGTCTATTGCTGGGATATTCAGGAGGGACAGATTTACTACACCGAGCAGTGTTTGCGCATGATGGGCAGCCCGGTGAATGAACTTGCTCCCAATATCTTTACGGACACGGCGGCTATGGTTCATGAGGAGGACTGCGCTTTTTTCCAGGCAGCCGTGCAGAAATACATGGGAAACTCGGAAACGGCGCCGCTGAGGGTGGAGGTGCGCCTCAGACGACTGAGAACGCGTGGATGGAAGTGGATACGCGTGAATGGGTTGCTGGAGCGCGATGAAAAGAAGGCGCCGCTGCGGTTGGTGGGGGTGTGGGTTGATATTACCCGCCGCAAAATGGCGGATCTGCACGCGATGGAAGACCGGGATTTCTTCCGTACGCTCATCAATTACCTGCCGGACAACATTTATTTCAAGAACAGGGAATCGCGGTTTGTCATGGCTAATGAGGCGACGGCACGGAAGATGGGTGTGCCCACGCCATCGGATTTGATCGGCTGCCGGGATACAAACTTTTTCTCGAATGAAACCACGGAAATTGCTCGGTACGAGGAATTGGAAATTATGCGCACCGGGCTGCCCATTACGAACCGTGTGCACCGCGAAAAATGGAAAGATGGCGAGAATTCTTGGTGTAAGCTCTCCAAGTTCCCGTGGTATGCGTCCGACGGCAGTGTCAAGGGTATTGTCGGCATCTCGTCAGATGTGACGGAGTTGGTTGAAACGCAACAGCGCTTCCAGCGCATGGCGGAGCAACTTGATGAGCGTAATAAAACTCTCGAAAAAGAGATTAGCCTAGCGCGTGAAATACAACAGGCCCTGCAGCCGGAGCGAATTCCACCCCGTGAATGGGAAAAAGGAGGCGTCAGGCGACGCGCCCAGTTCTACCATGTGTACCGCCCCAGTGTGGGAGTGGCTGGGGATTGTTTCCACGTGTTCCCCGTGGGTGAATCGGCGGTGGGGATGCTTATCTGCGATGTGATGGGTCATGGTGTGCGTGCAGCGCTCATCACAACGATGTTGCGCGGGCTCATGGAGCAGGTGGCGGGGCTGGCGGATACGCCGGCATTGCTGCTCTCCTCCCTCAACCGCCAGTTGTGCGGTATTTTCAGCAAGGCAAATATCACGATGTTTGCCACGGCGTGCTACCTGTACCTCGACCTGCAAAAGAGGAGGCTCACCCTCTCCGGTGCGGGACATCCGGCTCCTGTCGTCATGCCGCGTGAGGGGCAGCCTGTGCTGCCTCCTCTTCCGCGTTCCCCTGCGCTGGGGCTCATGGAGAATGCCATGTACCGCGAGAGTGAATTGCGTTTAGAGGATGGCATGAAGGTAGTGCTCTACACGGATGGGCTGACTGAGGCGCGTAACGCCGCCGCCGACGAGTACGGTATCCAGCGTGTGCTGGATCGTCTTGCGACCCGCCGTCCTGCCCATGTGGCGGATATGATTATCGATACCTTGGTGGGCATGCGAGAATTTACGAACACGGAGGAACAGGATGACGACATCTGCCTGCTCGGTATGGAGTTTTTAGAGACACGACAGCCCGCGCAAACGCATTAGAAAATGCGTTTACCATTTACAATCTACGATCTGGGAAATTCTCACGTCTGCGCTCGAACTTAGCGGAGCAAATGCGAAGCGGAATTTTGAAGGCCGTGCGCGGCAGTAGTTACAAGGGAGCCGGGAAGAGGAACAGGAGCAGACAGGGTTGTCCATTTACGATGATCTACCGGCTGGAGAGTATTTCTACTTTTGCACTTCATCCAAATGCGTTTGCTTTGGAAGTTCGGTCAAAAGTTTGAGCACGAGTTTGCGATCCGGAGAGGCCATCGGTATGTTGCTCAGGCGGTCGATGGGTATGTATTGCTCGGCGTTTTGAGGTGACATGTCACCCCCGGCGCGGTGCAGATGACGCGTTACTTTGTAGCGAGTGATGGCGTAGGCCTGATCGCAGATGTGGGGCAAGGATTGCGCGAGTTCACGCGGGCGGCGTGGAAGTCTGTACATGCCGGCGTGCCGGGCAGTGGCGGGCTGTTGCTCCATAAGCAACCCGTGAGGGGTGAGCTGCCAGATGTCCCAATG
>CANRJD010000112.1 GCA_947630815.1 uncultured Akkermansia sp. | reverse complement strand
TCTAGCATACTTTGAACTTCTTGGCACCCTTTTTTGTGCCAAGAACCTGTTGCATTTAATCTTGCAATCCACATTTTCAATGCGGTTGCTAGTTGGGGCTTGCCAGTGCGGGGAGATGATGGTAGAATGGGCGACCCCTTGGTGGGGGGCGTAACTGCCCTGACCCAATAAAACGACATGAATGACTTGACAAAACCCTTTAAGAGGCTGCCAGTGGCACTCATCGGAACAGGTTCGTACGTGCCCGAGCACCGGTTGACCAATTCGGATCTCGAAAAGATGGTGGACACATCCAATGAGTGGATTGTGGAACGGACGGGAATACGCGAGCGACGCATAGCAGCCCCGGATGAGAAGCCGAGTGACATGGCGACGCATGCCGCCCGCAAGGCGATGGAGGCGGCCGGGGTGACAGCGGAGGAGATCGATTTGATTATCGTGGGAACCGTGACGCCGGACACCTTCACGCCATCCACGGCATGCTACGTGCAGGCGAACTTGGGAGCGGTGAACGCGGCGGCCTTTGATATATCGGCGGCTTGTTCGAGCTTTTTGTACGCGCTCAAGACGGCGGTGCAGTTTATCGGATGCGGACAGGCGCGCACGGCGCTCATCATATCCTCCGAGAAGCTCAGCCACATCGTGAACTGGGAGGATCGCTCCACCTGCGTGCTTTTCGGGGATGGGGCGGGGGCGGCGGTGCTGCGTACCGGTAGTGGAGAACCCGGGGACAGCGCGATTCTGGCATCGGATATCGGCTCTGATGGAACCTTGACGAACCTGCTGCTGGTGCCCGGCGGGGGCTCTGCCATACCAACGACTGAGGAGAACATCCACGAGAAGCTCTACACGCTTGCAATGCGCGGCAACGAAGTGTTCCGCCATGCCGTGGCGCACATGAAGGACTCGGCACTGTCTCTGCTTCGCCGCACGGGCATCAAGCCGGAGGATATTTCGCTGGTCATCCCGCACCAGGCGAACTTGCGCATCATCAATGCCGTTACTCAGCGCCTCGGCATCCCACCGGAGCGCGTATTCGTGAACCTGCAGAACTACGGCAACACCTCCGGTGCGGCGTGCGCCATTGCGCTGGATGAGGCGATCCGCTTCGGCCGAGCCAAGAAGGGAGACATCGTGCTGATGGTCACTTTCGGCGCCGGACTCACCTGGAGTTCAGCGGCTATCAGACTGTAGTTTGTGCCGTGGGAGGCACAAACTATGTACGATGGACGATGTACGATGTACGATTTGGGAAGTTCGCGCGCGTTGCGCGGGATTTGGCAGAGCAAGTGCGGACGGGATGTGATGGAACTGTGCGCGGGGGTGGTTAGAAAGGGGCGGGGGCGCCTGACGGCGCCTATGTACGATGGACGACGTACGATGTACAACACGCACGACGGCTGTAAGTGCGTATGGACAGCGCGAAGGCGCTGCCCGCAGGGGTGAAAACTGGCGACGGCTGTAAGCCAGTTTGGCCAAAAGCGTTAGCTTTTGCCCCGAAGGGGTGAGGAGTCGTGGGGCGACTCCGAAGCAACCAGACCGATGGGGCGGCGGTGAGTCAACACGCACGACGGTCCCGTTGAGGGCGCACGCGTAGCGGGCGGTAAGTGCGGATGGACAAAGGCGCAGCCTTTGCCCGCAGGGCGAACCGCCGATGGGGCGGCGGTGAGTCAATTTGGGAAATTTTGTTGGGAGGGGTGTGGAATTTATGCGCTTTTCTGCTTGTGGCGACCGCGGTGGCGGTTGTTGATGAGCACAAGGCTGGCTATAATGATGACCAGACCGAGCCATTGGGTGGGCAGAATCTTTTCTCCGCCGAAACAGGCTCCCAGCAGAATAGCAATGAGGGGATTGGCGTAGGCATGGGTAGCCACCTCCGTGGCGGGGCGTATTTTGAGCAACCACACGTAGCTGGTGTACGCGCAGATGGAGCCGAAGAGCACGAGGTAGGTTACATGCGCCCACCCTTGCCAGGGGATGGCGCACCAGTGCGTATCGGCCAGTTCCCCGGAGCAGGCGGCCACGATGAGGAAGGCGAGGCCGGCGGCGAACATCTGCCACCCCGTGCCGCTCCAAGCATTCACGCCCTCCGTAGCAGATGCATGGTATTTGATGAAGAGGGAACCGAGGGACCACGCAATCATCCCGCCGAGGAAAATGAGCACGCCGATATCGCCTTGGCTGTCCGGCAAGGTCAGCTCGTGCAGATAGAGCAGAACCACGCCCGCCAGCCCGCCCACCAGCCCCAGAGGAACGCGGTAGTTGCGAAAATTGTAACGCCAGCGCCTTACGTTGAAAAGAGTCGTCCAGATCATGGTGGATGCGGCCAGCACGGCCTCCAGACTGCTGGTGATGTACTTCTGCGCCAGCATGATGGCCGTCATGTCGGCAAAGAGCATAATCATGCCGCACGGCACGGAGGTGCGCATCATCGCGCTGTCGAAGACCCGCTCGCCCCGGCTTTTGGCGTAGAGCAACAGGAGAAGGCCGGCGGCGGTAAAGCGCACCCCACCCAGGACGTAGGCAGGGAAGAAGCGCAGAGCCTCACCGATGAAAAAGTAGGTGGATCCCCACACCACGTAGATCATGAAGTAGGCTGTCGCTATGGCAGCGCGCGATTGATTTGAGGAAGAATACATGTTCATTTCGGACCTGCGCTCGTTCGCCTTCCGTGTCGGCTGGCTCTTTTGCGGCTGAATTTATTGACCACCTTCTGCAGGGTGCGCAGCTCGGATTTGTTGAGTCGTTGCGCCAACTCGCTCATGTACCCGAGCAGCGAGGCATTGCAGGACAGGAACTCACTCTCCCCCTCGGCGGTGAGCGTGATGCGCACAGCGCGCTTGTCGTGTAAGGCCTGCGCCCGTTGCACGAGATGCTTCCGCACCATGTGATCCACCATGGCGGACGTCGCTGACACCGCCATGTTCAAATGCTGGGCAAGCGTCTTGAGCGATATGCCATCAGGTTCCTGAGAGGTGAGCTCTTTGATGAAGATGAGCGCCATGTTTTGTCGAGCCGAAAGCCCGACGAGCCGACCTCCCTCGCGCGCAACCCCGCATTGAAACGCTTTTCGCCGCTCTGCATCCAGCTGCGTGAGAACCTTGTACAACTGCAACCCCTCCTCCGTGTACTGTTTCATATTCGCGACTGTTACCCTATCAAATTATTGGGAAAAGTCAAGCAAACGCGGAGCGTTTGCTATGTACGATTTACGATGTACGATGTACGATTTGGATTATAGCGCGCCGGAGGCGCGGGATGCGGAGCGGGAGCAAGGGGATGTGATGGAACCGTGTGTGGGCGTGGATACAAAGGGGCGAGGGCGGCTGACGCCGCCTATGTACGATGTAGGATGTACGATGTACGATTTGGATTATAGCGCGCCGGAGGCGCGGGATGCGGAGCGGGAGCGGAGGTGGTGGGTGGAACTATACACGGACGTGGTTACAAAGGGGCGAGGGCGGCTGACGCCGCCTATGTACGATGTAGGATGTACGATGTACGATTTGGATTATAGCGCGCCGGAGGCGCGGGCTATGCGGAGCTTTAGCGAAGGGGGTGGGAGAAATCATGGATGGTTGTTGGTTAGAAAGGTTTCGAATTTTGCGGAGCCATGTCCCCGTCGTTGCTACATCGTACACTATTGATTCGAGGTGGTATAATCAGAAGCGCTGAGAGGGAAATCCTCAACGGAGCTCCTCGACAT
>CANRJD010000111.1 GCA_947630815.1 uncultured Akkermansia sp. | reverse complement strand
ACCAAACCACTCTCTGGTGTCGGTCACCTCCTGCTGCAGGAGGGGGAACGTCATGACCTCCGGCGGAGCGACTCGGGCTTGTTCTTGCTCCTTCCCGCACGCCACCAGCAGCAGAACGACGGCTGCTGCACAGCTCAGCCACCCAGCGTGAGCCCACAATTTTTTCTCTCGTATCGTGCTCATGTTTTACAGGAACTTCAATATCATATAAATGATGAAAAGAACGATGATTAAAAAGAAGCACCCTTTGTTGTTTGCTTTTTCCGCAGGAGTCGAAGCTCCCTCTGTCATCCATTCCATTGTTTTTTCGCTGAGCGAAGTGAACCGATCACGCACGCCGGAAGCGTTGGGGGATTTCTGCTGCCCGTGAGTCGTTCTCTGCGACGTTTCCCAATCGCTCTTCCTCTGCGGAGGGGGTGGAGGCTCTTTCCCCGTTTGAGAAGGTTTGACGGACGCGCTCCAATCTCCCTGCTGCGGGAGAGGGGATACAGATTGCACTCTCTGCGCGAACTCTTTGGCTCGCGTCTCCTGCTCAACTACCATCACATTAAGCTTATCGAGCAAATGCTGCGACATTTCTCCCAGCGCTCTCCTCTGGGAAGACAGAAGATCCTCGAACTCCGGGGATGGGCTCTCAGTTGGCACGTGCGGATGATGTTTTGGACTGGGGTTTGCAGGCATCATATATTCAGGCGCTTGGTTTGCTGTCGCTATGCTCTTTTGAAGACGACATCATGCGTAACACGTAGGATACGACTTTCTGTCGGTCTCCGTGCGCTCCCCACACCACGTACAAGAAGTCGGCCGGGTGAATTCCACCGTGCGAACGCAGAAAGGCGCGATCCTTGGCGCAATAATACATGACGCCTGGTGGAAGTGTGCCATACAACTTGGACTCGGCCTTGCGGATGATGCGCGGTAAGTAGCCAATATCTTGAAGGGTTTCATCTTCGCGGGGCAGATCTGTCTCACGCAGTTGGGTAGAACCGGCAATACCTCGCTGCACCGTCAAAAAAAAGGAGCGGCGAGCTGCAGCTATGAGCAGGACGGTGCTCGGAGTGGGATCTCCGAGTCGCGCATAATCTTCCACATACCCGTATATCTCTTGCGGGGTATAGCCAATGCTCGCCAGCATCTCCTGCTCATGTGGCAGGACAAACCTTTCCCCACTGTTTGCATCCCGCGTATGGAAGCGCGCAACCATCTCGGCAAACATCGCCATAAACTCGTCATCCCACTCCATGCTCATAGTATAGTACCCCACTCGCCTGTTGGCAAGTCGGAAATCTACGGCAAACGCATTTGGATGAAGTAGAAAAGGAGAGAATACTCTCCAAACGATTGATCACGCGCCTGTTCCCGAACACAAAAACCGCAATGACAGCACACTCCACGATGCGAATGAAGTTGTTCCTCTCTCATTTTTGAGTACATCTTCCATCCGGAACATACATGCGCAACGCGTACGTTATCAATAAATTATAATTCGTAAATCGAAAATCGTAAATGGCAGACGCATTTTCTAATGCGTTTGCCCTGGTCGGAAATCCCATGATAAACGTATTAGGAAACACGTTCCCGTTCACAAAGCCTGCTCCACTCATTTCGTGCCGTTGGGGTCGTATTGACTCGCACCGGAATCGAGTTCAGGGAGCGGTTTCTTGTACCTCTCCTGAGCGTCCGGCGCCAACGTCTTGAGCAACTTATTCACTCGTCTTGCGAAGTCAGCATCCTGTTCGGCTCGGGACTGCAGACTCCACTTGGCGGCCATAGCGGGCAAGTCAAAGTGTCTCTCTTTGAGCATCGACGCATCGGCGCGCTCACGGTCATTCTGCTTTCTCCAGAAGCGAACGCCTTGTTGCGGCGGGGTTTTACGCGAGGCGCAGCGCAAGAATGAGGCGAGGATCTTCGGATCGCGCGTGGCGTCATACGCCCCCCATGCCATGTCGAGTAGGGTCGCCTCCTCCGCTCCGTTCTCCAGCGCCTCCAGGTGGGTGAAGTCAGGACGTTCTGTCGTTGGTCCAATGCGCAGGTACCCCTTCATAGTAGGGTCGTGATCCAACGCTTCAAAAGCCTCTTTGTTACTCTCCTTCGTGTTGGCAAGCCACTCAGCGATGCAGAGCATGTAGCGGTGGGACCATTGACTGCCTTGCGAAAGCGAGGGACCGAGCAACGGGTAATTCGGTTCTTTTTCGGCTTTCTCCAACAGCTCACGTATGCGTCCTTCGTGTTGCTGCAGCACGCTCGAGAAAAAGCCGGCGCGGTACATCATGTTCTTTGGCGTCGGTATCAAACTGAGCAGCATCGAAGCATTTTCAAAGCTGGGGTTCTCGACATACTCGAGCATACGCACCTGCTGCATATGCAGCTTGAGGGCATCGAATTGTTCTTCTGTTAGTGTCTGCGTGATCTTGGGCGCGCTGTTCTCCACCACAGAATGGTCATCGTTGGCATCTTGTGCCGCAGCCAAGGGTATCCCCACCACAGCAACCAATGCCATTCCAAGCCTTGTCCTCAGTTTTTCCATGAGTTTCCGCTTCATATTGGGTCTCCTCACGCTTTTCCAAAGATATAAAATCATCCTTTCCTTCGGATGTCAAGTGTTTTCGCCTATCTCCCAGGACAACCGCATATGAGAGAAGCTCATCAGCGGAGAAAATACTCTTATTGGCTGATATCACTGTTTATACGTATCAAAATCATCACAACAACCGGTCATCATAATGATGGATCTAGAGGAATCTCTGCATACGTTAATGATCCGAAAAAAAATCTGCGCAACGCGCACATTATTAATAAATCGTACATCGTACATCGTAAGTTGACTCACCGGCACCACTCTGCCGGTTCGCCCCTGCGGGGCAGCGCCTTCGCGCTGTCCATACGCACTTACGGCCGTCGTGCGTGTTGTACATAGGCAACCACATTTTCTAATGCGGTTGCCCTGGCCTATCTCCCAGGACAACCGCATATGAGAGAAGTTAATCAGCGGAGAATCACCGTGACGCAGTTGCCTTTGGCTATTTGATTCCGCCCTGTCAGCGGCTCTTTGCGGACTTTCACCCCAGTTACATGTCATGCCTGACGTACACAAAAAAGGGAGGGTCCTAAGCCCTCCCTGGGAAAGTTTGTTGTCGGACAGGACACGTATTACTGTCCACGCACCGCCCTCTCAGTCTCAGCCATACCGTGAATCATCGAATCCAGACCACTGTTCAGGTCCTTATGCTCCTTCTCTTTAGCTTCTCGAGCAGCCTTCTCCTGCTCAGCCTTGCGCCCCGCTTCAGTGGGCGGAGCCACACCTATCACGTCTGTGCTAAATTTTGTCATTGAGTCGCATGAACTCACTAACACTGCCCCACAAAGAAGCAGGAGCACTCTGATTTCAGCCTTTTTCATATTCTCTTTTGTATGAGTTTTTTGGGGGGGTAGATGGATGAGTACACCAACCGGTAAAAGGTGCACTCGGGGCTCCATTGTCTGTTTTTTTGTGTGGTTTGTCAAGGTTATTCCCATGTGCTATCTCAAAATTTACAGGGGAGAACGGTGCTCGTGAGGGCAAGCTGCCTTATGGCTTAAGTACCGAATGATACCCGGCTGCATGTTCAAAGGCTCCTGACATTTCCTCTTGCTGCGCTGCCGGGATTCCCATCTTGGTAGCAATGCTTCGCCAGCCTGATACAGCCCGGGCTATAGGAGTAAGTAACTCCCTGGCCTCTCTGGAGCGTAAGTAAAAAACATCCGCGTGTTCACAGAGTAGTTTGAGGGAAGCTGTATTGTCCCCATCCATGATATCCATAGAAAGAATATGTCCTTTGACATGCTCCGGAGTTGGGTTGACATCAAACAGCGGCGCCAGTTGCCATCCTTTACGTTC
>CANRJD010000110.1 GCA_947630815.1 uncultured Akkermansia sp. | reverse complement strand
CCCCCGCGCATAGTTCCATCATATCCCGTCCGCACTTGCTCTGCCAAATCCCGCGCAACGCGCTCGAATTTCCAAATTGACTCACCGCCGCCCCATCGGCGGTTCGCCCTTCGGGCAGCGCCTTCGCGCTGTCCATACGCACTTACAGCCGTCGTGCGTGTTGTACATCGTACATCGTACATCGTACATCGTACATCGTACATCGTACATAGGCGGCGTCAGCCGCCCTCGCCCCTTTCTAACCACTCCCGCGCACGGTTTCATCACATCCCCTTGCTCCCGCTCTGCATCCCGCGCAACGCGCGCGAATTTCCAAATCGTACATCGTACATCCTACATCGTACATAGGCGGCGTCAGCCGCCCTCGCCCCTTTCTAACCACTCCCGCGCACGGTTTCATCACATCCCCTTGCTCCCGCTCTGCATCCCGCGCAACGCGCGCGAATTTCCAAATCGTACATCGTAAATCGTACATCGTACATAGGCAGGCTCCGCCTGCCTCCGTCGTACATAGCAAACGCTTCGCGTTTGCTGCCGTTTTAGGCTTTGTTGTGGACGCCGCAATGCGGACAAGGGAATATGGTCTGGTTTTCCGGGCGCAAGAAGCGATAGCCACAGATGCGGCAGATGGCGCGCGTGCGCTTGCGGCGCAGGCGGCGAAGCTTGGAAACAATCTGCACGGGGATCATGACCAGCACAATGGCAAGTATGCCGCCAAAGAGGAGGAGTTGAAAGAAGTCGTTGAGACTGATCGGCACGGCGTTCATCATTTGTCCTGCTGAGTTGGTGTGGGATCGGCTTCGGGTGGCAGTTCAAGCAGATAGGCATCATCCAGGATTGCCGACTCATGGTCGCACGCGGGGGAAAGCTGCGATGGAGGCGGCACGAGCTGCATGGTCGGGTGTAGGGGCAGCTTGTGTTCCGGCACGAGCGAGCGAGCTGCGGGATCCACGGCGGCGGGCAGGCGCAAAGGCAGCGCGCTGAGCTGGCGGACGCGGAAGCGGGTGAGCTCATCCTGTCGGTAAATGATGTTGCCCTCGCCCCGCGGTTCCATCAGCGGCGGCAAATTGACTTTGAAGACGATGGCGATCCCCACTACCAGCAACGCGGCAAGTATCACGAAAAGCGGGAGACACCCCGGCATCGGTCGCGTATGCGCGCGGTGGTAGAGGAGATTGATGGATTCGCTCTTCATTCGTCAGTGGAAGGACGCCCGTAAAGAGCGCAGGTAAATCCATGCGAGAGAATTTTATCCGCAAGTTGCTGCACCGAACCAACGGCCACAGTCTCGTCACACACGATGATGACGGTAACGCGGGAGGGGATGTTGCAATCCCATTCAGCGAGCTGCCGATCTAACCCGTCCGAGCCGCCGGGAATCTCGCGGTCCTCCAGGAAATAACGCGGTGTTTCACCGGGAGAAATGGTGATGATGTGCGAGAGCGACCGATCGTACGCGCCGATTGAGAAATGAGAGGAAGCCGGCGAGATCTTCACCCCGTACCTGAGCGAGTGGTAGCTCGTCAATAACACGCACGCGCAGAGCAAGACAAACAAGTTCACCCCGGCCGCAATGAGTATCGCAAACCCGGATCCATTCAAGTTGGAACGTATGCGCCGCATGCCGGTGTGCTGGTTTGAACTCAGTCTTCGTCCCCCGATTTATCTTCGGAAGCAAGGGAATCGCGGGACGCGACATTCCTGTTGAGCCTCGCGTCGCAGATAATGTGGACGCATTCCAGCCCCGCTCGCTCAATGCTGTTGACGATTTTACGAGCGCGCGCGGCGAGGTACATGTAGAAAATGTACGAAGGAATGGCAAGAATAATGCCCGTGGCCGACACCAGCAACGCGCGCCGCAGGGCAAAGGCGATTTGCGGCACGGATGCCCCCCCATCCACAATGCCTGGCTGTTCGTAAAAATCCACCAGTGCCAAGATGGTGCCCAGCATCCCCAGCAGGGGCATCACCGTGGCACACACCAGCAGGGAACGAATGTTGCGATCCACGCGAAACACTTCCAGCTCAGCCGCCTCCAACGCAATTTCCCGCAGTTCGCTGCGCGCCAATTTCGGTCGGGTGAGTACCGCCTCCACCACGCGTGCCATGGGGCCGGGCAGTTGCCGCGCCTCGTGCAGGGCTTCGTTGTACTGCCCACTGCGCAACAGAGCGGAAAGTCCGCGCAAAAAATCCCCGGAGTTAATGTTCACCCGGTGAAAATAAAACAGGCGTTCCGCGATCACGGCTACTGCCAGCACGGCAAATACGACGATGAACCAAAAGACGGGTCCCAGCGCCACGATAATGCCATCGCTCATAGCTAGGGGAAGGTAGGCGGACATGTTTGCGGGGGTTGGGAGAAAAATCAGGTGGCGGGGGATATGAGCTGCTGCCCGAAGAAGGGCACCAATGCGTCAGGGATGCGCACCGAGCCGTCCGGCTGCTGATTCTGCTCCAGCAGAGCTACGTAAAGACGCGGCAGCGCCGTGCCGGAGCCATTCAGCGTGTAGGGTACGCGCATGCGACCTTCGGCGTCCTTGTAGCGCAGTTTCATGCGGCGCGCCTGGTAATCCGTGAAGCAGGAGCAGCTGGACACCTCCAGGTACTTGCCCTGCCCCGGCGCCCACACCTCAATATCGTAGGTCTTGGCGGAGGAGAATCCGACGTCTCCCGTGCACAGCTCAATAACGCGGTAGTGCAGTCCGAGCTTCTGCAGAATGCTCTCCGCGTGTCCGGTAAGCTCTTCCAGGATCCGGAATCCATCCTCCGGACGGCAGATGGTAACCAGCTCCACCTTGTCAAACTGGTGTACGCGGATCATGCCCTTGTTCTCGCGCCCTGCAGAGCCAGCTTCTCGCCTGTAGCAAGGTGTGTAGGCGGTCATTTTGATGGGAAGATCACTTTCGCGCAGGATTTGCTCCCGGTACAGGTTGGTCACCGGCACTTCGGCGGTGGGCACATTAAACATGCTGTTCCCCTCCAGCCCATACATATCTTCCTCAAACTTGGGAAGCTGCCCCGTGCCCACCATGCATTCGCGCTTCACCATAAACGGCACCCCTACCTCCTGGTAGCCGTTCTCCATCGTCTGCGTTTCAAGCAGGAAGTTCACGAGGGCTCGTTCCAACCGCGCCCCCAACCCGCGGTACACGATAAAGCCGGAGCCCGATATGCGCGCCGCCGCTTCAAAATCCAGCAAGCCGAGCGCCGTGCCCAGCTGAACGTGGTCGCGCGGTTCTGCAATCTGCGGTTTCTCGCCCCATGTGCGCAGCACCGGGTTGGCTGTCTCGTCCGCTCCCACGGGGGCGCCGTCGTGCGGCATATTCGGGATGGCAAGCAGCAGTTGCTCCTGTTCGCCGGAGGCTTCCGCCGCCGCGGCCTCCAGCTCGCGCAGACGATCCCCCACTTCCCCCATCCGCTCTTTGAGCAAGCGGGCTTCCTCGGTCTTGCCCTCTTTCATCAACGCACCGATCTTTTTGGAAGAACTGTTGCGCTCCTGCGAGAGAGCTTGCTTTTCTGTCTCAATCTTGCGGCGCTTCTCATCGCACTCGATCACGCGATCCACAAGCTTCCAATGCTCACCGCCGCGCAGTTTCACCCGTTCCTTCACATACTCCGGGTTCTCTCGGATGACTCGTATATCCAACATAACGCGGTCATTCTACGCTAAATCTACCCACTTTTCAAGCGCGAGATTCCACGCATCTGCATTTTCAACCCATTTGCCGGTCCATCCCCCTCTCCGCCACACTCGCGCGCATGCGCGGGAATTTCCCAAGTTGACTCACCGGCACCCAGGGCAACCGCATTTTCAATGCGGTTGCCTACGTACGAAGTCAACTATAATTTTGAGGCGGGGTAAATTTTTATTTTTGCTCAATCCATCAGAGCAAAGCAGAGCTTGT
>CANRJD010000109.1 GCA_947630815.1 uncultured Akkermansia sp. | reverse complement strand
TCGTACGTGAATTGGTGCAGAATGCTGCCCGTTACGGAAGGCTTGGATTTCTCCACCAAATGAGTTTGGTCGAACACCTGGGGAGCGTGGTTGTCGTACAATGCGGCAACGGTTTTAGCAGATACAGGCTTGCTGAAAATATGAATCTGATCCAACGCTGCATTGTTGGTGGCAATGGAGGTAAATTGACCGGGGAGTTTGCCTGCGGGGGTGGTGCCGGTGGCTACTTCTTTACCATCTAAGTACAGAACAATCTTACCTGTTTTCTCATCGCGTGTGAAGACCACGTGGTGCCAATCCGTGTCCGTAATGGCAGTGGGAGAAAAAACGATGTCTTTACCCTCAACACGCATGCCAACCTGTCCTTTTGCATTCATGACACCCCAGACGGTGGAGGGGGTGGAGCCGATAACACCGCGCTTGTTCGGTTCGCCGTACAGGCGAGTCCAGTAGGAGAAAGTCATCGATCCATTCAGGCACGGCAGCTCTTTCATTGTGGTGAGTACACGCCAGGGGCCTATACCGGAACGCTGGCGACCCGATACCCAGGCCTCATTATCGGCCTTCTGCGCCTCATTCAGCAGCATATCATCAGCCTTGCCGGTCAGTTCAAAGGCCTTCACTCCATCATACTTATACGGCATCGGCATATAGTGCCAATCGCGCCCTTCATCAAAGCTCCAGTGAGCCCTCAGAGCAGCAAAGTCGCTGTCCTGCGCAGCCGAAGCTACACCGCAGACCACAGCAAGCGCGGTCATGATCGAGCAAACAGATAAAACATTTCGTCCTTCCATACTCTGCCAGTATACCGCATCTACACGGCATTGTACAGCCTGTAATGTAATGCCTCAAAACAGGGCAAACGTATTTGAGGGCAGGTAATCAATGGAGAAAATACTCTTGTTGGCTGATATCGTCGTTTATACGTATCAGAAGTTGTGACAATCAGCGACCATCATGATGATGGTTCCAAAGACTCCTGGAAATGTTAATAATTCGATAATCTGCGCAACGCGCACATTATTAATAAATCGTACATCGTACATCGTAAGTTGACTCACCGGCACCACTCTGCCGGTTCGCCCCTGCGGGGCAGCGCCTTCGCGCTGTCCATACGCACTTACGGCCGTCGTGCGTGTTGTACATAGGCAACCGCATTTTCTAATGCGGTTGCCCTGGGTATTTTGCCCTTGAAATGGGACCGAGAGCTGGTATAATGAGGGTGTATCACAAGATATAGATATGCAATATATTTATAGTCAACATATAGTGCGGGGGGGGTAGCGACGATGTTGCGTTGCGAGGAGAAGTAGGTAGTTACGAGCAACAGGTAATACGTGGGAAGTATTTCCCCCATATAGACGGAATTCGGGCAATCGCTGTTTTGGCGGTTTTGCTGTACCACTTGCAGAGCGGGTTATGTCCGGGCGGGTTTATAGGGGTAGATGTCTTTTTCGTCATCTCCGGATACTTGATAGGCGGAGGAATTCTCAGGGAGCTGAGAGAGGGAAGTTTCTCTTTTGTTGACTTTTATGCGCGGCGTATCAAGCGTATTATGCCTGCGTATTTTGCGGTCATTCTAGCTACGCTCGTGACGGGGCTCTTCCTTTATCACTACGAGCCGCTCAGCTCACTCGGCAACGCCACGCTTCGCAGCGCTTATTTCTGCGCCAATTTCTTCTGCTATAAATTCTTGGGCGACTATTTTGCTGGGGATGCTGATTCTCACCCACTCATGAATCTGTGGTCGCTGAGTGTTGAGGAGCAGTTTTACATCATCATCCCCTTGATTATGTTCTTGGTTTTGGGCGTGAGCCGCAAGAGCACTCGCGCGCAGATGGTAGTTTTGGGCTTGTTGCTGATTTTATCGTTTGTGGACTCTGAGCGACTCCTTGCTTCCAATAGCGCACGCTCGCAACTCAAGGCATTTTACTACTTGGAATCTCGTGCTTGGGAACTTTTGGCGGGAGTTGTGATAGCCGGTATCCCGACAATTTCGCAATCCAAAAACAAGATTTTGCGCAGTCTGGCTCCATGGGGAGCGTTTTTTGGCCTAATTTGCATTTTAGCATCCTGTGTTTACGCAGGGGGTACGAATGCGCATTTCCCCGGATATGGCGCTCTTGGGGCGGTTGTGGGAGCCGGACTCATGATTTACGGCGGTGGGAGCGGGCTCATATCCGGTGGCCTCTCATCAAATGTCATCGTGGGCATTGGTCGAATATCCTATTCCCTTTATCTTTGGCATTGGCCTATTATCGTTTACATGCGGTATTGTTTTGGACGCGAGCTAAGCTCATGGCACATCTTATTCGCCGCTGTGGCTTCGTTCACCATAGCTTATTTATCATGGAGATATATCGAGATGCCAATACGACGCAACAAGAGCATCACATCAGGCAAGGCCTTCACGGGTCTGCTTTGTATGTGCGTTTTGGTGGCAGGCATCGGGGCTGTGCTTTTTAAGACGAATGGTCTCATTCACGTACTACATGCGAATGCCAACAAGTATGCATCCCTTGAAACGAAAAAGGATCTTCCATCCTGGCAAGACGGGAAATATGGATTGCATCAGCTTACTGTGACTGATAACGTTGGAAAACTCCACCATGATGCCATAGAAACTCTCGGGCAAGGCAAAGCTGCTCCCTCCTTTTTCCTGATGGGTGATTCTTATGCGGAGTGCTTCAGAACAGGACTAAGCCGTGTTTGCAAGACACATCGGGCAGAGGGTGTGGCTCTGCGACTAAAAGTTTGCCCGCTTGACGGGATTAAAATTGCCAACAGTTTCCGCAGTGATGTGAAGGAAGTGTTGGAGTGGCTACAGCACGCCCCGAGTATCAAGAAAGTCGTGATTATGTGCCGCTGGGATACTCGTTTAAGCACATCCAACACGAATCAGTATCTTTATCGCGAGGGCGAAGCTGAAAGTAACGACGCACGCCACAACACGCAATTACTCGAAGAGGGGCTTATCGGTACATGTCGCCGCATTCGCGACATGGGGAAAGAGGTGCTGATCATTGCCCCAACGCCTCGACTAAAAATATCCCCTGGAACAGAAGTCAGACGGCGCATTATGCTGGGGCTGGATCTATCGGACATCGGCGACGCCATCACCATGTCTGAATTCTTGGCTGCAGAGAAACCGGTGTTTGAAATGTTGACTCGGGTATCCGCTGCGAGCGGTGCACGCATCATACCCATCCACCCGTACTTGGAGCAAGATGGGGCTTTTCGGGGAATGTACCGCGATAAGCTTTTCTATCACGATACCAACCATCTATCTCCGGATGGGGCTCAGCATGTGGCAGAGCACATCATCGCAGAAATACAGCAATGAGGCACACGTACTCCAATAAAAATTTCTCCGAGCTCATTCAACCCGTTTCCCATGCGTTACCTATGGATGGAAGAAGTAAGCATTGCAACCGTCCATCGTACGTTGACTCACAGGCACCACCTTGCCAGTGAGCCCCTGCGGGGCAGCGCCTTCGCGCTGTCCATCTTTCTCCGCGCAACGCGCGCTCACCTTCCAAATCGTACATCGGCCATCGTACATAGGCAGGCTCCGCCTGCCACTGTCGTATATCGCAGACGCATTTCCTAATGCGTTTGCCCTAGGGGGCGCGAGGGCAGGGGAGATGCGGGATGACACCACATCCGTCCCAAGAAATTTTCTCCGGATTCATTCAACCCATTCCTCATGCGTTTCATGGAAGAAATACGGTGAAAAAGAAATCTGCAAGCTGGCATCGCATATCCACGAATCATTCTAACTGACAACACGCAATCTTTTGAAAGTTTCTCTGCGCTCCTGCTCCGCATCCCCGCACCTTTCTAGTTATGCCCGTGTACAGCTTCATCACATTTCGCTCGCATCTGCTCCGCCGAACTCGCGCGCAAGCGCGGGAACTTCTCAAATCTGCCATCTCTAAAAACTCCTCGAGCGGGGAAAGTGTGTGAGAGGAGGAAGAAGAAAAAATGATGCAATAAATGATTG
>CANRJD010000108.1 GCA_947630815.1 uncultured Akkermansia sp. | reverse complement strand
CCCCTGCCACCCCCCGTAATTATGCGTATGACGTCATCGCATCGACGACGTTATGGGATGCCAATGATTTACGATTTACGATTTAGAAATTTGGCGAGCCTCCGGCTCGCGGAACTGCGGAGCGTAAGCGAAGGTGGTGGGGAAAATCATGCAAAGATGTTGGTTTGAAAGGGGCGCGAATCATGCGAAGCTGCGTCCACGGCTTGGCCAAGTCATGCAAAGAGGTTGGTTCGAAAGGTGCCGGATTGTGCGAAGCCGTGTCCATGGCTTGGCTAAATCATACAAGGTCGTTGGTTTGAAAGGGGCGCGAATCATGCGAAGCTGCGTCCACGGCTTGGCTAAATCGTACATCGTACATCGTACGTCGTACATAGGCAGGCTCCGCCTGCCTTCATTTGTGTAGGTAGGCGGCGGCAGCTTCGGCGCATAATCTGCCATCCAGCGCTGCGGAAACAATACCGCCGGCGTACCCGGCTCCTTCGGCGCAGGGGAAAAGTCCGGCGAGTTGCGGGTGCTGCAGGGTGGCAGAATTGCGTGGAATGCGCACGGGAGAGCTGGTACGCGTTTCCGTGCCGATGAGCAAGGCATCTTCGCCGGTGAAGCCGGGGATGTTGCGTTCAAAGAGGCGGAGACCCTCTGCCATGCGCTCGCAGATGCCGCGCGGCAGCAGTTCCCACAGATTGTACGGCGTAATCCCGGGGCGGTAGTTACAGGCGCGCAGAGCGGCTGAAGTGCGCTGAGTCAGGAAATCCTGCACACGCTGAGCGGGAGCTTTCATGGCGCCGCCGCCGGCACGGGCGGAAGCCTGTTCCAGCTGCTTTTGCCAGGCAATACCGGAGAGAACGCCGTGTTCGCGTGCGAAAGCGTCCGTATCCTCCGGGGTGACGGTTACCACGAAGCCGGAATTAGCAAGAGGAGAACTTCGGCGGGAAAGCGACATACCGTTCACCACGACCTCATCATTTTCCGTGGCAGCGGGCACGATGAAACCGCCCGGGCACATGCAAAAGGAATGCACCCCGCGCTCGCGGATGGTAGTGGACAGCGTGTAGCGCGCGGCGGGCAGGTTGTGTGGACGTATCTGTCCGGGGCGCAAGTGGTAGAGAGCGGCATCGATGAGAGCCTGGGGATGTTCAATGCGCACACCGGCAGCGAAGGCTTTGCGCTCCAGCAGCAACCCCTCCTGCACCAACATGCGGTAAATGTCGCGGGCACTGTGTCCGGTCGCCAGAATGACAGCGTCTGCCTGCCATTCCCGGCCGTCTGCACTGCGTACGCCGAGCAGCCGCGAGCCATCCGCACTGCGTAGCAGACCGCACACGCGCGTGCCGAAATGCACCTCACCGCCGGCAACGATGATGGCAGCGCGCATCGATTGGATAATGCGCGGCAGTTTATCCGAGCCGATGTGCGGGTGGGCATCCGTCAGGATAGAGGGATCTGCGCCGTGTGCTACAAAGTAGCGGTACACCTCCGTCACATCCCCCCGTTTGGTGGCGCGGGTGTATAACTTACCGTCGGAGAAAGCCCCGGCGCCGCCCTCGCCGAAGCAGTAATTGGAATCCAGGGGTACTCGACCCTCGCAGTTAATGGGGCGCAGGTCGAAACGGCGCGCGCTCACATCCTTGCCGCGTTCCAGCAGGATCGGACGCACCCCGAGTTCCAAACAACGCAGGGCAGCAAAAAGACCCGCCGGACCACTGCCCACGATGATGAGACGCGGGGCATTCTGCGGAGCCGGTGCGGGAGAGACGGGTAGTGGGGGCGGGGGAGGCAGGGGTTCATCCACTGCCACAAGACAGCGAAGTTGCTTGCAAATTGTGCGTTGACGGGCATCGAGGCTCTCCTTGAGGAGGCGCAGTCCGCGAATGCGGCGCAGGGGCAGACGCAGCGCGTGAGCAGCGGCGCGCAAACGGGCGTCCTGAGAGTCGGCCTGCGGCAGGGGCAGACGCAGATGGAGCTCTCGGAGCATGAAGAAGAGAGAGGGTTATTTGATGCTTTGCCGCATGCAGAACGCGGGTTCGTCTTCCCCGGGAGAGCCCACCACCACCGCGGGCACACCGGCCACTGTCGTGTGCGGACTCACATCATCCAGAACCACGGAGGAGGCGGCAATTTTGGCTCCCTCGCCGATCTCGACGCGTCCCAGCACCTTGGCTCCCGCGCCGATCATCACACCCGTGCGCACCACGGGATGACGGTCGCAAAACTCCTTACCGGTGCCACCCAGCGTCACCTCGTGCAGCAAGGAAACGTTGTTTTCCACGATAGCCGTTTCACCGATCACGATGCCGGTGCCGTGGTCAAGCATGATGCCGCAGCCGATTTGCGCCGCAGGGTGAATGTCGATGCCGAAAACCTCGCTGGTCACGCTCTGCAACATGAGGGCGGGCAACTGGCGTCCCTGCTCCCAGAGCGTGTGGGCGAAACGGTAGGCGCACAGAGCATGGAACCCCTTGAAAAAGAGCAGGGGGGTAAGCGGGGAGTGGCTGGCTGGGTCGCGGTGCACCACGGCGTACAAATCCGCCACCATGGCCGGGATGATCTGCGGGTGCTCCTCGAGCTCGGCATTGAAAAGAGCTTCCCATTCCTCGCGGGTGAAGTAGGGGCAAGTGAGACGTTGTGCCAGGCGCACGGCTATCGCGTTTTGCAGGCCGGATCGAGAGAGCACGATTTCCTCGAGCATGCCGGCAAGTCGCGCTTCCTTGCCTGCCTCCTCCCAGGCACTGCTCACTACTTTTTCCCAAAGATCCTCAGCGGATTCCGGCAGTTTGGGAAGCATCAATTCCGGTCGCAGGGCGCACCTTTCGTTTGTTGTCATGAGAGTATCAGTGTTCCGTCGCAGCAGTTCTGCAACATTTCATCCAGACGGTAGGTGGTTTCGGCCAGAGCCTCGCGGGCGGAGGTTTCCGGCAGGAGCCACAACACCTCCCGCGCCTCTTCGTTGCGGGAGAGAGCCTCGTTCGCCGAGAGCTGCAGCGCCACGTGGAAACTTTCCGTTTGGCGCAGGCGCTGCAAGTCGAATCCACTCCGATTTTCCACGGCATCACGCACCTCAGCGGCGATATCCTCGTTATCCGACTCCATGAGGAAGAAAATCGGCAGGGTCAGCTTACCCTTCTGCACATCGGTGCCCAGTGTCTTACCGGCCTGTTCATCCACGCCCAGCAAATCTAGGCAATCATCGTAGATTTGGTATGAGATGCCGAGAAGAGTGCCCATGCGGTTGAGGTGCTCCACCATCTCGTCCTCCATGCCTTGCAGCATGGCAGCGCCGCTCATGGCCATGGCGAAAAGCGTGGCCGTTTTTTTGCGGATAATTTCGTAGTATTCCGAGCGCGTCATGTTGACATCCCACAGGCGGGTGGATTGCTCCACCTCTCCCTCGCATAAATCACGAGTGGACAAAGCCATACGCTGATTGAAGCGCATGTCCCCGATGCGTGTGCCGAGCACCATCGCCTGCGCCAGCATGGTGTCGCCCAGCAGCACGGCCAGCTCATTCCCCCACAGCGCGTTTGGTGTGGGGCGGTCACGGCGCACATCGGCCTTGTCCAGCACATCATCGTGCACCAGCGAAGCCATGTGCAGCATTTCCAGCAGGGCGGCAAAGGATATGTGTTCCTCTTTGATGCCGCCGGTAGCCGCCGCTGTGAGCAGCACCAACCCGGGGCGTATCATTTTACCTCGCCCCATGCACAGCTGCGCCAGGTATCCGCGAACATGCGGCTGAAAATCGGCTGCCTGCGCGGCAATCTTCTCGCGAACACGCTGCAATTCGCTCTTGATGAGACGCAGGTGCTGTCTATGGTGGCGCAGTTTGCTGAAGAAAGGAAGGCCCATGGGAGCAGAGCACACCCGCTGAAGCGGGTCGTGCGATACTTTTAGCAGAGAAACGCCCGATTGGCAAGCAGATTGTTGACATTTACGACGGAGTGTGGATTGCAAGATTAAATGCAACAGGTTCTTGGCACAAAAAAGGGTGCCAAGAAGTTCAAAGTATGCTAGAGTA
>CANRJD010000107.1 GCA_947630815.1 uncultured Akkermansia sp. | reverse complement strand
CGCACCATCGGGCTGTCCGGGAAATCCTTCATTCCACTACTCGTTTCCATGGGCTGCGGCGTACCGGGGGTCATGGCCACGCGCACGATTGAGAATGAAAAAGATCGCCGCATGACAATCATGCTCACCACCTTTGTCCCTTGCGGTGCCAAGCTTCCTATCATCGCGCTCATCGGCGCCGTGGTCGGGCAAAGTCCCACGATCGCTACCATTGCTTACTTTGCCGGTATCGCCTCCGTCATCCTCGGCGGACTCATGCTGCGCAAGACCCACATGTTTGCCGGCGGCTACACTCCCTTTGTCATGGAATTGCCGCCCTATCACATCCCGCGCGGCACCAACATCAACCTGCGTGCCATGGAACGCTGCAAGGCCTTTGTTCACAAGGCCGGCACCATTATCTTCCTCGCCTCCGCCATCATCTGGTTCACCAGTAATTATACTTGGACCATGCGGTTTCTAAATACCTCGGAGGACGAAGCGGCCATCGAGCAGAGCATGCTCGCCGATGTGGGACACCAATTTGCCCCCATCTTTGCGCCGCTCGGTTGGGGAGACTGGCGCCCGGCCGTGGCCACGGTCACCGGACTAGTGGCCAAAGAAAATGTAGTGGGTACCTTCGGCGTTCTCTACGCCGGCAGTGCGGACAAGAAAGATGATCCTGACGGTGCATCGCAGACGATTCTTGACACTGCCCAAGCTCCGGCAGAGGAGGCTGATGATCCCCTGCCCAACTCCTCCATCTTCCCCAAGAGCAATATGCTCACAGCTCTTACCATGCTCCTGTGGCAGGTGGATGCCGATGTGCGCTCTGCCTCCCCTGCTCCTGATGAACCCGTTGCGCAGACAGAGAACACGCCTGAAAATGTGGATGTCGAGCAAGGCTGGTTGACCTCCCTCACACAATTTTTCTTCGGTGTAGAAGAAGATGAAGAAACCAGCGGCGTGGCGGCAGAAATCCAGGCGTCCGGGGCTTTCACTGCCCTCAGCGCGCTCTCGTTCATGCTCTTCAACTTGCTCTGCGCCCCGTGCTTCGCCGCCTGCGGAGCCATTCGACGCGAGATGAACAGCGGACTATGGACCTGGTTTGCCATTGGCTACATGTGCGTATGGGCCTATTTTATGGCTCTGCTCGTGTATCAGATCGGCACCTGGGTGAGCACCGGCGTCTTTGCCACCGGGCAATTGGTAGCCTGCGCGGTCGGTCTGGGCATCCTCTACATGCTGCTCCGCCGCAAACCTCAGCCTCTTCAAAAACTATAAATGCTCTACCACACCATGGGTGATATCATCATCATAGGACTTCTGGTCATTGCCGGCGCATGGGCTCTCTTCTCCTGTTTGCGCAAACGTGGCTGCTCAGCATGCCCTGGTAGCGGCTCATGCAGCAACTGTTCCGGCGCGTGCTGCAAACGTGGCGCTGCGCGTTGCCACAATTCCTCACAGTCTGAGGAAGGCACTGACTCTAAGCCTCCGAACGTTTAAATCTTGATGTTCGGCAGCTGCTTTTTGACTCTCTGAAACAGACTGAGTCTAGCACCTGCTGTGTGATCATTTTCCTATAAATCAATAAAATAAACCATGAAAACAAAAACAATCAATCGAAGCATCCCGGCTGGCCTTGCAGCTATGCCGCCGCTCTCGCTGACTGATGAAACGCCACGGCCTGGCAACATGCCGGAAGGCGTCTCCTCGGGCACGCCGTGCAACGATGACCAGGCTCTTGTCCATGAACGCCTTTACCATCTTGATTCCGCACGTTTCAACTTCTCAGCGACGTACGTGAAGGATTTTAGCTCCTCTCCATCCGCGCATCCGCAAATCATGCATCCTCGTAATCTCTTCTCCCCCGAAAAACTGCTTCGGCGCATGCAGCAGACGCAACGTCGTACATTGACGCGGCTTCTCACAACCCGGGGAACTCACTGATTCTAAGCCTCCGAACATTCAAATTTTGCCGTTCGGCAGCGGCTTTTTTGACTCGTTGAAACAGACTGAGTTTAGCACCTGCTGTGTCATCATTCTCCCATAAAACAACAAAATAAACCATGAAAACAAAAACAATCATTCGAAGCATCCTGGCTGGCCTCGCAGCTATGCCGTCGCTCTCCCTGGCTGATGAAACTCCACAGCCCGGCGATATACTGGAAGGCATCAATATGTTCACCCCTGAAGAAGGAGATGCCGCCTACAAGGTGAAAGCCCATGAAAAATTTGGGACGCAATGGGGTCTTGACCTCGCGTACGGTTACTGGGGTACCCACCGGGCTTCCATGGATACACCGTGCAACAACAACCTCGCGCTCATTCATGGGCAGCTTAACCAGCGGCTCATTCAAGACAACCTTAACGGCGGCACATGGCTGCGTGTAGAGCTCTCCGGGTCATGGACTCTGGATCCCTCCTCGGAGCGCGCCAACGACTCGGCAACGTATGTGGAGGGTTTTGGCACCTCAACATCCGTGCATCCGGACATCATGGGGTCTCATGATCTTTTCTTTCCGGAAGTTGCCCTCATGCAGTACTTCGCCGGTAAACGAGCCTGCATCATCGCAGGTGTTGTGAATCTCACCAACTACTTCGACGCTGTGAGCATCGCCAACGATTCTTTCTCCTCCTTTGCCAACTCCGGTTTTGTGAACTCCACTATTCTGCCGTTGGTGGACAGCAATGTCGGCGCGGTGTTGCAGGTGGAGCTGGGAAAGAAAAACTACGTGATGGCTGCTGTGAGCCGCACCGGTGTGGAAATGGGCTATGACCCTTTCAACGGGCAGAGTGATGGATACTGTGTGGTCGGTGAATATGGGCACATTTTCCGTGAGGGAAAGGGTACCATCCGGCTCAATCCTTTCTTCCAAATGATCGAGGACGGTCGCGAGGACGGCACCCACCACCGCCGCAACGCCGGTCTCGTTGGCAGTGTAGAGTTCTCCCCCTCCGATCGCATCACCGTCTATGCCCGCGCGGGCTTCGGCGCTAAGCAGTCTCTCGGCAACTCGGCCGAACTCTCCCTAGGTGCACACCTTCATCCCTTCTCGCGCCGTGCCGATGACTTTATCGGTCTTTCCTACGGAATTTTTAAAGGCGCAAACCCTGTGGATGCCCCCACGGAGCACCCTCGCGAGTCTGTCCTGGAACTCGTGTACAGCCTGCAGCTCTCGGATTGGTTCAAGGTCGTGCCTCATTTTCAGTACATCCACGACCCCGCATACTCTGCTAACTCCGATGCCTGCGTGTTCGGTGTGCAAGGCGTCTTCTCCTTCTGATTTTTTGTCAGTGCTGTAATGTGTATGCACCCGGCGCAGTGGTTCACCTGCTGCGCCGGGTTTTTCTATTTTTTTTCATCATGCAATAAATTTTGCTGGACAAATTATCAATCTCCGTCTATACTCCGCCCACACACGGCAGGGTAGCTCAGTGGTAGAGCAGAGGACTCATAAGCCTTTGGTCGGGTGTTCAAATCACCTCCCTGCTACTACATTTTTGGGTTTTTAGAGTTTTGTAACGTTCGCAAGTGTCTGACAGGACGCTTTTTTATTTAATTTAAACTCTAAGATCGAGATGAAAAACAATCCACAATTCCTAGATAATGATGAAAAAATCTATTGGCAGGGAGAGCCGGTAGTATCCGTTCTTAACGTGAAATCCATCGTCTTTTACATACTCCCGAGTGTAATACTTTTGATTTTTTGGAGTGGATGTATAGAATATGGAGAGAACTATGCATTTCTGCAAACGGCATACGATTTCATCCATCAAGGAGCGATGACTCAGTGGGGGGCTTTGCTCCTCATTATTGGTTTGATGGTTTATCCTTTTATCCGTTGGTTCTTGTACTATAAACGCATAGCGTATATTTTTACCGATAAAAGGGCTATTGCTTATTACAAAGATTCAAATGAGATAGACTTTCAAATAGCGGCCTCGGGCATATTAAACATGCAACGCTCTTATCGTGGTGGGGACCTAGTGAGTCTGCATACATATACTACGGAAGAAGGTACGGAAGAAGGTCGAGGTGTCACGCGAGTGGTTCGCACGGGATTTGAGGGGATCCCTGCTCGCATACTCGATTTCTACCATGATACCGCGAATTAAGGTATCCGGGTAAGGCAAAGCTGTAGGATTTGACCCCATCCATCCCAAGGAAAATGCGGGCCATTGACGATTTTGGAAAATGCGGTTGTCTTGCCGCCGATTTCTGGGCAAACGCGTTGGGGTGAAGTGGAAGGAAGAGAAAACCTTCCGGTCTCTTCATCACGCTTATTTCCGGATACGAGAACCACCATAGTAACCTCTGCAGCTGTTT
>CANRJD010000106.1 GCA_947630815.1 uncultured Akkermansia sp. | reverse complement strand
GCACATGAGCTGCTCCTGCCCGGATTGGGCAGAGCCCTGTCCCCACGCCGCCGCCGCCATCTACGCCGCCGGCGTGCTCATCGATCGCGAACCTTCTCTCCTCTTCACCCTCCGTTCGCTGGATCCCGCCACTCTCATTGCCCCACCTGCAGCCGACACCTCTGCTCCCCTCGACCCTGCCGACCTCGGTAAGACCTTCGGTATTGACATCGATCTCTGAACCTCTTCCTCCCGCGACCCGTGAAAAGTTGCAAGGAAAAACGTACACACAAATTATCAGCGATTTCACCCAAGCTGTCCAAAACTAAACCGCTTGGACTGTGAAAAGAATGCGCAGCAGAATTTTTAGATACCTAACCATGTAATCCAAGCTTCGCTTTGAATTGCCCTCGCTGCGGGGGAGGATTCTTGTTTACGCAGAAAGAAAGAGTCAGCAGTTCAGCCCACTTGGCTGAGGTGTTTGCGCAACATCCTGATGATTCCGGGGAGATCTGCTTGCTCTGCTTCATCGAGGGCAGTATTGCCCCTATCTGTTCTTGCTTTGGCATTTGCTCCGGCATCGAGAAAAAAACGGACAATTTTAGCGTTTTCAGAAAGCACGGCTCCAATCAACGGAGTGTACAAGTGGGTCGCTTCGTTAACATCGGCTCCGGCTTGAAGCAGGAGCTTGACGGCGCCGAGATGTCCCTCTGCTGCGGCAGCGATAAGCGGCGTGTACTGGTTGCGCTGGGCGTGAATATCCGCTCCCGCATCCAGAAGTAGCTGAATGACGGAGGTTTTCCCGCTCTCTGCGGCGGCAATGAGAGGTGTAGAGTTATTTGAGGCCATCTTGGCACTGGCTCCTGCATCCAATAAGAGTCGGACGATGCCGAGGAAACCTTCTTCCGCAGCGACGATGAGAGGAGTGCGCTCCCATCCTTCTCCTTCCACTTTTGCTCCGCGTTCTATCAAGAATTTTATGAGTTCCTTGTTGCCATTTTCTACAGCTTCACACAGAGGTGTTCCTGAACCTGCTTGCAGATTAATGTCCGCCCCAGCCGCCAGCAAAAGCTCGACAAGTGGGATGCTGCCCACTCCCGCTGCGACATGCAAGGGCGGTTGAATACTTTGCGGGTTAACATTCACCTTCGCTCCATGCTGCAGGAGTACCTCGACAATTTTGCGACTCTGCGTCGCCACCGCTACACTCAGCGGAAAGGATCCTCTCAGTGGCAAATTGGGATCTGCTCCAGATTCTAGCAGAAGTTCCACCAAATCTAAGCGCCTCATGCCCGTCGCGAGGGAAAGAGGCGTTTCTTGGTACGCCATGACATTCACATTGGCTCCAGCCTGAATGAGATTACGTATTTGTTCAGCGCTGACTTCCCCTGCGTTCGTATTGAGCGTTCCGATTAAGCGCTTGTCGAGTTCCGTTAGTTTGGTTCTTTTCATTGGTAAGTAAGGACGGCTTTCCGCCAGTTATCCTAGCATAATTCCTGGTGATGTTTCAAGCGTCTTCTTTTTGAGAAGTGATTGTGATCACACGTGCCCCAATAAAATCTTCTCTGGACTCATTCAACCCATTCCTCATGCGTTTCCCATGGATGAAGAAGGTAAGCCAACAAAAAGTTCAAACCATTGATGATTGAGCAAAGCCGTGAACCCAGCATGGTCCCACACAGGAGGTTTTCCCGCGCAACGCGCGCAAATTCGGCAATCGTCCATCGTACATCCTATTTACCCATAGGTCTCGATGAGGTAGCGGATGAAGGAGGGATCATCAAAGTTGACGTTACCGGTATCCTTTTCGTTGAGTTGGGTGAGTTCATTCATCTCCTGTTCACAGAGGGAGAAATCGAAGATATCCGCGTTTTCACGCATACGCTGCGGATGAGTTGTCTTGGGGATAATGATAAAACCGCGCTGTAGCAGGAAACGCAGAGCTACCTGAGCAGGAGATTTGCCGTGCCTGTCGCCGATAGAAGCCAGAGCCGGGTGGGAGAAAAGCCCATTGCGTCCCTGCCCTAGTGGGCTCCACGCCATGAGTTTGGTGTCAAAGTCGCTCATGACTGACTCCATGCCGCGCTGCTGACTGAACACATGGGCTTCCAACTGATTGACCGCCGGAGGCACTTCCACATGCAGAGCCAAATCCACAAAACGTCCAACCTGAAAGTTCGATACTCCGATGGCTCGGACCTTCCCTGCGGCCAGCGCCTTTTCCATCGTACGGTAGGTGCCGTAGTAATCTCCGTATGCCTGATGGATGAGCAGCAAGTCGATGTAATCCGTACGCAACTTACGCAGTGACTCGTCGATAGATGCCGCCGCCCTCTCCTCTCCAGCATTGGAAATCCACACTTTCGTCGTCAAGAAGATTTGTTCACGAGGCACGCCGCTTTCCTGCACTGCGGCACCCACGCCCTCCTCGTTGAAATACGCCTGCGCTGTGTCAATCATGCGGTACCCTGCGGCAATTGCTTCCAGCACGCAGTTCTTGCATTCGTCCGGCCTCACTTGGAATACACCGTACCCTAGCTGCGGTATCTCCACCCCATTGTTCAATGTTATCGTGTTCATGCTTCACATCTTACCACTTCAAGAAACTTGAACTCAACAAAATTTTTCTATCCTTCGCTGAATCAAAAAACTGCTAAAGTGGGACGGATGTGTTTGCCGTGCCCTCTCATCTCTTTCTGTCATATTGTTGCATTTGTTCTTGCAATTCATAGATTCAGGGTGTTAGATTGATTGCGTCCAGTCATGAAGACGCGCAGTGCTAAAAACGTGTATTATTGTCTTCTCATAGCGGCATGCTGTCTATTGGGAAACTCTCCGGCTCAGGAAAATAGCGGTGCTGAATCTCCGCAACAGCCTGAATCCAACCATGAAAATGTCTCAGCAGACGAGACAGAGAGAGTGCGCTCTATGATACGCTCCGTCGTGCGAGTGCTAGCCGCTACTAGCGAAGGCATCAAGACCGGGACCGGTTTCTTCGTCGGAAATCGTGGGGAACTTATCACCAACGCTCATGTGGTGTCGGGCGCTAATGATGTCGCGGTTTTCGTGACCTCGCCGGATGGAAAATCTGCGAAGCTGTGCAAGGCTCACCCGGTGCGGATGGATGTAGAAAATGATCTGTTCCTTGTGCAAGTAGATGGAAATGACTTGCCGCCCTCGCTTCCTCTTTCAAGAGAGGCAGGCCAAGTACTGGATGACGTGATAGCCATTGGTTTCCCCGGATCCTTGGATGTGGCCATTTCTGATTCTTCAAAAATTGTGGGCGGATATACCGACTCCGCCGACGTACTGGAGAATTTGGTGCCAAACATCACCAAAGGAGCCGTGACAAAGGTGACCGACCAGAGGATAACTCATGACGCGAAGATATCAAAGGGAAACAGTGGCGGCCCGCTTGTGAATACACACACGGACGAAGTGATAGGGGTGAACGTAGCGGGTATTGTGGATTCCATGTCCACGTTCTACCTCGCCGTCCCCGTTAAGCATGTGCACAATCTATTGTCACGCAAGGATAACATCATCGATTCGATCGAGTGGAAAGCAGTGAAAACGGCAATGGACGAGGAAGTGATACAAAACAGGAGCGGTTTTGCTGATCCGAGCATGAATAATATGCCAACGGCGCAAATGCAGGTGAGGACATGGATGGTGCATAATGCGCTGGATAAGTTCGAAACGGGAGCAGTGATAAACGAGAAGATGCTGGAAACCATCAAGAAGGAATTGCGCTGGCGTGAGGGCGATTCGATTATCCTGAAAATTACGAGGGGTAGCAAGACGTGGCAGATACCTGTGGAGGGTGTAACCAAGGGTGAGGGTAATACGATTTTCTTGAGCGTGAAGGATGTTGTGCGGTTGAGAGGGGTACGCGACAGGGAAATTCCAACGGCAGGAATGGACGCAATCACCTTTGGCATCATAAGGAAGGAGCACAAAAAAAGCAAGAAATGAACTGTAGGGTTGTTGGGGGAGGGAAATTGTATTTAGACTGAAAAACCAACACACCCTCCCCATCGCCGGTTGCATTTGCAGCGCGCTCACTCCCCCAAATCGTACATCGTACATAGGCAGACTCCGCCTGCCCCCTGCCTTCCCGCCGCTTTGTAACCACCCCCGATCGTCGCTTCACGATTCACTTCCCGATCTGGCTTCGCACGCCCGCGTCGCAGGCGCGCGAATTTCCAAATCGTACATCGTACATAGTTACAGAATCTGCTTCGATCAGAAGCTGATTCTGTAACCCGCGCTTGCGTTGAAGTTGGTGTAACCGGAGCGGAACTCAGCCGAGCCGTCGATGAAGAAGGTGCCGCCATCGCTGCTGACAGGCAAGGTCA
>CANRJD010000105.1 GCA_947630815.1 uncultured Akkermansia sp. | reverse complement strand
TGCGCTTTTGGCCAAACTGGCTTACAGCCGTCGCCAGTTTTCACCCCTGCGGGGCAGCGCCTTCGCGCTGTCCATACACCCCTTCGCGCAACGCGCGCTATAATCCAAATCGTACATCGTACCTCGTAAGTTGACTCACCGGCACCACGCTGCCATGGTTGCTTCGGAGTCGCCCCACGACTCCTCACCCCTTCGGGGCAAAAGCTGCGCTTTTGGCCAAACTGACTTACAGCCGTCGTCAGTTTTCACCCTCCGGGCAGCGCCTTCGCGCTGTCCATACGCACTTACGGCCGTCGTGCGTGTTGTACATAGGCAAACGCATTTTCTAATGCGTTTGTCTTGCGGAATCGGCTTGCCTGCCGGAAAATTTCATGTTAGACTGTACTGCGCAGATACGAAAAGAGCACTATGATACGTTTCTCGTCTTTCCGTAACATCTCTTTTGCCTTATTAGCGGGACTTTTTGCACCGTGCTTGTGGGGGACTCCTTCCGGCGCGGCAAAGGCGAACGCAGGCAAGGGTGTGCCGCGCCCCGCGCATTGTAGCAACGGGGTTTTTTCACTGTGCGAGGCCGCTCGTGACGGCAACGAAAAAATCGCTACCAAGTGCCTGAAGGAAGGCTATGCGGTGAATATGCGTAATGAAATGGGTATGACTCCCCTGCATCTGGCTGTGTCGGGAGGGCATTTGAAGATGGTACGCCTGCTTTTGCAGAAGGGAGGCGACGTCCTGGCCAAGGATAAGCAAGGGCGCACACCGGCTGACTTTGCAAAGGGTGGGGCTGTCGCGGAGGTGCTCAAGGCTGCCCATGATAATCGAGTTCGGGAGTTGGAGTTGTTCAAGAGTGTGGCAGCCGGTGAAAGCGATGCCCTGCGTGAGGCGTTGGCAAAGGGTAACAGACCGGATATCTATGCGGAGGATGGAGTAGATACTTTGGTTTTCACGGCTATTGAGACCAATAACAACGAGGCGCTTGCCATGCTGCTGAAAGCGAAAGCAAACACGGATGCACGGCGACGCGATGGTAAAACACCGTTGCATGTAGCTGCCGGTATCGGGAATGTGTCGGCGATCGATTTGCTGTTGAAAGCCGGGGCGGATCCTATGGCGTTGGCAAACAACAAGGCGTGTCCCCTCCACGAAGCCGTATATTACGGGAAGACGGCTGCATTTAAGGCTCTGCTTCCGGTGTACACGAGGGTTAATTTCAGCCCGGAGAAGGCGGATTCTCCGGTGTACATGGTCATCAATCTGGGCAATGCGCAGATGCTCGATGAGCTGCTGAAGGCCGGTTTGAGGGTGAATGCTCCGAACTTTGCGCGGCGGCCTTTGTTGATAGAGGCGGTTAAGGCAAAACGAACCGATATGGTCCAGCGACTATTGGATGCCGGGGCCGACAGAAACGGCAAGGATGAGCAGGGACGCACCGCCAATGATTATGCTGATGAGGCTTTACGTCGGATGATTAACGGTTAACAAGTTGTGCTAATTTTTTTCAACGTGCTATGATTCACGCATTCATTACTCGTACTATTTGGGGAATTGTGCCGGTTCTTTTCCTCGGATTTGCATCTGCCGTCCACGCTGTAACCGGTACCGGACGGACCACGCCGACGCACGACCCTTCCGTTCCTCAATTTACCGATTATACCGGGATCAATCAAGGGGAGGCTGAGAAGAAATACCGCCATCGTCTCATTCGCGCCTACCTCAGTAACGAAGAGGTGCGTCGTCGCATGAAGACCAACAGCTATTCCTCGTTCGAGAATCCTACCGGTATCTTTTTCAAAGCGGGCGAAACGGCAGAGATTACCGTCAGCGGTTTGTCAGATCACCCTTTGAATCTCCTCATCTGGGATTTCAAACCGGGCAGGGGGGAAGATCGATACCCTCTCCATGAAGGTAAAAATTCCATCACAGTGAAAAACCCGGGTCTTGCCTACATCGATTATCGCGATGTGAATCCGGGCAGCACTCCTGTCATCACTGTCGATATTGGAGGCGGTGCCATTAACGGCGTCTTGACCCCACAGGACAACCAGGAAACATGGAAGCGGCTGCTTGCCGGGGCGGTGTGCGATGTGTTTGATATGCTGGGCGAGCGCTGCCAGCTGACGTTTGAGGTGGAATCTTTACGCAAATATTGTCCGGAACAGGGACCGGAATTGCTGGCCCTCTACGACCATATCATCGAGTTGGAGCAGGATGAGGTACTCGGTTGGAAGAAGGATAAATCGCACCCCGGCAATCACATTCACGGGCGAGTGCAGTGGACGGGGTTTATGCACGCGGATGGCTACGGCGCTGCATACGTGAATTGGACTATGAAAGACCTGGCAAATGTCGATCGACTATGCCGGAGTTCTTGGGGGGTGGCGCATGAGTTCGGGCATGTGAATCAGACCCGACCCGGTATGCTTTGGGTGGGTACCACTGAGATTACGAATAACATCTGCTCCGCGTGGGTTAATTACAAACTTTGCCCGGAGCACATGCGCCTTGAGCATGAGGTTTGCGCGAATGCTGATAAGATGGGAATGCGAGGCGGACGTTTCGATTGTTTCGTGAACAGTGCTATTGTCAAACGGCAGCTCTGGCAATTTCAAGCAGGAGGGGACCGCGGCCTGTTCAGTCCGCTCGCGCGGTACGACTCGGGAGACGTGTTCGTGGGGCTGGCTCCTTTTTGGCAGCTCATGCTCTACAACACTGTGGCTCGTGGCAACAAAGACTTTTATCCGAGTATCTACCACAGCGTACGCTCTACGGATGAATCAAAAATGACCAACGGAGAACTGCGGGCGCTTTTCATGAAACGGGCATGTGATGCCGCCAAGCTCAACCTTACGGATTATTTCCTGAAGACGGGGATGGCAGCCCCTGTGGATCGGGAGGTGGATGATTACGGAGTGTCGTGCCTGACCGTTACGGACGAGATGGTGCAGGAGGTGCTTAACTACATCTCCCGCTATCCGAAGCCGGATTCGGATGTCATATATTATATCACGGCCAACAGCGTGCATATTTATCGTGACAAGCTTAATATCGAGACTTCCCCGAATGCTCCGAAGATTGAGCTGCCGGTTGGGCGCGTAGATATTCCGGGTGATGCGTGGAAGAACGCCGTAGCGTTTGAAGCTTACAGTGGGAAGAAACTCATCCGCGTGTCGCTGCTTGGGCTCAACCACGAGGATAATACGACGACAACCGTGATTTGCCCGCCGGAAACCGATACGCTGAAGGCTGTACAATGGGACGGCAAACGTGTTACCATCGCGCGCCTTTCCAATGATGAAGAAACTCGCGAAAGGTGGCAAAGAGGAGTATTGCTGTCACAGCTTCTCGGTGCCATTGAGAAGGGGCAGACTAAGACGCTCAGGAAATTGCTCAAGGAAGTGGAGGATGTTAATGCTACGCTCGACGATGGGGGTAATACGCTGCTAAATGCAGCCATCGAAGCGCAGAAACTCTCCTGCGTGCAGGCGCTTTTGAAGGCAGGGGCGGATCCGAATGTCGCGCGGAAACGGGACGGGAAGACAATGCTACACGTAGCCGCAGGACTGGATAACACGGCTATAGCGCGCGAGCTCATAAGCGCCGGAGCGAATTTGCAGGCTTTGTCCGGTAATGGGGCGTACCCGATACATGAGGCCGTGTGGAACAACAAGCCGAGAATGCTCAGACTACTTTTGCCCTACTACAAGGATTGCAATTATAGCCCGAACGGCGGCATCAACGGATACCCGGTCACGATGGCCATCAACAGGGAGAACCCACAGTTGCTTGAGGAAATCCTTAAGGCGGGTATCGATGTGAATGATGCGTGTTTTGCGGATGAACCTCTGCTGATCCAGGCAACAAAGCGCCGCGATGAAACGAAGGTTCGGATGCTTCTGAAGGCCGGGGCAAACCGCGATGCTGTGGATCGCAACGGGAAAAAAGCCATTGATTATGCTGAGGGGAGCCTGCGAGATATTCTGCGGTAATTCCTTTCTTCTGCTTTCTCAGGAACGCGTTCAAGCTTTGCAATCGTACCTCGTACTTCGTACATAGGCAAACGCATTTGAGAAAAGTTCATCAACGGATGAAGTGCTCTTATTGGTTGATATCACTGTCCATACGTATCAAAAATCATGACAACAAGCACTCATCATGCTGATGGTTATAAGGAAGCCCCTGCATACGTTGACGGTTCGAAAAATTCTGCGCAATGCGCACATTATTAATAAATCGTACATCGTACATCGTACATCGTACATAGGCAAACGCATTTCCTAATGCGTTTGCCCGTAATGCCTCAAAAGAAAAAGTCACCGAAGTCCGATGCCTCAAAATAAACGGTCACCCAAGAGCATAGCATTTTC
>CANRJD010000104.1 GCA_947630815.1 uncultured Akkermansia sp. | reverse complement strand
ATAGGTCCCGCGAAAGTAGATCGCCGCCAGGACCAAACGCAGCCCGCAGCGCTTACCGCCCTGCGGGCTGCTCCTTTTGGGTGATTGACGACGGAGGCAGACGAGGTCTGCCTATGTACGATGTACGACGTACGATGTACAACACGCACTTACAGCCGTCGCGCGTGTTGTAAATCGTAAATAGCAAATTATGAACATATTATGCTATATTACGCGCCGATAACTGCGTGTTGAGATCGCTTTTTCTTGGGACGGGTGTGCCTAGTAAAGAAATTGACAAATTTTTTCTTGACATATTATGCAAAAAATTCTAGATAGGGGATCATGAGCAACCTCAATTTCCTAGCTGTCGCCTTTGCCCTGCTTCTCGTACCAGTCTCTCAGGCCCAAGAGGCGACTCAAACCGTGCAGAGCGGCAGTATTCCGGAAGGAACTGCAACTCCTTATCCGGACAAAGAACCGATAATTCCCCCTCCGGGATGTGGACCGGAGGATGTTCCTGCAGATATGCGCATGGAGTCCTCGCCGAACTCCGAAGGGGAGACTCTCATTTGGTTTTACAGGAAAGACATTGCAGCCCCTTCCATAGCTTTGCGAACAAAAGACGGGGAACTGCACTTTTTTTATGCGAGGTATAAGAGACCGTTTGTTACCAAGGAGATTGATCAAATGATCTGGCTTTCGAATGATGAATTTGCCTGTGTACGTTCTGAGCAAAACTATTCATTATGCATTTTCTGTGAAATGACTCTTCCCGATAATGGAGACGAGCCAAATACACGACTTACATGGACCCTGTCCCGTGTGGAGTTTCCCTTCCATGTAGAATGGAAGTTGAATCATGGCAAGTTGGAGGCGTGGGCTCATGGAAAACGGTATATGTCACTTTGCCCAACTGACTCGCGGAACAGACGAATAAAATGTTCCTTTCATAGCCAGAAACTTTTATTATTTAACCTCTCCTACCAGAAACCCTCAATCTAAAATCCATGAAGAGTCACCATTTCCTCGTCCTGAGTGTTACTTTATTTCTTGTCTCAGTTGCTTCAGCTGATAATTTTCTATACTGTGATCTTTTTAATGAGCGAACCGACTTGATTGAGAAAGCGCCCATTATTCCTCCTCAGGGATGCGGTCCGGAAGATGCCTCTCCGAACGAGCGCGTAGAATCCATGCCGAATGCAGATGGGGATATCCTAGTTTCTTTTTCCAGGGGTGATATCAAGGAGAATACCGTGACTTTGCAGACGAAAGAGGGAAAGCTGCGTTATTTGTATCAACGAAATGGATCAAGGAAGCAGCCGCTTGTTGCACCGATTACAAGGAAGGTTCTTTGGCTCACCGATCATACGTTTGCCTGTGTGAGCTCCGGGCGAAACAATTCATTTTATGCGGTTTATAGGCTAGAACCATCGGATGATGCAGATCGAGTGGAGGCTCGGACTATAACATGCGGAGTCTTGGAATTTCGCGTTGACTGGAAAGTGAATAACGGCAATTTAGAAGCGTGGAGCGGCGGTGAATTTTTGCATATGTCCATTGAGGATCCAGAGGACTAGGTTGACACAGCCCATGTACGATTTATTAATAATGTGCGCGTTGCGCAGATTTTTTTATTAGCGTATGAAGAGTATTTTCTCTGTTGATTAACTTCTCTCAAGTGAGGTTGTCCTGTGCGGAGGGGGACAAGGCCGAGACCCAGGGAGAAAACTCCGGAGGAATGGGAGCGAGGAAAGTCATACGCTCGCCCGTGGACGGATGTGTAAAGGCGAGGCGTCGCGCGTGGAGCATGAGTCGCCCCGGTTTCGCTTTCTGCCTTGCCGGATGGGCATAGATGATGTCCCCGATGAGGGGGTGCCCAAGATGTAGCATGTGGACGCGTATTTGGTGGGTGCGGCCAGTGTGCAGGGTACAACGCACCAAGGAACTGTCCGTCGCCGAGTCGTAGTAAAGGAGTTTATAGTCCGTGATGGCTGGTTTTCCACACCCGGGATTGACGACAGCCATTTTCAGTCGATTGACAGGGTGGCGAGCGATATTCGTGAAAATCGTACCTTCCGGAGGGTTCGGGCAGCCTTGCACGACAGCCAGGTAGATTTTCTCCGTATCGCGATCAGCAAATTGTGCACTCAGGGAAGTGTGGGACACATCGTTTTTGGCCACGACAATGCAGCCGCTGGTGTCTTTGTCCAAACGGTGAACAATGCCCGGGCGCTCCACCCCGCCCACACCGGAAAGGTCTCGACAGTGATGCAACAGAGCATTCACCAAGGTGCCGTCGGGATTGCCTGCAGCAGGATGAACGACCATGCCGCTCTCCTTGTCCAAGACGATCAGGTCGGGATCTTCGTAGAGAATGCGCAGAGGTATGTCTTGGGGCAAAGCAACGGCCGGAGCAGGTTCCGGAATATCAATGCGAAGCCGCATGCCGATTTCCACGGGGGTTTTCGGTTTGCAGGGCGTACCGTTTTCCATG
This sequence comes from uncultured Akkermansia sp., assembly GCA_947630815.1. GTDB lineage: Bacteria > Verrucomicrobiota > Verrucomicrobiia > Verrucomicrobiales > Akkermansiaceae > Akkermansia. The sequence continues at coordinate 2,040 of CANRJD010000104.1, read as the reverse complement.
CAAATGGCTCCCTCACGGATGAGAGATTGGATGCGCGCGCGCGAAAGCTCAGGCAAGTGAGCTGTCAGATACTGGTCAAGTCGCAGACCGGAGCCATCTTCCACGAGATGCAGCATGTTACATGCGGGTGGGATTGTGGATGAAAACGGTCGGGAGCAGGTAGCGCTCATGAAGCATAGCGCCAAGGGATTTGACTCCAAATGTTTCTGATGCGTAGTGACCGGCAAAGAGCACATTCATGTGCATATCATGGGCAGCATTGAGTACCCAGTGATTCTGCTCTCCGGTCAGGAAGGTGGTAAAGCCTTTTTCCTGGATGCGGTAAATCTCCGGTCCCGATGAACCGGATGAGATAATGACGCGCCCTGCGGGAGCCTCGGGATCGTCAACGTTACCGGTCACCTCTGCTTCTGTAACCTCGGCGTAGGCACGGCGCAGCTCATCGACGGAACCATTGAAGACACCGGAGACGGCAAGCGCGATACCGTGACGCTCCATTTCAGAGGAAATACGCGAGAGCCTGAGTGCACGAGCAATACCGATGTTGTTGCCAAGGGTAGGGTGGACGTCCAGAGGCAGGTGCGCTGAGTAAACGGCCAAATTATGATTCAAGCAGGTTTCAATTTTGCGCCGCCACCAGCCTACAATCGGGCGCAGCCCGCACCAAAAGACGCCGTGGTGAACAATAAGCAAGTCCGCTCCGGCCTCGACGGCGTCGTCAAGCGTTTTCTGTGTGGCATCTACGGCTAGAGCTATCTTGTGGACTTGTCCGTTGTTTTCAACTTGCAGCCCGTTGATAGCCATCGGCGAATCTTGGATGGTTTGAATTGACAGCAAATTATTGAGCAGGGAAACTATGGTATGAAGTTGTACGCTATTCATCGTTGCCGTGGATATGGATGTTGCGGGTGGAAATTTCCTCATGGAGGCGGCGGGAGAACTCACGTGCCATGTCGTACCCATTTTGGCGGAGGTATTGTCCGAGGGCAGCAACCTCCACAAGACGAGTCATGTCACGACCGGGAGCGACGGGGAGCGTAATGCGCTCGACGTCCACGCCGAGGATGGTGGAAACCTTGCGCTCCAACCCGAGGCGCTCGGTTTCAGACATCTCACCTCCGGTAAGGTCGATAATGAGATGAATTTTTTTCTGTCGGCGGTAGGCGCGCAGGCCGTAGAGATCAGTGACATTTGTGATGCCGATGCCACGGATTTCAATATAACCGCTACTGAGTTTTGGGGAAGAAGCGATGAGATCCCCACTAACGTTGCGGATGAAGACCATATCATCCGCAACAAGAGAAGCACCGCGTTCTACTAGGCCGAGAGAAATTTCGCTTTTGCCGATGCCGCTGGGACCTGTGATAAGCACACCAATGCCGCGGACATCCACCATGCAGCCGTGCAAGGTGACGCTGTCGGCAAATTCGTTTTCAAGGATGATGGTAGCACGATTCACCAAGCTCATGGTGGGCAAGGTAGAGCGAAACACGGGCACCGAGCATTCATCTGCAATGCTGATGATGTCCCCAGAAACATCCGCCCCGCGCGAAAAGATAAGGCAGGGAACACTCTCCCCGCAGATCAGACGCATGCGCTCGCTGCGCTCCGGATCCTTGAGCTCGGCAAGGTAGGCCATTTCTCCGGAACCGAATATCTGGATGCGCTCTTGCGCGTAGTACCCGAAAAAACCGGAGAGGGCAAGCCCCGGACGATTGAGAGCAGGACGAACAATAGAGCGCCCCATCCCCAAGGGGCTGTTGAGCAACTCCAACTCCAATTGAGAACGGTAAACCTCATAAAAATGAGCCACCGAAATTTTGTCCACCTTCTTGACAATCGGATCCTTCATCTGCGCGATATTCTCTCACATTGCACAGCCGGCGTCAAGTGCGCATTAGAAAATGTGCTTGCCCATTTACGATTTACGAGGGACGACGCACATCCGTCCCAAGAAAAAGCACCCCCAATAGTCAATTATAATTTTGGGGGTGTTCGAATTTTTTTGCTCGGGCACGATTAAAACTTTGCTCCGCCCCT
>CANRJD010000103.1 GCA_947630815.1 uncultured Akkermansia sp. | reverse complement strand
GAAATCCCCCCTGCCAACCCCCGTAATTATGCGTATGACGTCATCGCATCGACGACGTTATGGGATGCCAATGATGTTGGATGTACGATTGCCAAATCCGCGCGCGTTGTACGGGAAAATCGTGCATAGTCGCTGCCAAGCGCCTCCTCCCGTTCCTTTGTAACTGCGTCCGCGCACGGTTTCACGACATCCCGCTCGTGCCCGCTCCGCAAAATTCCCGCGCCTCTGGCGCGCTATAATCCAGATCGTACATCGAAAATCGTACATCGTACATAGGCAGACCTCGTCTGCCCCCGCCGTCTTGACGCGTGGGCTCCACATGAGGAAAACCACGTCGAATCAACATCGGAGGAAGCAAATCGACGAGCCAAAAAGAGAAAAAATAAAAAACTTGCCTAAATATAACGAAATTTTCTTGACGGTGGGGCATAAAAAATGTAGGGTAAGGACATGGTGAACGAACAACCACACCATAGCTCAGCCGTGGACGACGATATTATATGCACTGAGAAGATCATCGCCGATCGCAAGACCTTCTTTATCGATCTAAAGAGTAACGCGAGAGGACGAGTGGTCAGAATTACCGAGAAGGTAAGTTCAAACCGCGATCGCATCATGGTGCCTGCCGAGATACTGGATGATTTCATTTCAGCTCTGCAGGACATCCGCAAAGCTAATCAGGAAAACTGATTAGCTGCGGTTCCATGTGATGTAATGCAATTTGGAGGGCGGAAGAGACCGCCGAGGGAGAGTGTACCCTTCTACCGAGGGCAAGGACAGGTGCTGCGCGGGCGGGCAGTGTTGTGATGCTTTCGTCGTGGGGTGGGTTTTGCCGAGGCGCGAGTGCGTCTTGGGATGCAGACACACATTGCGCTGGACATTGGGTGGGGGAAGGCTTAAAATCCGCGCATAAGCTCCCGTGGAGGAGGAAGACAGCGCAAAACAAGAAGAACCATGAGAAGAATCAAAGTACTCGAGCTGGGATGGGAATTTCCTCCGCTGATTAACGGAGGGCTCGGGGTAGCTTGCATGGGAATATCCAGAGCTCTCGCCAAGAAAGTGGATTTATCCGTCATTGTGCCGAAAGCGAGTCCGGGATACAAATACGATGGATTTGACCTTGTAGGCATCAATAACCTGAAGTACCGCCAAGTGGAAACACTGGAGAGCGGGTACATGTACGAGAGCTTTGCCGCTGTGGGCAACGCCCCGGTGGACTTACAGCCTTACGCGAGTGAAGAGGGGACGCCCGGACAAATCGTGTTCACAAGGGAAGGCAAGCTGCTATTCTCGAAGGTGCACAAGGCGGACTTGGATCTTTTCACGGCTCACGAAGACTTATATTCCGGCGATCTGGCACGAAAGGTCATCGAGTTCTCAAAAATATGCGCGGTGATGGCCCGTGCTTATGACTTCGATTTAGTGCATGCGCACGACTGGATGACCTATCTCGCGGGCGTGGAAGTAAAAAAGGTGACAGGGAAGCCGTTGGTAGTACATTTGCACGCTTCGCAATTCGATCGCGCCGGTGCCGATGCTCGCGGTTGGATTTACGACATTGAGAAGTATGGCATGGAGCAAGCGGACGCGGTCATCCCCGTCTCCAAGTACACCGGCACAGTGGCAGCCGGACACTACGGCATCAACCCGAACAAAATTTTCCCGGTACACAACGGAGCAGATCCAGTTCATGTCTTCCGTACCAAGAAAAAGTTCCCGGAAAAGCTTGTTCTCTTTCTGGGGCGGCTAACGGCGCAGAAAGGCCCCGAATTCTTCTTGCAAATTGCAGCAAAGGTGCTGGAACAGACGCAGAATGTACGATTCGTGATGGCCGGCACCGGTGAAAAGTTGCGCCAGCTCATCGAAACGGGCGCATTCCACGGTGTGGGCGACCGCTTCCACTTTACCGGCTTCCTGGACAAGAAGAAAGTGAACGAGTTGCTCTCACTTACCGATGTGTACTGTATGCCCTCGGTGTCTGAGCCCTTCGGTCTTTCCGCACTGGAGGCTGCCCAGTTTAATATCCCGGCCGTTATCTCCAAGCAAAGCGGCGTGGCAGAAGTGATGAAGGGCGCGTTGAAGGCTGACTTCTGGGATGTGAACATGATGGCTAAGCACATCGTGGATCTTGTGACAGATGAAAAGCTGTACAAGAAGGTAGCTGAACAAAGCGCTCAGGATATCAAGAACTCCAACTGGGATACAGCGGCCGATAAGATGGTTCGCGTGTACCACCACGTCCTCGGCTGGTAAAAAAACTTAAACGCGAATAACGGCCATGAATATATCTCTCACATTTCATGCGCACCAACCAAATCGACTTATCGCGTATGATTTTTTCAAAATAGGGGAACACGCGTTCTACGAGGATGACAATCTGAACGCGCAAGTACTCAGCCAAGTGGCAGAGCGCTGCTACATGCCGGCCAACCGCCTCATGAAGCAGCTCATTGAGCTTTCCGATGGTCGATTTCGCTTTGCGCTCGCACTCTCCGGCGTCATCCTGGAGCAAGCAAAACACCATCGTCCGGATCTCATCACTTCCTTCCGAGAGTTGGCAGACACCGGCTGTGTAGAGTTTTTAGCTATGCCGTATTACGCATCACTTGCTTCGCTTTATTCCCCCGGAGAGTTTGCGGAGCAAGTGTCCGAGCACGTAGATCTCATTGAAAGTCTCTTTGATGTACGCCCCACCGTGCTTTGGAATACAGGTATGCTCTACTCCAACTCCATTGCCGCTCAAGCGTACGACATGGGAATGGAGGGAATTATGGCCGATGGAAATCGGCAAATGATCAACAACCTCCACACCAACGATTTGCAATGTGCGCCACTCATTGCCACGACAAAAACCATCGTGCGCAATCGGAGGCTCTCGAATGATCTTGCCATCAATCGCGTGGATCCCGCTTGGTCCGAGTATCCGCTCTCTCCGTACACCTTTGCCAGCTGGCTGCACCAACAGCAGGGTCAAGTGGTGAGCCTTTCCATGGACTACGAAACCCTCGGCGAGCGCCAGCCTGATTCCACGGGCGTATTTGAGTTCTGGCGTACGCTTATCCCGGCTGTTTTGTTCAACGAAGATTATTTTGTCACACCCGGTGAGGCCGTGCGCAGCTTTCACTCCACCGGCACCATCGACTGCCCGCAGCCCATCAGCTGTTCAACGTTCGGCACCACATCTCAGTGGAATGCCAATGTGATGCAACAAGAAGCCATCAAAAAAATTTATGATCTGGAGGAGCAGGTAAAGGCCAGTTGCGACCGCGATATGATCCACGTATGGCGCAAGCTCCAAAGTGCCGATCACTTCCACTACATGGAAAAGAGCAATGGCTTCACTCCCTACCCGTCTCCCTACGACGCCTACATATACTACATGAACGCCCTCGCGGATCTACAGGTACGCGTCAAACAGGAGGCTGACATGCTCCGCGCCATGGAGTCAAAAAACCTCGCATGAGCCCTTTCCTCCCACAGAACCCGAGTGACGCGGCAAGTTTAAAGACCCTCATCCCTCAAGCCGCTGCCTTTGCCGAAAAAGCCCATGCCGGTCAATCCCGCAAGGGACCCGGCGAAGTACCCTACTTCACTCATCCTCAAGCCGTCGCTCAACTCGTCGCTAAGCATTCCTCCGACCCTGAGCTCGTCATCGCCGCCTACCTGCACGACACGATAGAAGATTGCCACGTGTCGTACAAAGAAATCGCCGATCGATTCGGAACTCGAGTCGCTAATCGCGTGAAAGATCTCACCAATAAAGAAGAGCAACTCAAGAAGGAAGGCAAGGTGCCCTACATGCGTAAAAAATTGCTTGATCTGCCAAGTGATACCTTGCTTGTCAAACTCTGCGACACCCTGCACAATACCTCGCAATCCACCTCCTTGCACCAGGTAAACAATTATCTGAAAATCATCCGTGTTCTCGGCAATAGAAAGGATCTCTCTGACGTTCATCGAGAACTCATCAGCAACATTCGCTATACAGCCGCAGCCCGCCATTCCGCCGGAGCTTTGACTATCTTAGAAAACGAGCATTGATGGAATCTTGCATTCCCCGATAATTCATCCGTTCACGGAAAGTCGTGGGAATTTTTTCATGGGAATCTGATGGTCAGCCTTAAGCCATCAAAAAATTCTACCCAGCAGAACACCTTGCTTAGTCCAATGCTCGAAAAATTCAAAAATAGACCTTGACAATTTTCTAAAATTTCAGAAAATTGACTCATGGAAATCAGCGAAGCGCAAGAGAAATTTGTACGCCGATGGGGAGAAATGGGCGTGCGATGGGGGATAGGGAGGAGTACAGCGTTGATTCATGGACTGCTGTACGTAGTGGGAGACGCGATGACGGCGGAGGAGATGAGTGAAGCGCTGGGAATAGCACGATCGAACATATCGACCGGTTTGAAAGAACTGGAGGGCTACGGACTTGTTTACAAGGAATCGCGCAGCGGGGACAGAAAAACGTACTACACGGCAGAGGGGGATGTGTGGGAAATAGCGCGACGAATTTTGGAGGAACGAAGGCGGCGCGAAACGCAGGGAGCCGTGCGGGCTGTGGAAGATTGTCTGAGTGAGGCGGAGGCAACAGG
>CANRJD010000102.1 GCA_947630815.1 uncultured Akkermansia sp. | reverse complement strand
GTGCCGGTGGTGGCCATCGGCGGGATCGATGCTGCGCGGGCGCGTGCCATTCGCGCCACCGGACTCTGCGCCGGCATCGCCGTGGTACCCGCCATCTGCTCCTCCTCGGACCCCAAGGCGGCTGCCCAATCTCTCCTCTAATCCAACGAGCGTCTGCTATCGTAATTCGCACATAACAGCTGTTCCTCGGCTGCTCCCGCCTCGCCAAATTCGCGCGCAAGCGAGGGAAACTTTAAATCGTAAATCGTAAATTACAAGTGTATTATGCTAAATCAAACACCGATGACTTCGTGCCGGGATCACCTATCTCTTGGGGCGAATGCGGACGGTAGTTCGCTCATCTGCCGACTGCGAACTGAACGCCCGCTCGTTCTCTGCCTGACAAACGGGGTCGTACGCAACTTCACAGCTAACCTCCTCCTTGCCGCTCATGCGGTGCCTGCCATGCTGGAAGATGCAAAGGAGGCGGAGGAAATGCTGCAAACATGTGCCAATGCCCTCTTGGTGAATGTGGGTACCTATTCTGCGGCGCAAGCAGATGCCATGCGCGCCGCTGTGGCAAGCGCGCACGCGCAATCTCTGCCTTGGGTACTGGATCCGGTGGCCGTGGGACTGCTTTCTCCGCGCACGGCTCTCTGCCACGAACTTATCGCGCTCTACCCACCGGCTCTCATCAGGGGAAACGCTTCCGAAATTCTCGCCCTGGCAGATCAGCCTGCGCTCACACGAGGGCCGGAGTCCACGGATGCGTGCGAGGCGGCTCTCCCCGCAGCTAAGGAGCTTGCACAAGCTACAGGCGCCGCTGTCCTTGTCACCGGACCTACGGATTACGCCACGGATGGCTTGCAGACTCATGCCATCATCGGTGGGCATGAGATGATGACGCGTGTCACCGGGATCGGCTGTGCCATGGGGGCGCTTGCAGCAGCCCTGTGCGCTGTCGCAGACAATGCACTGCAGGCAGCCGTCGCTTGCTCACAACTCTTTTCCCACGCCGGGACTCAAGCGGCTACCCTCGCTTCCCACCCCGGCTCGTTTGCCACTGCATTCCTGGATGCCGTAGATAGCCACGTTCTCGCTGCATCACCAGCCACCGAGGATCATTAAATCTTTGTAATTTTTGCTAGAATAAGACCCTAAAAATGCAAGGCGGGAAATTTTAGGCTTGCAAGAAAGTTGAGTCGTTGTATAATCCTTTCACCTTGTAAGGTCGATTTGCCGCAGCCACGAAAAATCAACCCAAACACAAGTCAAACTATTATGAGCGAAATTAATGTCAACGACTTCAAGACGGGCGAGAAAGACACCGGGTCCACCGGTTTCCAGGTAGCCGTGTTGACGAAGCGAATTGCCCACCTGACCGAGCACCTGACCGAGCACAAGCATGACCATGCGTCACGACGGGGGTTGCTGATGATGGTGGCCAGGCGGCGCAAGATGCTGGATTATGCGAAGCGCACAGATCCGGAACTCTATCGCAGCTTGCTGGAGAGACTCTCGCTTCGTCGATGATGTCGCGCTCGACAATTCGTTTTTCAACCGTCGCAGGTTTTCCTCGCGGCGGTTTTTTCTGCTCTTGACATGCACACGTGTCCCAATAAAATCTTCTCTGGGCTCATTCAACCCATTTCTCATGCGTTTTCGATGGATGAAGGAGGTAAGCCAGCAAGAAGCTCAAACCACTGATGATTGAGCAAAGCCGTGAACCTGACATGGTGTCACATCGGAGGTTCCCCACGCAACGCGCGCAAGCCTTGCAATCGTACATCGTACATCGTATATGGGCAGACCCCGTCTGCCACCGGGCGTCACCGTCGCTTTGTAACCATGTCCGATCATGGCTCTAGGACATCCCGTTCGCATTTGCTCCGCACCCTCGCGCAAAGCGCGCGAACATCGCAATCGTACCTCGTACATCGTACTTCGTACATAGGCGCCGTCAGGCGCCTCCGGCCTGACAAATCATTTACGATTACGATTTGACCAAGCCATGGACGTAGCTTTGCATAATCCGGTATCTTTCGAATCAACCACCCGTCATGCTCCACCCTTCCCCTCCGCTAAAGTTTCGCATAGCCCGCGCCTTTGAATCATTTACGATGCATAATCCGGTATCTTTCGAACCAACCACCCGTCATGCTCCACCCTTCCCCTTCGCTAAAGCTTCGCATAGCCCGCGCCTTTGAATCATTTACGATTACGATTTGACCAAGCCATGGACGTAGCTTTGCATAATCCGGTATCTTTCGAACCAACCACCCGTCATGCTCCACCCTTCCCCTCCGCTAAAGTTTCGCATAGCCCGCGCCTTTGGCGCGCTATAATCCAAATCGTACGTTGACTCGTAGGCACCCCATTGCCTACTCGCCCCTGCGGGGCAGCGCATGCGCGCTGTCCATACGCACTTACCGCCCGCTGCGCGTGCGCCCTCAACGGGGTCGTCGTGCGTGTTGTACGTCGTACATCGTACATAGGCAGACCCCGTCTGCCACCGGGCGTCACCGTCGCTTTGTAACCATGTCCGATCATGGCTCCAGGACATCCCGTTTGCATTTGCTCCGCACCCTCCGCGCAAAGCGCGCGAACATCGCAATCGTACATCGTACATCGTACATCGTACATCGTACATGGGCAGACCCCGTCTGCCTCCGTCGTACATGGCAAACGCATTTGAGAGAAGGTCATCAACAGAGAAAATGCTCTTATTGCCTGATATCATCTTTTATACGTATCAAGAATCGTGACAAGCAGCGGTTATTATGATGATGGCTCTAAAGGGATCTCAGCATACATTAATGATTCGAAAAATCTGCGCAACGCGCACATTATTAATAAATCGTACATCGTACATCGTAAATCGTACATAGGCAACCGCATTTTCTAATGCGGTTGCCCTGGCGGATGTGCTTGACATGATGCCTTTTTTCGGCTATAGTGCGCGGACTGTGAAAAGGCGACTGCGCAAGAAATACCACGTCGGGGAGTTTGTTGAGCTGGGATTTTACATTCAATTCCGGTATCGGGGGGGAGACGTGTATTCTCCGGAAGGATTGAGCATGCTCAGTGCATTGGATAACGATTGCCTGTGCAAAGCGGAGCTGAGCTGCACGCTGCTCGGACAGAAAGACGGAGTGTGTACGCTGGTGGCACACGATGCGCGGGAGCTTAAAACCACTCAACAGCAGCTCGAAACGGTGCGTGCGTGGTTGCAGGAACGTGATGATTTAAAGGAGCTTCGCGTCAGCGAGCTGCTGGACCTGTGGCACGACACGTGCGAATAAAAACAACGACACCCATGAACGACCAAGACACACCGAAGCCTATTTTTAGCAGGGGACTCAAAGGCGTTGTTGCCAATGAGACGAGATTGAGCGATGTGCGTGGCGAAGAAGGCCGCCTGCTTTACTGTGGATACGATATAGAAGACTTGGTGGACTTGTGTTCGTACGTGGAAGTTATATATTTGTTGCTCAACCGGCGACTGCCCAATCGCAGCGAGCTGGAGGGATTTCGTCAGCGTTTGCGCATGGATCGTGAGCTCCCCCAGCCTATCTTAGATTTTTTCAAGACGGCTACCAAAACGGCGCGGCCAATGAGCGCTCTGCGCACGGCTGTGTCGATGCTCGGTATGTATGATGACCGGACGAAGGATCCCACGCAGATGAAGGAAATCGGCCTGTCCCTGATTGCGAAGTTGCCGGTGATGGCGGCCTATTACTACCGCACGTGTCAGGGGTTGGACCTGCCGCCCATCCGCACGGATTTGGATGAGGCAGCGCACTTTTTGTGGTTGCTCAAGGGGAAGGAGCCGGAAGCGAGCGAGGCGCACATCATGGACGTGGCCTACATTCTGCACGCCGACCACGGTATGAATGCGTCCACGTTCTCTGCGCGAGTCACGGCATCCACGCTTTCGGACATGTACTCATGCATCACCTCGGCCATCGGTACGCTGAAAGGACCGTTGCATGGCGGTGCGAATGAGGCCGTGATTGAGATGCTCAAGGAGATCGGCAGCGAGGACCAAGTGGAGGCCTATGTGAGTGCAAAACTTGCCCGACACGAGAAGATTTTCGGCATTGGTCACCGGGTGTATAAGACGCTCGATCCCCGAGCCCCGCAGTTGCGGCGCATTGCTATCCGTCTGACTCAAACAATTGGCGAGCCCAAGTGGATCCGCATGAGCGATATGATTGCGAAGATCCTGCGCGACCGCAAGAATTTGAACGCCAATGTGGATTTCTACTCTGCCACGGTGTACTACAGCCTGGGCATTCCCACGCGCATGTTCACGGCGGTGTTCGCCATTGCGCGTGTGGCCGGCTGGGTGGCGCAGATTTTGGAGCAGCTCGAGGACAATACGCTTTTCCGTCCGCTTTCCAACTACGTGGGACCCAAGGACCCGCTTCTCGTTCCTATCCTCGATATGCGCTGAAAAATCAGCCTTGGATATGCACGTGTTCCAATAAAATTTTCACATGTCCATTCAACCAATCCCTCATGCGTTTCCCATGGATGAAGGAAATAGGTCGGCGTGGCGGCAAACTTCGCCAATCTCGCGCGCAAGCGCGGGAATTCCCAAATCGTACATCGTACCTCGTACATCGTAAATGCCCAACGGCTTATGCTGCATGGTGTGCCGTTAGCTTCCTTAATTAAAAGATCTGTTAAAATGGGCGTGAGGTGATAGAATCACCTTGCCGGAGCGGGAGTTCGCCCAAGATATCAG
>CANRJD010000101.1 GCA_947630815.1 uncultured Akkermansia sp. | reverse complement strand
GGAGCTCCGTTGAGGATTTCCCTCTCAGCGCTTCTGATTATACCACCTCGAATCAATAGTGTACGATGTACGATTTGCCAAATTCGCGCGCCTTTTCAGCTTACATGTGATGCACGGGAGAGGAGGCGACGTTGGCAGTGGGTTCCGGGATGCGGGAGCAGAATTCTTGCAGCTGGCGCGCGAAGTTGCGGTGAGCCAGGAAAGACATGGGGGGCAGGGCGTCCGGGATGAGCATGCGGAAGTGTTCCAAGCGTTCTTCTGCGCGCTGCAGAATTTGCGGGGGTACGTCGCGCAACGCCTCCGCGGCAGAATCCAGCAGATCGGCAGCGTGGTGGCAGATGAGCGGAGCGTCGCACCCGGCCAGCAGGGCGAGGCGTGCCGCTTGTTCCGGAGAGTAGAGGGAGGTGATGGCGCCCATACAGAGGTCATCGGTGAACACCACGCCCTCGTACCCCAGCTGGTTGCGGAGGAAATCCTGCACCACGACCGGGGAGAGAGAGGAGGGGAGCTGAGCATCCAGCCCGGTGGCTTGCACGTGAGCCACCATGATGGAGGGGAGCTCCGGCATGAGCGCAGTAAAAGGCGTGGCGGCGCCGTCATCTAAAAAGGCAGCGCGTGACGTTGCGATGGCGGGCAGGGTGAAATGAGGGTCGCATTGAGCTGCGCCCATGCCCGGGAAATGCTTGCCGCACGTCATGATCCCCCGGCGCGAGAGTACGCGATTCCACAGTCCCGCGTAGGAGATGACATCCTGCGTACCGGCGCTCCAGCAGCGTCCTCCCAAGGCATTGGTGCGGGGTGAGGAGAGGTCGAGCACCGGCGCCAAATCTGTGTTGATGCCCAAGGAAAACAGACAGCGAGCGGTCATGAGCGCGGCTTGCTCGATGAGGTGCGTGTCGCGAGTGGCAGCGAGAGAGGCGGCAGAGGGAAAGGGAAGGCCGAAATCAGCCGTGCGGACAACGCGTCCGCCCTCTTGATCCACCGCGATGATGGGGGAATGCGGCCCGGTGGAAAGGCGGCGGAGAGAATCGGTCAGCTCGCGCGTTTCCTCAGGATCCTGCATATTGCGGGAGAAGAGGATGTAACCGGCAGGCTGCAAACGCGAGAAAAGCGCGCTCTCCCGCTCCGAGAGCGCCGTGCCTTCAATCCCTGCGAGCAGAGGAAGCATGGGGCTTATTGGTCGCCAAAGATGCTGCGACGCGTGAAGAGCGAATACACCGGCACTCCGCGGCTTTCAATCGCCTCGCGCCCGCCTTCCTCACGATCCACCAGCACGAAAGCTGCCAGCACCTTGCCCCCCTCGGCTTCGATGGCATCAATAGCCTTGATGGTGGAGCCGCCGGTCGTGATGACATCATCCACCACGATAACGGACTCACCGGCAGAAAAATTGCCCTCAATGCGTTTTCCACGCCCGTGATCTTTCGGTTCCTTGCGGACCGTGAAGACGCCAAGAGGGGACGTGGCAGAGGCAGAATACATGCCGATGGCCAGAGAAATGGGGTCGGCGCCCATGGTCATGCCACCGATGGCGGAGATGGAGGGGAAGCGCGGGAGGATGACATCTCGCACAAGTTGCCAGCCGAGCTCGCCGATGAGGTTGGCGCCGCGGGCATCCAAGGTTGTGACGCGACAATCACAGTACAAATCGCTCTCCTTGCCGGAAGCGAGAATGAAGTGCCCGGTCTTGATGGATTTTTTCAGCAGAATTTGCAGCAATTCGTTCTTCTTGTCGTCCATAACGGTTTCATTATAGTGAGCCCGTGGAAAAAATCAAGACAAACGCATTAGGAAATGCGTTTGTCTATGTACGATGTACGACGGTGGCACCTGGCGGTGCCTATGTACGAGGTACGATGTACGAGGTACGATTTGGGAAATTCGCGCGCCTGTGGCGCGGGCGCGCGAAGCCAGATCGGGAGGTGAATCGTGAAGCGACGATCGGGCGTAGTTAGAAAGGGGCGGTGGCGGCTGACGCCGCCCATGTACGATGTACGACGGTGGCACCTGGCGGTGCCTATGTACGAGGTACAACACGCACGACGGCCCCGATAAGGGCGCACGCGTTAGTGGGCGGTAAGTGCGTATGGACAGCGCGGATGCGCTGCCCCGTAGGGGCGAACCGGCAGGGTGGTGCCGGTGAGTCAATTTGGGGAGTTCGCGCGCCTGTGGCGCGGGCGCGCGAAGCCAGATCGGGAGGTGAATCGTGAAGCGACGATCGGACGTAGTTACAAAGCGGCGAGAGGCGCTTGGCAGTGCTTGTGACGTAGCAAAGCCAGGGACACAGCTTTGCATAATCCAGTCCCTTTCGAACCAACGACCGCCCATGATTTCTCCACCCCCTTCGCTAAAGCTTCGCATAGCCCGCGCCTTTGGCGCGCTATAATTCAAATCGTACATCGTACATCGTACATCGTACATAGGCAGACTTTGTCTGCCACCGGCCCCGATGAGGGCGCACGCGTTAGCGGGCGGTAAGTGCGTATGGACAGCGCGGATGCGCTGCCCGAAGGGCGAACCGCCGATGGGGCGGCGGTGAGTCAACTTCGAGGTGCGATTTGGAAATTTGGCGCCTCTTTCGTTGTTGCCTCTCTCGTTGGATTGTGCTACAATCCACGTGCTCCCCGGTGCAAGTAGGGGGGCATGGATAAAATAGATAATAAAATGGAACTCATAACTCGCCGCATGCAGGCCGCGTGTTGGTGGTGCTTTGCGCACCCATGGCACGTGGAGCAACTAGTGTATCTCGCATTCCTTGCTCTGTATCGGTTGTAGCGTGCGAAGCACCCGCCCCGAGACTTCTTTGGAAGTCTCGGGGAAACGGGGCAAAAAAAGTATTGACTCTCGCTGTGTTTTCTGCTTAAATGACCCCGCGTGTTTGAGGTTTCATTTACGCTTATTTTATCCTAATTCTGCCCGCCGGTGAGCTGCATCCTCGCCGGTGGGCGCCTCTTTCATGACGGAGACGGGACCTGACCATTTACGATTTACGATCTGGAATAATGCGCAGCGGAGCTGCGGGAACTGCGAAGCAGATGCGGATGGTGGCAGACGGGGTCTGCCTATGTACGATGTACGACGTACGACGGAGGCGCTTGACGCCGCCTATGTACGATGTACGACGTACGATGTACGATTTGGAAATTTGGCGAGCCGGAGGCTCGCGGAATTTTGCGGAGCGAATGCGAAGCGGAATTTTGAAGGCCGTGATCGGGGGTGGCTACAAAGCGGCGGGAGAAGGCAGACGGGGCTGCCTATTTGCGATTGGCGATTACAGCTTGGATGGGTCGTGGGTGCTGTTGTCGTGCAGGAGAGCAGTCAAGTCCGGTGGCAGTTCCGTGTGGACGCGGATGATTTGTCCGTGAAGGGGGAATTCCAGGTCACAGGCGTGAAGAGCGTGGCGCGGCAGAAGCAAGCGAGCTGCGAGCTGGGGAGTCCAGCCGTCGCGTATGAAGTCGAGGTAGCACGATTCATCCGGGCCGTATATTTTGTCACCGAGGATGGGGAAGCCGAGAAAGGAAAGATGGGCGCGGATTTGATGCATGCGGCCGGTGATGGGGAGGCACTCCACGAGCGCGAGTCCCGGCAGCTCATCGCGCGCCGGGATGCATTTCATCACGCGGAACAGAGTGCGGCATGGGCGACCGGCGGGATGACAAGCCTGTCGCACGCGGATGCGGGTGGGGGCAAAGGTGTGCATGGGCGCGAGAGGCTCGGCGCAGCACGCGGAATCCCACAGCGGCCACCCGCGCACGATGGCCAGATAGCGCTTTCGAATGAGGTGGCGTTGCATGGCGCAGCCCAGCTCGCGAGCGGTGGCGGCATTTTTGGCGATGAGCACGAGACCGCTCGTTTCGCGATCCAAGCGGTTGATGAGCGACACGCAGCCTCCGCAGGCCAGTTCATAGGCCAGGAGTTGGGATACGCCGCCGAGCAGGGTGGGCTCATAACGGCGCACGCAGCCGGTGGGGTGCATGATGAGCGGAGCCGCCTTGTCAACCACCAGTGCATCTTCGTCCTCGTAAACCACGGAAAAATCAGGGTGTACGGCAATAGGGAAGTCACGGAGCATCGGTGAAGAGCTGCGGGTTGATGGGGATCCACTCGCCGGGGTTCAAGGAGAGGGAATCAAGCTGCAGAGAACCGATGGCCACGCGAGTGAGATCCATTACCGGGGCACCCACGGCGGCGAGCATGCGGCGTACCTGGTGGTAACGCCCCTCGTGCAGACGAAGGCGACCATGGCATGGATCAGAGACATCCGGCTCCAGCGTGGCGGGCAGACATGGGGATTTTTCCCCATTCAGAGTGAAACTGCCGGAGGCGAAGAGGGCCGTGGCTTCCGGCGGAACCGGCGCGGTCGTACGGTACTCGTACACTTTTTCAATGTGGCGTTTGGGGGAAGTGAGAGCATGCACAAGCGCTCCATCATCGCTGAGCAGAAGCAGTCCCGCCGTTTCCTTGTCAAGCCGCCCGATGGATTGCACGGCAGGACTGCGGGACTCCCACTGCGCAGGCAGGAGTTCATAGACGGTCGGAGAGCCATCCTCCGATATGTGGGAACAGGTATATCCCAAAGGTTTGTGCAGAGCCACGAAAATGCCGTTCACAAAAGGGATAGGCTGTCCATCCACCAGCACACGGGCGGGGTCAACCTTGGCGGATGGGGAGGTGATGGGGCACTGGTCAAGCCGCACCCGGCCAGCGCGCAACCAGGCCGCCGCTTCCCGACGGGAGCAGTATCCGAATCGGCTCAGGAGGGCGTCGGCTCGCAGCATAAGATCACTTTATCATCATTTTTTTTGTGGATTGCAAGATTAAATGCAACAGATGACAAAAAAAGTTGAGGTCATGAGAAGAGAGGGGTAAAATAGTG
>CANRJD010000100.1 GCA_947630815.1 uncultured Akkermansia sp. | reverse complement strand
TTTTCTTGGCCTTTCCATGAAACAGAACTCCAACCCCGTGGGGCACCTTCCACCCTTTTTCAGCGCCATCTGCACCGACCGCTAGGAATAAGCACGCGATAGCTGTAAGCGCAATGTATTTACAACAAATTAATAACAAAAATCGGGGGGGGGTAGCGGCGATGTGTGACATAACGAATGCTCGAGTAACCGGGAAAGAGTCTATCAGTTTCTACCCCGAAGGGCAAGCGAATATTTTCGGCTCACCTTCGGAGGAATCAACGAGAATTTTACCGCAAAAAGGAGCCGATTTGATGCGAAATATCACAAATTTTGAGCCGTGAATGAAAAAATCATCCGTGCAGCGTCTGTCGAGGCGAGGTGGAGAAATTTCCTGCTTTACCGGACCCGTTGCGACGGTGGAAGAAGCCCTCGCTCGCGTAAACTCGCCAGTCGGCGGGCGATCGTGCGCTCAGAAACGTGCATTTTTTGCGCAAGTTGCGCAACGGTGAGGGCAGGAGTGAAGTGGAGCAGGGAAAGAATGCGAGATTCTGCCTGGACGCGGCGTTGCCGGGGAGAACTCGATGGGGCGGAGCGGCGGGTGCGGATATGGGAAACGAGTGCGGCGCGGATAGCGGTGAGCATGAATTCAATAAAGGGGGAGCAGTCTGCGAGTTCCGTGCTGGAGGAAATCGCGGCATAGTAGGCAGATTGCGAGCGATGCACGGGGTTCTCTACGGGGAGATAGGCAAACACGGGATGGGCTGCTGCCAGCAAGAGCGATTGCCAGAAGCGCCCCAATCGGCCATTGCCATCGGCAAAGGGGTGAATGAATTCGAATTCGTAGTGAAACACGCAGCTGCGAATCAGCCAGTGCGCATCCGTGCGTGAGAGCCAGCTGAAGAGGTCCTGCACGAGACCGGAGACTCGATCCGCCGGCGGCGCCATGTGCACCGCTTCGGTGCCGGAAAAAACGCCGACCCCGCTGCGGCGAAATTGTTCGGGAAAGTCGCAGAGACCGCGCATCATCACGCCGTGCGCACGGAGCAAGTCTTCCACGGAGAAGGGATTGAGCTTCGAAAAGAGCGCATACGCATCCAAGGCGTTCTTGACCGCCTGCACTTCGCGTGCCGGGGCAAGGACATCGCGGCCGGACATGATGTGATCAACCTGATGCTCAGTCATGGCTATGCCTTCGATAGCAAGAGAGCTGCATACGCTGCGCACGGTGTTTTGCCGGCGGAGACGAAGCGATTCTCGCACGTGTAGCAGATTCTTGTGCTTCTCGAGCAGGCGCGTGATCTCTGCCACATGCGCTAGCGAGGTTTCCGATATGGTGTAGGGTGGTACGTACATTCCTTCTCGTTAATTTTACCAAAAAACGCCCGCGCATCAAGAGAAAATGATTGATTGATCTTCAAAAGTTTTTGGCTCTTTCAAGTCTGCCAAACTTACTGCCAAACTTACTGCCAAATTTTTCGCATCGATGGGTAAGAGAAATCAGAACGAGCCGGGAATTTTAACGCTTCGAAGCGTGTAGGCTATTTTAGAAAATTCTCTCTGAAGAGGTTTTTCTAAAATAGGAATTGACAAGCGAAAAGTTCTCATTTATCTTAAAGTTCAGGAATTCAAAAGGGAAGCCATGAGCATCGACATATCACGCGACACGTATCTCAAGGAGTTGATTGACCGAAGGGAGAGCGGGCTGATCAAAATCGTGAGTGGGGTACGCCGGTGCGGCAAATCGTATTTGCTGAATAAGATATTCCGGGGATATTTGGTGGAGGATGGGGTGGCTGAGACCAACATTATATCGGTAGCTCTGGACGACATTGTAAGCGCAGAATTACGGGAGCCGCGGAGGTTCTACGACTACGTGCTGCAGAAAATGCAAAAGCGCGGGATGAACTATCTGTTGGTGGACGAATTACAGGAGCTGCCGCGATTTGAGGAAGTGATGAATGGCTTGATGAGAATACCGAATCTTGACATTTACGTGACGGGGAGCAATTCACGCTTTCTCACACGGGACGTTGTGACAGAGTTTCGGGGGCGTGGGGACGAGGTGCGGGTGTACCCTCTCAGCTTCGCTGAATTCTACAATGCGTACGGACAGGACAAGATGACCGCCTTGCGGGATTATCTCACCTACGGGGGCATGCCGTACACCCTGAATTATACGTCTGCGCAGCGTAAGCAGCAGTATCTGCGCAACCTCTTCTCCGAAACTTACATCAAAGATATCATTGAGCGACACTCGTTGCGCGACAGCGAGGGTCTCGATGAGCTCATCGATCTCATTGCTTCCGGCATCGGCGGGCTCACCAATCCCGCCAAACTTCAACGCCGCTTCAAAAGCATCGCCAACTCTTCCCTTTCTTCCCCCACCATCAACAGCTACATCGTCGCTCTCCAGGATTCCTTCCTCGTCCACCGCGCCAAGCGTTACGATATACGAGGCAAACGTTATATCAACACGCCCTTCAAACTCTACTTCGCCGACCTCGGACTGCGCAACGCTCGCCTCGATTTTCGGCAGCAGGAACCCACGCACGCCATGGAAAACCTCATCTACAACGAGCTTCTTTTGCGCGGCTACAGCGTGGATATCGGCGAGCTGCACACATCCTCTTCCCACGCCCCATACGAGGTCGATTTTGTCGTCAACTCCGGCAGCGAGCGCGTCTATATCCAGTCTGCCTGGTCACTGCCGGATGCTCATAAGATGGAGCAGGAGAAGCGTTCCCTCCGTCTCATCCCTGACTCCTTTGCGAAGGTCATTATTGTCAACGACGCCATCAACGCCTACTACGATGAAGATGGCATCCTGATCCTGCCGCTTCTCGACTTCCTCCTCACGCCGCCGTCCTCAGCACTCCGCTGGCCTCTTTAAAAACCCCGGGCAAACGCATTAGGAAATGCGTTTGCCTATTTACGATTTACGGTGTTGATAACGTGTGCATTAAGCGGATTTATCGAATCGTCAACATAGGAAGAGTGTCTTTAGTGCTGTCATCATGATGACCTCATATTGTCATGATTGGTGGTGCGTATCAACAATGACATCTGTCAACATGAGCATTTTCTCTGTTGCCTCACCTCTCTCTAAGGCGGTTGTCCCGGTGGAGCTGGTTAAAAGTACTGGGAGACGGCGAAATGCGTTTGCTCGACCAAGATGCTCTTGAGGGCGGAGAGGTTGTTTTGCTCGTAGAAGAGCAAGCATGCTTTTTTGTAGTCCAGTGCGGAAACGGTACGGAAAGAAAGGGGGCAGCAATGATGGGAGATGAGAAGGGCGTTGCAGCAGAGGCGAGCCGTACGCTTGTTGCCATCTGTAAACGGCTGGATATAGCTTATCAGGGTGAGTGCAAGGAGAGCTTTTGCAAAAGGATTGTCGGCGGTATTGACGAGTTGGCACGTTGCTTCCATGGCTTCGTGAATCTGAAAATCATGCTCAGGCAGCCGATAATTGGTGCCCGTGATGCCCACGCGCCGCGTGCGTAGGTTACGCTCGCCTCCCATATCCCGAATGAGGATGGAGTGAATATCCTCCACACGGGAGACAGAGAGTTCGGCGAGGTAATCCGGCTCGGAGAGCAAGAAGTCCAGAGCAGCTTTATGGTTCAGCAGCATGGTGGCTTCGTCGCGCGTGCGCCCCTCGGCGGTTTGTTGTTCGCGAAGGAGGCGCTCCGTTTCAAGGAGAGTATAGGTGTTGCCTTCAATTTGGGAAGATTTCCAACTCAGATCGATGCCGAAACGGGTGAGTTCGCTGCGCCGTTCCTCCGGCGAACGATCCTCATAGCGTCGGCGAAAATCATCCTCCAGACGGTAGAGCTCGGTGAGTTCTTCCGCCGTGAACAGGCGGTTCAGCATGCTTGGGAGCGTTTCGCGCAACAGCTCAAAATTGAAATGATCTTGGATGTGCCGCTCAGCACGCTGCGTCCGTAACCCGTACCCTCTCACTCCTTCGCGCCGTGCTCCTTGAGGAGTTCGATAACGCCATCCCACAGCTTCTTTTCTTTTGCGAGCTGCAAGATGGATTTGCCGGCCTTGTTTTTGTGGTTAAAGTCTGCCCCGGCTTCACGGAAAATAGGGAACGCTCGGGCCATTTCCCGGGCGTACAGCGAGGGGAATTTTTTTGTGGATAAGAAGTGGAAAAGGAGGGAGTCACCGTTTTCATCAACTTCATTCGGATTTTCGCCCGTTTTGAAAAATGCTCGGAGGACGTATTGGTTAAAATCACTTGTGTGGAGGACGCTTTCGTCCTGTGTCCAGGCAATAAGATTGGGGGTGTAGCCATGGCGCTTGAGGATTTGGATGATGTCAACGTAGTCCTCGTAAGGATGACAAGGATGGTATACCCCGCTGAAGCCGAGAATATCACCCAGGAGGCTGTTGGTCATGTCCTTGGGAATGCGCGCGCCGAGCTTGAGCAGGGGCTCAAGTTTCTCCGGTTCCACGACCTGAAGTTCACCGGGGTCGATTCCCTTTTCCTTGAGCAGCTTCACAAACTCTACCGCACCTTCTTTCATAGCGAGACTCATTGCGGAGGTTTCTCCGCATTTCACGGTCGGGTCCACTCCGGCATCCAGAAGCCGCTTGGCAATTTTGGGTCCCAAAATGCCGTTGACCATGAGGGTGGTCTGCCCGCCTTCACTTTTTGCCAATGGATCGGCGCCGGCGTCGAGAAGCATGAGGGCCAGCTTCTCCCGTCCGGCGGGGGATATCTCCGGACGCAGTCGCCGAAGAAGGATGTCCTTGGGTACGTCCGCCCCCGCTTTGATCAGCAGCTCCACCATGCTTAGGATGTCCGCTTCGGCTTTCTTGCTCACGCGGTAAGAGCATTCATCAAAAGTAATTTCTCTTGTTCCACCGCAAGCGGCATAGTAAATGACGCCATTCCCTGCAGAATCCTTGGCGTGCACATCGGCCCCGGCGTCCAGCAATCG
>CANRJD010000099.1 GCA_947630815.1 uncultured Akkermansia sp. | reverse complement strand
CCGGTTCTTGTTCATCCTGTCTGTGATTCGCCTCCGGCTTCCTCCCCACCCCACGTTACCGTGACGCAGTTGCCTTTAGCTATTTGATTCCGCCCTGTCAGCGGCTCTTGGGGACTTTCACCCCAGCTACATGTCATGCCTGACGTACAACAAAAACGGCGGGACAACTGCCCGCCGTGGTCACTTTAATTGCGCAAGTCTCTGCCGTTCACATCAGTCCTCATCCTCCGTATCAGAATCTTCTGAGTCTCCGGAAGAATCCTCACTCTCATCGCCAGAAGGAGATGTGCTGTCACTCTCTGAGCTGTCTGTACTCTCGTCGTCGGAAGAAGCATCGGAGCCGCCTGTGGTATCCAAACTTTCAGTGTCGGAAGAATCCTCAGAGCTATCATCTCCATCGGAGGACTCCGTACTGTCGGAGTCTTCCCCCTTCACGGTGCTCTTACCAAACTTACGCTTATCCGATTCGGCCTTTTTCCTAGCCTCCTCCTCAGCCTTTATTCTATCTTTGCGCTCCTGCTCAAGTCGCATCTGCTCATGCTCATTAAGGGGCTTAGAAATCAGGTAACGCTTGTCAGAAAGCCCGCGCCTTTTCAGCTCATTGATGCGATACTGATCGTAGCCCACCTCTGTCCCCCGCATGCGCTCAGGATCAGCTAAATCCTCCATAATGGCTGCACTGAGGGCATCTCGCTCGTCGGTATCACACACAAACACCTTATAGGAACCAACAGTCGGGAGATCCCACGCAGGCACGCGTTTGTTGGAAGGTGCAAGCACGCCAAGCATATTTCCCTTTGCATCGGAGAGGATAGCCCACACAACCTCGCCTCCTCCTCGGGCATTGGTTGTCGTCAGGTAATACTGGGGATACGCGTAGGATATCTCCTTAACAGTAGAGTTGTGAAGCCATGTGATGAGAGCGTTGCGAGCGCGCTTCGAGAGAGGACCGACCTCCTTGCACTCTCGACCCTTGGGGAGGTGAAAGCTATTGTAACTAAAGACGGAGGTCACGGGACTCTGTGCAAGTCGTCTGGCGGCTTTCTTCGGCGCGATCGAGGAGCTGCAGGAAGCAAACAAGGCCACCGCAGCGATGATCCCACAGGCTTTTACAGTAAGGCGGAATTGGGAGAGATATTTCATATCAATGCTACCTTCCCTATTTTGCCAACTGAACGACGCCGTGACAAGCAAAAACTTACAATTCACGAATTTTTTTGGTGTTTTTGGTCGGGAAAAGACTTATTTTCCCTTCCGGGGGTTCAAATAAGGGACGATTCATCCAACACATGCCCTGCCCACGGCGACTTATGGCAGAGATGCACTCTATGTCACAGCCCACCGTTGACGCAGATGCACTGCGCATATACAATAAGGGGCATGCAAGACGACAATTCTCAAGAGGAAAAAAAGGACGCAACCGAGCAGCAGACGCAGGATTCCTGCGGATGCGATATGCCCCCCGCGCCTGAGAAAGAGTATGCGGAAGCAGTGGATGAATCTGATCCAGCACAGGCTGCAGCGGCCACAGACGAGCTTGCCAAGTGGCGCGATCTGGCACTGCGCACGGCTGCTGAATATGACAATTATCGCAAACGCTGCGTAAAGGAGCGTGATGAGTTTACCCGCTACGCCACGCGGGGACTCTTGGAAGAACTGCTGCCCGTATTGGATAACTTCGAGATGGGCATGCAGATGGCCGAAAAAGAGAAAGGATCCATGATATACATCGGCATGGAGATGGTGAAAAAGCAGCTGCAGGACTTCCTGAGTGCGCAGGGAGTGGAACCCATTGCTGCACAACCAGGTATTTTATTCGATCACAACCTCCATGAGGCCATTCAAAGCGAGCCTTCCGATCAAGAGGAAGGGACAGTACTGCGCATTTTACGCCCGGGCTACATGTTACGCGGTAAGCTGTTGCGCCCCGTCAACGTAGTAACGGCGGCCGCTCCCGCCCCAAAAGATTGATCACTGAAAAGCATTTTATACGACCATGGCCAAAGATTACTACGAGGTGCTCGGGGTGCCGAGGGATGCGGATGAATCCACCATCAAAAAGGCCTACCGTAAGCTTGCTATGAAATACCATCCGGATCGCAATCCGGACAATAAAGACGCTGAAGCCAAGTTTAAGGAAATTGGTGAGGCGTACGAGGTGCTCAGCGATCCTGACAAACGTGCTGCTTACGACCGCATGGGGCACGATGCCTTCAAAAACGGTGGCACGGGCGGCTTCGGAGGCGGGGGAGGCTTCGGTGGCTTCACCGACCCCATGGATATCTTTGCCCAAATGTTCGGCGGCATGGGTGGCTTTGGTGGGGGGGGGCGGAGACGGCAAACGAATCCGCGTCGCCCGGGTTCAGATCTGCGCTACGATTTGGATATCACCTTGGATGAAGCTGTGAGCGGTTGCGACAAAGTGCTGGAGATTGAACGGCTTGTTCCCTGCGATGCCTGTGCGGCGAGTGGCTCCAAGGACGGCGCTAAAGGATACAAAACCTGCCCCTCCTGCCACGGTTCGGGCGTCATCACCCAACAGAGTGGCTTTTTTGTACAGCAAAGCACGTGCCCGAACTGCCGAGGACTCGGCCAAATCATCAGCAACCCTTGTTCCAAATGCCACGGCGAGGGTCGCGTCCATAAGGATGTAAAAATTACTCTCCATATTCCCCCCGGGGTGGACACCGGCACCAAACTGCGCTCCAGTGGCAATGGCGACGCCGGCTTACGGGGCGGGGAAACAGGTGATCTGTACGTGTTTATTGAAGTGAAGCCGCATGCTATCTTCTCGCGCGACGGCAAGGATTTGACTTACACCATGCCGGTACCCTTTGCGTTGGCTGCTCAAGGTGGGGTGCTCAGCGTGCCTACGCCGGACGGTGCGGCGAAGCTGAAATTGCCTGCGGGCACCTCGAGCGGTACGATCTTCCGTGTGCGCGGCAAGGGAATGCCCGCACTCAAGGGAGGCAGCCGCGGTGACCTGATGGTGGAAATACAGGTGGAAACGCCCACGAACCTCAACGCAGCACAGAAAAAAAACTTGGAGAGTTTTACGGACACACTGGGGAATAGCAATCAGCCGGAAGCGACCGATTTCCTGCGCCGCGCTACCGGCTATATGAAATAGGGACCATGCACCGCTGCTTCCTGCCAGTGCCGGATTTTCCCACCGGGGCTCTATTGCATGTGCAGGGGGAGGAGGCACACCACGCTCTGCGAGTGCTGCGACTGCGCGTCGGCGACGAATGCGAATTGTTCAATGGTCTTGGACAAGCGGCTCTTGCACGCATCGAGCAAGCGGGCAGCAATGAACTAGGAACCCGGGTAACTTGTCCCCTACCGCCCTTGCCGAACATGGCGCGCATCACGCTTGCCGTAGCCGTTCCCAAGGGCGCCAATATGGAACTTATTGTGCAAAAAGCGGTGGAAATGGGCGTGCAACGCATCATTCCGCTGATAACCGAACGCACCATCGTACGTCTTTCCCCCTCGGATGTTGCCGCCAAGGCAAAAAAATGGGCTCGCACTGCACTGGAAGCCTGCAAGCAATGCGGCGTGAACACTCTGCCCCGCATCGAGAATCCCATGCCCTATGCTGACCTGCTGCGACAGCAAGATTTGCCGACTTTACGTCTGCAGTGCGCCATTCTCCCAGATTCTCGCCCGCTGCGAGAGGTGCTGGAGCATGCACGCAGTCAAGGAATAGAGGAGGTGTTGCTCCTCATTGGTCCGGAGGGGGATTTCAGCCCTTCAGAGTACGAGCAGGGGCGCGCCGCAGGCTATATACCCGTGAGTCTCGGACCGATCATTCTGCGCGTGGAGAGTGCGGTTTTTGTCGCTACGGCCGCTGCGCGCTATGCTCTGGATCCCACCTGATCATCGGCACATTCTTTCCCCGGTATGGCCTACCTGCAGCTCAGTGATGTGCATGTTCACTACCCGGTGAAAACCGGCTGGGGAGCAACCAGGCGTGTGGTGCGAGCCGTGGATGGCGTATCGCTCGCCCTAGAGAAAGGCGAGACGCTAGGGCTGGTTGGAGAGTCCGGCTGTGGCAAATCATCGCTTTCCCGGGCAGTCATGCAGCTCCAACCCGTTACCTCCGGCAGTATTGAGCTGGAAGGCGAGTTGATCACGGCTCTTCCCGCGCGTGCACTACGCCGCCGACGGACCGATTTCCAAATGGTTTTTCAAGATCCGTATGCCTCTCTCAACCCACGTTTCACCATTTATAACACACTGCTGGAAGCGCTCACCCGCCGCTCACCATTGAAGCGTAGCGAACGCGAGGAGGCTGTGGCACAACTCATGCTGCGCGTGGGACTCAGCCCTGAGCACATGCACAAATACCCGCATGAATTTTCCGGTGGGCAGAGGCAACGCGTGGCGATTGCGCGAGCTATTGCACCACAGCCCAAACTGCTGCTGGCGGATGAACCGGTGAGCGCACTGGATGTGTCGATCCGCGGGCAAATACTCAACCTGCTGCTCAAACTCAAGCGTGAACTGGGGCTTACGATGCTCTTCATTTCACACGATTTGCTGGTGGTGCACCACGTGGCGGATCGTATCGCTGTGATGCAGCGTGGACGCATTGTTGAATGTGGGGACGCCGAGCAAGTGTTTGCCCATCCGCAGCATCCCTACACGCAGCAGTTGCTCAGTGCTGTGCCGAAACTCTGACTCCATTCCCCGCCGTGTCTGCTTCTCCCATCATCCAACTCTCCCTTCGGTCGGATGGCACGCTGAGCATCCTGCCGCACGGGGCTCAACCACGATTGGAGCACGCCTTTGCCACCTCGCCTGCTCGAGGGATGTTGGACTTACTGCGCTACGGTGCTCCACCCTCGGCTGCGCCGGCGCTCTGCTGGTTGAGGGAGCGCACGCGCGAGCGTATGGTTCACTATCTGCGTCTGCTGAGGCGCGGTGAAGAACAACTTCCGCCATTCACGGGAACGGAGCTGGTCAACCTCCTGGAAAGCATGCCCCCGCTGGCCGCAGGTGAAGTAAGTGCAGGCGTACTCGGGGCATGGTTTGCGGGTCTGCCTGGCGCGCTGGCAGAGCTGGCACAGCGCGAATGCTGCTCCCCTGAAGAATGGCTCTGCAGGCTGGGAGAGGGTTGGCGGCAGCTGGGGCTGCTCTGCTT
>CANRJD010000098.1 GCA_947630815.1 uncultured Akkermansia sp. | reverse complement strand
ATCTCTTTTGAAAAGAGATATACAACTATTAAAAACTTACAATGAAAGAATTAAGTCAAATAACACAGCAAACATTCGCCGTAGATCATAAACGGGTGATGGAAACGAAGCCTCCCTCTGTCACCGCTACTACCCCAGCCTTGCAATCCTCGTCGCTTTGTAACCACCCCCGAGCACGGTTTCATGACATCCCGTCCGCACCCGCTCCGCCAAATTCCCGCAGCTCCGCTGCGCATTATTCCAAATCGTACATCGTACGTCGTAAATCGTACATAGGCAGACCCCGTCTGCCTCCGTCGTAAGTCGTAAATCCTAAATAACCAATGGATTATGTTGCATAATGTGCCGTTTGCTACCATTGGGGGTGCTTTTTCATGGGACGAATGTGGCGTTTGCCCCGCTTTTCATAGAAACCAAAAACTTGACAAAAGGGGAAATTGGTGTATAGTGCGGCGCAGATGCCCCGCATTCCGTCACTTACCCTGCCAACGCCGAACTTCGATGAGATGCTCGTGATGAGTAATCGTCGGTTGATTTGCATGCTGCGGGCAGCGGTACTTGCGCCGGGCAAGGCGGAGCGCTTCACACCGCGTCCTCCGGAAGATCACGATGCGTATGTGGTGCTGCACGAACCCGGGCGCATTGTGGTGCATCTCTATCTGAACGGCGAGGTCGTGTTTCATTGCTGTTTTGTACCGCCGCGTGACTACACCTGAACGGTCTTCCGATTTCCCTCACGCCTCGCATTTGTCCCGATAAAATTTCTCTATGCCCATTCAGCGCTTTTTCCATGCGCTTGTTCTTTACGATTCGAGAAGTGAGCGTGCCGAAGGCACAAAATTTTTTCAAATCGCAAATCATCAATAAAAATCGCATTTTTGAATTGACATGACAGCATGTTCTGCATAGAATTCACCGAGTATGAGGCAAAAGAAAACCTATCCCACACCTTTTCAGCGAGCCGCCTGTTGGAGCGCACTTGCATGGGCGTGTGTCGCTTTTCTGGCGCTGCTGATCGTTGCGGCACTATATGGTTTGGTGATGGCTTTTGTGGCTCTGGAATCTGTGCTGCTGCCTGTGATTATTGCCGGCGTTCTGGCGTATTTACTCAACCCGTGCGTGGACTGGGTGGAGCATCATCTACGTCGGCGTCGGGTAGTCGCCGTGTTGCTGGTAATGTGCGGAGCCTCCTTGTTGGTTGGCGGAGGTGGCGCTGTCATCGTGCCTCCACTGGTCAGCCAGACCAAATTACTCATTGACAAGAGTGATGAGATATTGAAGGACGCCATGACCTCCGGGGAGGATTTTCTGAATGAAAACTCACATGCTCGATTCGTTGTTGACATATTCTATGATCGCCTGCCCAAGCAGCTTGACAAGGGGACGCCGAGCTATGGGGACAAGCTGAAGCACACGCTGAATTATCATTCCAAGGACCTCACGGACATTGCTGTCAGGTGGCTCACGGCGGGCACGCGCGCGCTGTACGGTTCGGTGGGGCTGCTGGTGGGGTTGGTGCTCATCCCGGTGTTCCTCTTCTACTTTCTGCTTCAAAGTGAAACCATCCGCCAAAATTGGGACATTGTCCTACCAATTCGAGGGTCGCGCTTTCGAGATGAGGTGGTGGGAACGCTCAGTCAAATTAACGATTACATTGTGTCCTTTGTACGGGGGCAGATGATGGTGAGTCTCATCGATGGTCTCTTACTGGGCTGTGCTCTCAAGATTATGGGGCTGCCCTATGCTGTGACAATTGGCGCGGCAGCCGCCTTGCTGGGTATTATCCCCTACATCGGCATGATTACAACGAGTATCCCCGCGCTTCTGCTAGCCTGGGTTACATGGCACGATGTGGGTCATGTAGCGACAGTGCTAATCATTTTCCTGAGCGTGAGCCAGCTGGACGGCTGGATTTTTCAGCCAAAAATCCTTGGCAAACGCCTGCACATGCATGACCTCACGATCATGTTTTCCGTTTTGTTCTGGGGCAGTATTCTCGGCGGTATCGTGGGAGCCTTGCTGGCAGTGCCGCTCACTGCCTCGCTGAAGGTGCTCTTTATGCGCTACGTGTGGCCTACTCTGCATCGCAAAGGGCTTCCCTCCGAATAGCCTCGCCATGTTTGTGCTCTCCTGCCAGCAAATGCGCGACGCCGAGCAAGAGACTTTGGCCGCCGGAGTCATCTCGTCGGATGGGTTGATGGATGCTGCCATCTGCTCTGCCGTAGCCGAGTTGCAGCGCGATGCGGAATATGCGGAAGTGCGTCGCACCCTGCCACGCGTCGTCGTGTACGCAGGCAAAGGAAAAAACGCCGGAGATGCTCTTGGCATTGCCCGCTCGCTCGGCTATTCCCATATCATCCTGCGTTGCGCGTCTCCGCCCGAGCAAATGGCGCCGGAAACGCGCAGACAGCTGGAACTCTGCAAAGCTGCGGCGGATGTACAAACCGCCACGATCCCCCTCTACCCCACGCCGGAAGGCTCGCTCATCATCGATGGCTTGCTGGGCAGCGGCGTGCGCGGCACCTTGCGCCCGGAGTATGCCCATCTCACGCGCGAGATGAATGCGCTGCGCTGCGCCAATCCACGCAGCTCGCTGCTTGCCGTGGATATTCCCACGGGGTTGGATGCGGACACCGGCGCTGCAGGGGCCGACACCGTACGCGCCGATGCGACTTTGGCGATCGGCTGTGTGAAGGAAGGCATGCTCGCGGATGGAGCCGAAAATTATGTGGGGCGCCTGATCGGTGTCCCCCTGCCCTGCGTGCCTCTACCTCATTCCACGGCACAAGTGGCAGATGACGGTCTGCTTTCTCTGCTCCCGCGACGCAACTTCAACTGCTACAAAAATCAGGCAGGGCGCGTACGCATCATTGCCGGCTCAGTCGGTTTTCTTGGCGCGGCGCAGATGTGCGCCGAGTCCGCTTTGCGCTCGGGTGCCGGGCTGGTAGAGCTTTTCTGTCTGCCGGAGTACTACGACTTGCTCGCCATGCGAGTGGCGCCGGAAATCATGGTGCGCCGTGTAAGCAGTTTTGCAGATGTGTCCTCCGAGGGCGCGCAGGCTCTCCTGATCGGTCCGGGGCTGGGCACGCCATCTGCTCAAAACCAAGCAGCTCTCCACACTTTACTCGCGCGTGCTGAATGCTCGGTGGTCATGGATGCCGACGCACTACGTCTGCTCGCTGCAGGTCGTTTGCCGTGGCCGAGTCAGTCCATCCTGACCCCACATCCCGGAGAAATGAGGGCTCTCTTCCCGCAAGCGGCTAATCTCTCCCGCGCCGAAACGGCAGCTCAATTTCTTCTGAACCACCCCTGCACGCTTCTGCTCAAGGGCGCTCGTTCGCTTATCACCGATGGTTCCTCTATCCTCTACAACTCCACCGGCGGCCCATTCATGGCTAACGGCGGGCAAGGCGATGTGCTGGCCGGTGTCGTGGCAGGCTTCGCCGCACAGGGGCTCAGTCCTTTTCACGCCGCCGCTTTAGGCGCTTTTATCTGCGGACGCGCTGCGGGCATTGCCCGGGCCAAATTGGGGCATCCTCTGTGCGTGTGCGCCAGCGACTTGCTCCCCTGCCTCACCGCCACAATGTGCTGACCTTGGTCAGGCATACTCACGGCGCCAAATCCTTGGGCACGGGACGCAAGGGCGGCGGTTCAGGAGGTGCCATTCGACCGCCGGTGTAGGGCGGCATGCTGCTGGCTCGAAAGTTGCTCAACGTCGGTATGCGTTGCATGGGTATCGTCACCTCATCCTCCTCGATAAACCTCGCGCGTGGATCACTCTTCGTCCACAACAGGGAAAGCCACCAATTCGTCCGCGTAGGTACGGTGTAGGCCGTGCTTTCATACCCCGTTTTGCTCACAACGATGCCCAAATCCTTTTTCTGACTCACCTCCACCTCCATCGGCGTCTCTCCCTCCTGCGGCACCCCATTGATACTCACCTCTGCCCCCCTCGGCTCCGTTCGTATGGTGATCTTTTTTGTTCCCACGCAAGATATCAGGCTCAGTCCCAGCGCACATGCTGTCATCCATCGCTTCATACTCCCAATCTATCCTATCACGTCCGCATTGACAATGAAAATTTGCGTACGCCGATCCACTCCCACATTTCTCCCAATAAAATTTCCCCTAGCCCTTTCAACTCTTCTCCCGCGCGCTTCATAGAAAACGGACGATGGAAGAGAATTCTGCAAGCGCGTATCGCGTCTCCACAAACTATTCTGACAGACAACACGCAATGTTTTGAAACTTTCGCTGCGCACCCGCTCCGACTCTTCGCGAGCCGGAGGCTCGCCAAATTTCTAAATCGTACATCGTACATCGTACAATCGTAAATGGCAAACGCATTGAAAAATGCGTTTGCACCGTCTTTTTTTCTATTGCCGCTTGGAACGAGGTGTGCTAAACTTTCTGCAGAGTTATGCGCGAGGAAATGGGCAAAAGCGAGGACGTTCTCACGAAGGTTCAAACCAAGAAAGTGAAATATGTTGGACGCAATATGCAACATCGCGTTGTGAGCTCCTTTTGGGTGATTTTCTGGTGCTCTCTCGCGCTCCTTTCTATGTCTCTGTGGATGCTGCGCCTCCTCGATCTTGTCAGCTTCCTGTGATTTCCCCCGCTGGGCGCAAAAAACGGCGTGCCGACCTGTGACCGGCACGCCGCTACAATAACCGTAATTAACCCCTATTAGTTGCCGCGTACCACGGTGGTGTAGGAGGTGATGATGCCCAAGATGTTCTTGCGCTTCACATCCACACTGGATACCGTGGTGATGCCACCCGCGCGCTTCGCTGCGTCAATGGAACTGTCACCAAGAGCAACAACTCCCAGGTAAGAGGTGGAGGTGGCTTCACCCACGCGGCTGCCGGCATTGCCAGAAACGGCCACGGGATCGGCGACGTCGGCATACACAGCGCCAACCGGGCGGGTGCTGAGTGCACCGGCGCAGCTGGTGAAGATAAATCCAACGGCGGTAAGAGCAACAAGTGCTATGGTCTTTTTCATTGTTTTAATGATCATTTGGTTACTTTGTGCCACGCATGCTTTCCTTCCACTCTCAGCGGCGATCGCTCACGCGGCGAGGTCACTATATTACATCGTAACTGGTGTTGTCAACCAAAAACTGTTTCCCTACCCACATAAAAAGGAAAACTCATTCCTGCCCACTTCCTCTACTCAAAATGGATCTGCGCAAGGCGCACGAACTCAACAAATGATAAATCTAAATATGAAATCGTAAGTAATAAACACACTTTCAAATGCGTTTACTTCTGTGGATTGCAAGATTAAATGCAACAGATGACAAAAAAAGTTGAGGTCATGAGAAGAGAGGGGTAAAATAGTGGCG
>CANRJD010000097.1 GCA_947630815.1 uncultured Akkermansia sp. | reverse complement strand
CCAAACTGAACCGACCATTTCATCCGCTTCGCCGATGAATACCGCACTGCTGCGCTTCCTCCCGATGTACTCTCTCCCCTTCCGTCGGCACGCAGCATCACACGTCCAATGCTTGATCTGGCATGCGACGGGTCGCCACCATCACTGGATTCGCACCCCTCGTCACATTCATCACATGTCTCCTCCTCTTCTTCCTCTTCCTCATTATCTTCCGGTTCAGTCTCCACCTCCTCGACATCTGACAGAGTCACGTCAAAATATGAACTTTGCTGTCCCTCAACACAATCCCTCAAGTATTGCCGCAAGGCAAGTCCGTAGAGTCCATCTGGTAACTCAAAGGTTCCATCAAATATCTCTCCTTCCTCGTCGCCACGCGCCATGGCCATGGATCTCAGCATTTTTCCGCCCATCGTAATTGCCCCGGAATCTCGAACTCTTCCCTCCACGCGAACGTTTGAGATTCCAGATGCCCCTCCTCCACGCGCTCTTACTTGTGTTCGAGGACTGTTCAACACATTCGTCGGGTACGAAGGATAGTCATGCTTATACGTTACCCTGAATTCCCCGGACGTTCCCCCTTTCCCACGTACTTTGTACTGCGGTGCCTGCCTAGAGGGGGAACTGTTGCTCACTGTGTACGCCTTTTTCATTGTCCTCCCTTTTACACCCTCAGGCGAACGGATGTCAAGAAAAACATCAGATTATGCTTCCGATATTTCAGCAAGGTCTGTAAAATTACACGTAAACAGATTAGAACCAGAGGGTAAGCCCTACATTCTTCGAAAAACATTGACCGGATCGTAGCAATGACACCGAGATGACGAAGCCTGCGCAACGATATGAGTCAAAAAGATTCTTTGGGCAAAGCAAAGTCAGTGCTACATCTGTCAACATGAGATGGAGAAGGAGGTTAGCAACAAAAGTTAGTTGAGAAAGCAAATGAGGAAGAGGGAGAAAAATGACGCGAATTTTTAGATTATGTCTTACTGCGGGATTTCAACGGGAGGGGATGTGGAGTAAGATGAGATGAGTCATTGGAATTTCTATGTCAGACGAGGAGCAAGAAGAAACGGAAAAGAAAGAGGAGCAGCAGGGGGAGCCGAAAGGGGGAATCGAAGAGCCCGAGATACCCCCGCAACACAGGTCGAACTGGGGGCTTTGGTTATTGCTTTCGGTCGTTGTGGGAGTGATTTTGCTGGCTTTCGTGTTCAACGACGGCATCGGGGTTGGATCCAAAAAGATGGAGCTTGGCGAGTTTGAAAAGGAGTATCGCGCAGGCAATATCGTGCTGAATGACCCGCAGCATTTTCCCATCGAGGTCGTCTCCAACAGCGGCTCGACAGCCGGGATTATCAAGGCCTACATGTACAAGGAGAAGCAGAATTTCCCCATGGGGAAGTTCTACATGCCTTTCACGGATAGCGATGAGATCAAAGCGCTGTGCAATCGGTACGGCATCACCGCCACTTCCTTGGAAAGCGCAGATTCTCCCGTACCGACCGAGGTGCCGGGGGCTGATCGCGTATGGTCCACCGAGCAATTCCGCACGCTGGGTGAGGAGGGACGCATTGATCTGCACACCGCGCCTGTCATCTACCTGCGCGGCAATGGTAGCGGCGTGATCGTTGGCTCGTATCGCATGAATGCTCCTAAGAAGCCAAACCGTCGGCAAGTTGTTGGGGTACTGGTGAACTTTGACAGTCGATTCCAAGCGGAGCAAATACGAACGATGCTGGGTAGCCATGCTGTTTACAGCGTGGAGAGCAATACGCTGCAGGCCTTGCTCATCAATTGCATCCCCGTGCTGCTGATTTTATTGCTCTTTATTTTCCTTTTCCGCATGCAAGCCGGCGGACCGAACGGAGCCATCAAGTTTGCCAAGAGTCGGGCGCGGCTTATTGACCCCTCGCGCAACAAAGTGACTTTCGCAGATGTGGCGGGGGTATCTGAGGCCAAAGAGGAGGTGTGGGAGCTTGTGGAGTTCCTGCGCAACCCGGGTAAATTCCACGCTTTAGGAGGCTCCATACCGAAGGGCATTCTGATGGTGGGTCCCCCGGGCACCGGGAAAACCCTGCTGGCCAAAGCAATTGCCGGCGAGGCTCATGTGCCTTTCTACACCATCTCCGGTTCTGACTTCATGGAGATGTTTGTGGGCGTGGGGGCCAGCCGAGTGCGAGACATGTTTGCCGAAGCCAAGCGCAACACTCCCTGCCTCATCTTTATTGACGAAATTGATGCTGTGGGACGCCACCGCGGCCACGGCGTTGGCGGCGGACACGATGAACGCGAGCAGACGCTCAACGCTCTGCTGGTGGAAATGGACGGTTTCACGGACAATGAAAACATTATCGTCATCGCTGCCACCAACCGCGCGGATGTGCTGGATCCCGCCTTGCTGCGCCCTGGCCGCTTTGATCGGCAAGTGATGGTCAACCTGCCGGATGCTGCCGGACGCGAGCAGATCTTACGTGTGCACGCCCGTAAGATCAAAATGGCGCCGGAGGTGGATCTGAATCCCGTAGCTCGGGCCACGACGGGCTTTTCCGGTGCGGAGTTGGCCAACCTCGTAAACGAAGCCGCGCTTACGGCTGTGCGCCGAGGACATGCTGCCGTCACCCAAGATGACTTCGAGGAAGCACGCGAAAAGGTGCGCTGGGGACGTGAAAGACGCTCCATGGAAATCACCGATCGCGAGAAGTGGATGACGGCCGTGCACGAAGCCGGTCATGCCATCTGCCTGCTCAAAACTGAGCTGGCCAAGACGCTGCCGCTGCACAAAGTAACGATCATTCCCCGAGGACCGGCTCTGGGCGTCACCATGATGCTGCCCGATGAAGATAAACACAGTGAATACAGGAAGGAGCTGCTCGATTACATCGTGATGGCGATGGGCGGACGTTGTGCAGAGGAGGTGATGTTCGGCGATATTTCCGGCGGTGCACGCGGCGACATCAGCCAAGCCACGTCCATTGCGAGGAAGATGGTGTGCGTTTACGGCATGAGCGAGAAACTGGGACCGGTGGACTACGGCTCCGGGC
The DNA here is from genome assembly GCA_947630815.1 of uncultured Akkermansia sp. Taxonomy (GTDB): domain Bacteria; phylum Verrucomicrobiota; class Verrucomicrobiia; order Verrucomicrobiales; family Akkermansiaceae; genus Akkermansia. The sequence continues at coordinate 2,475 of CANRJD010000097.1, read as the reverse complement.
ACGATGAAGTCTTCCTGGCACGCGACCTTGCGCAATCCGTGCGCAGTTACTCGGAGAGCACGGCGCAAATGATTGACCAGGAAATCCGCCGCATTGTGGAGGAAAATTACCGCCGCGCACTGGATATTCTCACCACCAACAAAGAACGACTGGAACTCATTGCCAAAAATCTCATCGAATACGAAACGCTGAGCGGAGCGCACGTGAAAGAGCTGCTGGAAACCGGGACAATGCTCAACCCTCCCGTCCGCGAGCTGCCGCCCTCTCCGCCTCCCGCACCGGATGCGCCAACAGACCTGCAAACCCCGGATGACCAGCCGCCTGTGCCGGATGAAAACTCCTGATAATACTACCAAGCCAATTGCCTATGAAAAGTCTCGAACTGGCTCAAGCCTGCGCCGCCGCCGCGCGTGATGCCAAAGCAACTGACGTTGCCATTTACGACTTGCGTGGCTCCTCCACCATTACCAACTATGCCGTGGTGTGCACCGCCACATCTGTCCCACACCTGCGCGCCGTCATCCGCGATGTGGATCAATTTGTGGAAGAAAAGCATGGTGTTTCCCCCGTGTACGCCGAGCGCACGCCCCAAGCTCTGTGGTCTGTGCTGGATTACATCGACGTCATGGTGCACGTCATGGCCGCGGAAGTGCGTGATTTCTACCAGTTGGAAGAATTTTGGGATGCGTCCAATCGTGTGGATGCCGAGTGAGGTGCGTGGATTAGCGATTCGACGGTTTGTCACGCCCTAAGAGAGTGCGCGTTTCTTCGATCGTTCGCCCCATGTACTCCTCAGAGCTGTACACCGGAGGCGGGGGCGTGTTTTCCCGTCTCGTCTCGATATAGCCATTCTCCGAGGAACGGGAAAAATAGGGGCTTTCTCCTGTGTCGTACTCACCCCCCATGCTGCTTTTGGCGCCGGAGAGAGCGGACTTCTCCCTAGCAGAAAAGAACTCATCATCTTTACCATAAATACCCTTGGAACTGGTTGCAAAGGCGGGATTGAGATCGCGATTAAGTCGACGCCCGGAATCAATATACTCCTTTTTGGTGTCAAAGGAGCGTCCACTGCCGGAGAATTCTTTACCGCTCAGAGCACTTTCACCAGTCCCGGCAAAAGAAGATGTCATATATTCTTTATCAATACGTTTAGCTTCATCCAACTTGCTCTGAAAACTGCTTACTTTATTGGAGACGGCCTGCGGCACCCCTTGTTCGTTCTTCTTTTCCGAGAAAGAAGAGTTGAACTTCTCTTCCATGTAGTCCGCAAAGTCACGCTGTCCTCCGGCACGTGGCCCTTCCTGCACAACCCTACCCGACTCGTCATACACGGTACGTTCCATGCTGCAGCAACATAAAACGCAAGTCGTCGCCAACGCTGTGAACATGCATCGCATCGTCTTTATTTACGCCAAAATACGGTACGGAGTCAAGACAATCTTGCGCCTCCAGCAAAATTGATCACACGCGTCCCAATAAAATCTTCTCTGGGCTCATTTCACCCATTCCTCATGCGTTTCCCATGGATGAAGAAGGTAGGCCAGCAAAAAGCTCAAACCATTGCTGATTGAGCAAAGCCGTGAAAGCCCCCGAGGGCTCGGAATGGGATTGGAGAAAAGAAAAGCACAGCTTTTGCCCGAAGGGCGAAGGCGACCGACGATCGTAAGGTCGATTAGCCAAAAGCGATAGCTTTTGCCCCGCAGGGGTGAGGAGCAGGGCAAACGCATTTGAGAGAAGGTCATCAACAGAGAAAATGCTCTTATTGACTGATATCCCTGTTTATACGCATCAAAATCATCACAACAACCGGTCATCATAATGATGGATCTAGAGGAATCTCTGCATACGTTAATGATCCGAAGAGAATTTGCGCAACGCGCACATTATTAATAAATCGTACATCGTACATCGTAAGTTGACTCACCGGCACCACTCTGCCCTGGTTGCTTCGGAGTCGCCCCACGACTCCTCACCCCTGCGGGGCAAAAGCTACGCTTTTGGCCAAACTGGCTTACAGCCGTCGCCAGTTTTCACCCCTGCGGGGCAGCGCCTTCGCGCTGTCCATACGCACTTACGGCCGTCGTGCGTGTTGTACATAGGCAAACGCATTTTCTAATGCGGTTGCCCTGAGGTTTCCCCGCGCAACGCGTGCGAATTCGGCAATCGTACATCATACGTCATACATCGTACATAGGCAGACTCCGCCTGCCCCCTGCCTTCCCGCCGCTTTGTAACCACCCCCGATCGTCGCATTACGATTCACTTTCCGATCTGGCTTCGCACGCCCGCGCCGCAGGCGCGCGAATTTCCAAATCGTACATCGTACCTCGTAAATCGTACATAGTTACAGAATCTGCTTCGATCAGAAGCTGATTCTGTAACCCGCGCTTGCATTCAGGTTGGTGTAACCGGAGCGGAACTCAGCCGAGCCGTCGATGAAGAAGGTGCCGCCATCGCTGCTGACAGGCAAGGTCA
>CANRJD010000096.1 GCA_947630815.1 uncultured Akkermansia sp. | reverse complement strand
CCCAAACTCACCGCACCGCTCTACCTCTGCTGGCTCAAATCGCGCCCCCTCTCGCGCGCAGCATCGCTCTGGCTCTCCACACTCCGCGCAAATCTGTCCGCGCATCCGCGTACCAGATAATGAACCATCGTAAATGGCAACCGCATTTGAGAGAAGTCAATCAACAGAGAAAATGCTCTCATTGGCTGACATCATCATCTATACGCATCATAAAAAACTGCGTAACGCGCACGTTATCAATAAATCGTACATCGCACATCGTAAATCGTAAATTGGCAACCGCATTTTCTAATGCGTTCGCCTTGGGATAAGGGATTGCTATACGGTCGTGTCTGTGGTATCATGGTGCGCGTCATGGAAAGCACTGCACCCATACCTACGCACACGCACACCATATCCGTGCTGGTCGAAAACAAATTTGGCGTTCTTTCGCGTGTAGCCGGGCTGTTCTCCGGCCGCGGTTACAATATCCACTCGCTGAATGTGGCGCCTTGCGAGGATCCCCATTTTTCGCGCATGACGATTGATGTGAACGAGCATGGAGAAAAGCTCGATCAGGTCATCAAGCAACTCAGCAAACTGGTCAATGTTGTGGAGGTCATCGATTTCCGCTCCCATCCCACGGTGTACCGGGAGATTGTGCTCATGCGTGTGCTCTTCGGTGACAAGAAGCAGGATATTCTCGAGCTGTGCAACATATTCGGCGCAAAAGTGCTGGACGCCACGCGCGAGACGCTGACTATTGAAATCTCCGGCGGAGAGTTCAGGTTGGAGCGTTTCCTGAACCTCATGCAGGATTACGATGTGCAGATGCTTATGCGCTCCGGCAAGATTGCCGTCATAAAGCCTAACAACTAATTATTTGCCATGCAAGCGGTTCTCCTATTCCCTGGCCAGGGCGCCCAAAAGGTGGGCATGGGGCAGGATTTGTACACAAGCAATGCCACGGCACGCGAGCTGATGGATCAAGCAGACGCCGCTCTCGGTTTCTCACTTACCAAGGTGATGTTTGAGGGACCGGAAGAAGAACTTACTCGCACCTGTTACTGCCAACCGGCGCTTTTCCTGCACGGTCTGGTTATCTACCGTCTGCTCTGCGAGCAAGTGAGCATTGAGCCAATCGCCGCAGCCGGACTCTCCCTCGGCGAATTCACGGCACACGCTTCCGTTGGCACCTTCAGCATGCAGGAAGGGCTGCGTCTCGTTCAAAAGCGCGGCATCTTCATGGAGGAGGCCTGCCAAGCTGCTCCCGGCGCCATGGCAGCGCTCATCGGAGGAACGGATGAAGCCGCCCAAACCCTCGCCTCCGAGTGCGGGGTGGATGTAGCCAATTACAACTGTCCCGGGCAAGTCGTCGTTTCCGGAGTTGAAGAGGGCGTGAACCAGGTAGTGGCGAAAGCCAAAGCTGCCGGATTCAAACTCGCAAAAAAGCTCAATGTGGCCGGCGCCTACCACAGTCGGCTCATGAAAAGCGCGCAGCAGAAACTCATTCCGGAACTGGAAGCTGTGCAAATGTCCATGCCTTCTGCACCGGTTTACTGCAATTGCGGGGCGCGTCCTGTGCAGAGCGTGCAGGATATCCGAGAAACGCTCGGCGCCCAGGTGTGCTCCTCCGTGCGCTGGGCGGCGTCTATGCAAGACATCGTTAGGGATGGTCACCGCCTTTTCATCGAAATGGGTCCCGGCAAAACCTTGGCCGGTATGATGGCACGCATCTGCAAAGAAGCTAGCGTCATTTCCATAGAGGACGCCTCGACGCTCCAACATGCCGTAGAGCAGTTGCGTTCCCTGTAAATCCATGTTCTTCCCTGTGCACAGCCGGTGGTGCTGCGGCGGTTGGCTGGCTGCCCTCTGGGTGGCTGCGGCTCTTTGCACTTTCGCTGATCCGGAGTCCGACGTTCCGTCCCCTGATGCCGCCGCGTCCATACCGGATGATGTGAACGCTGTTCCGGTGGACGAGGAAGAAAACGTGGTGGAAACCGTGAAACTGGGCGGTGAGGATCGAGTGCCTGCCCAAGAGCAAGGCGTGCAACAGGATGATGCGGACAACACCATCATCGACCCTACCTCCCCTCTGCGCGTGGAAGGATTGCCGGAAGAAATCCCCACCCACACCCCCGGTGAGGGCGTACCACTTGATACAACAAACGATCCTTCCATCCACGACCCTTCCCGAGTTGCCTACGCCAACACGCGTAAAAACGCTCGCACCATGTCGCTGACCATTCCTGCACCACGCGGCATGATTACCGACCGCGACGGACGTATCTACGCCTGTTCTGAGGTTGCGTTCCAACCTGCTATTGACTACCGTACGGTGAAGGATGTGAGCGAGGAAGAAATTGTGCAGATCGGGCGCCGCGTCATGTCTGCCTTCGAGGCGGCAGGTTTCAAAATTAGCGAAAAGACAGATGCTCAGCTTCTGAGCCACTATAAAGACCGTCGCTGGCTACCTCTTCCGGTAGGCCCTGCCGTACGCCAGAGTCAGCTGAGTAAAAAAGCTCGGGAGAAGGCTCAAAAAGTGGAGAATGGTATGCTCGTGAGCCTATATCTGCGTCTCTACCCGGCCAAGGAGAGCGCTTGCCATATCCTTGGCTATACCGGCTCTCCTGCAAAGCTCCCCACCGGCCCCATCAACCACAACGATCCTATTTTTGAACGCCGTGAGGGCCGTTTCGGTCTGGAAAAGCAGTTCAACAAGCAACTCACTGGCCGCCCCGGCATCTGGCGTCTCATGTTCGATGAGCAGGGCAACAAGATTCTCGATGAATTGCAGGTTAAACCCTGTCCGGGTCACACCATTGTCACCACGTTGAATATGGAATGGCAACGCGTGGCAGAAAATGTGCTGCGCGAGAACACGATTGGCCGCGGCGCCTTTGTTCTGGTGGATGTGCACACGGGCGAGGTGCTCGTCCTCGCTTCTGTCCCGAACTACGACCCCAATGCGTTCATCCCCTCCATCTCGCAGAAAGACTACGATGCCCTGCGCTCTGACAAGAGCACGCCGCTCGTCTCTCGAGCTTTTGCGGGTGTATATCCCCCCGCCTCCACGTTCAAAACCATCACAATTGCCGCTGCACTACGCTATCGCGTCATCAACGAGAACACCGTCATCGACTGCCCCCAAAGCATCATGATTGGCAACCACCGTTTCCGCAACCACAGCGGCTTCTCCGGCAGCATCAACTGCGTCACGGCCATCGTGCTGTCCAACAACCCCTTCATGTACCAAGTCGCCGCCACACGCGACCCGCGCATTGGTGCAGCCCGCCTCTGCGAGACCGCTCGCCGCTTCGGCTACGGTTCTGTCACCGGCTTGCCTCTCGCCGATAAGGCGGGTAACGTGCCGGATGATGCCTGGATGTACCGCAACTACGGGCGTGGTTTTATGGCGGGCGATGCAGCGAATATGGCCATCGGCCAGGGCGCGTTGCTGGCCACCCCACTGCAGGTGGCACATGCCATCTCTGCCATTGCCAATGGTCATTATCTGCCCAAACTTCAACTCATCCGCCAGGTGCTTGACCCGGAGGGCAATGTGGTCTATCAATTCACCCCAATGGTGCAGAACAATATGAGCGATATGTCCCCTGCCCTCGCCGTCGTGCGCAAAGGTATGCGTGCTGGGGTGGATGGCGGTACCGGCCACCGCGCCGCCCTGGGCTGGATTTCCAATGCCGGCAAAACCGGCACAGCCCAATGGGGGCGACCTTCCGACGACTGCCGACTCGCTTGGTTTGCGGGCTTTCTGCCTGCGGATAATCCTCGCTTCGCATACGCTGCTCTTTACGAGGGACGTCCCCACCAAAAAATATCCGGTGGGCATGTCGCTGCGGCCATTGTGCGCAGTTTCTTCAACACCGTGCGCCCCGGCATAGAGGCAGCCATCAAAAACGCAGCTCCCCGCCCCATCGTTGCAGACGGTCAAGAAGCCTTCGCAGATGACGTGGCCGTGGATCCCGAGGATGAGTCCGCCTCCACCGAACGCGCCTCCCACGAAGAGGAAGAACGCGCCAAACGCGAGGAAGCGACGAAAAAACGCCGCAGTCAATCCGGTTGGGACGATGGACGCTCAAGACATTGAACCAATCCCCAAGGCAAGAGCATTTGAGAATCGTACGTCGTACCTCAATACATCGTAAATGGCAAACGCAATCTCGTGTCCTTATGCAGAAAAACTCAATTCCTTGGCTGCAGCGCGCCCCAGCTTCACTGGATCGCTATGGTTCTACTTCTCAAAATCGAAATTCCTTTGGGAAGTCAGCCCAAGATGATAAAGCAGGTCATCATTCAACAGGACAACATTTGGTAAGATCTCTCCTGCTTTCTTCAAAGCTTCAGCCGTGCGCGTAAAAGTGCGTGTATCATTTGTAAGCACACAATCAACCTGTTCGGCGGCTGCTTGGGCAAGAATCATCGTGTCAGTGGCTATAAACTGCCGGTCGTGGGGCTCTTTCCGTTCGACTTTTTTTGCATCACAAGTTACAGCCCGGAATTTCGCCGCTTTCTCAGCATGGGGCACACCAAAATTGGGAATACGAAAAGGCTGAGCATAGACATCAGCCAAGTTGCCCTTGACGCCGTACTCGGCAAGTGTAAGCGGACTTATCATGACGCGATGTTTCCCTTCCGCTAATTTTCGCAGGCACTGCTCAGCAGAGACATGACAAGTGGCTTTCTCATTAAGTAATGAGATAAGAGCACACGTATCAAAGAGCACGGTCATTCTTCACCTCCCCTCACTGAAACTAACCACTCGTACGGATCATCCACACCTTGCCAATCCTTTGTCCCTTGCTTGATGGCCGCCGTCAGCTTCTGCTCATCCAATACGGGCATATCGACGATTTCCTTAAGCGTATAATCTTTATACACCTGCTTCACAACATCGTATTTGCATTTCACCAAAACGCGAATGGTCTTGTAGAGGATATTCTCACTCAGTTCCTCCAAGAAGTGCCGATCTACTGATATCGTGTACTTGCCGCGCTCATTGGATAAATGAATATTCGGAGATCCCTCGCCGCCGGCATCGGTGACTGTTCCCTCCATCTCAAGCTCTGCCTCCTCTACACGATTCCGAACTGCCTTCCGATGAATATCTGAGCCGATACGTAAACACTGCTTTCCCTCGCATGTGACCCCATACTGCCTGAGCCCTTCCTTGGCATCTTGCTCCATCTGCAGGAAGACACTCAGCCGCTCTTCGGGGATCTCCGCGGTCTGCCCCTTTGCATAATGATCACAATCTGCCACAAGTCCCATAATAAGCGCCAGTGGCGCAGTCATCGTAGCCTTGATGGAACCATTCTCTAATTTGATATCTACGTTCTTCCCGACGAGTCGTCGCCATTGCCCCAAATACTTTGTGAGAGTGTCGCGCGTTACCTCATAATTCAGGACGCCGAAAAAAACGACCATAAAACCAGCCATGAAAAAAGAAATCATACGAGAACTCACAGAGAAATACCGCGACAAGTATGCGAGGCTCAGCTACAAGAAAGCGCAAGGAGCATTACTCACGCAATACTGCGAAATAACTGGATATACACGCAAGTACGCCCAGAAGTTACTTTCCGGGAAAAGAGATGGAAGTGGAGAAGGAAGGAGAAAAAATAAGGG
>CANRJD010000095.1 GCA_947630815.1 uncultured Akkermansia sp. | reverse complement strand
CAAAACAGCAAACACCTTTTTTGGCTCCTTGTAAATTTCTATGGGATGCCAATGATCGTAAATCGTAAATCGTAAATCGTAAATGGGCAACCGCATTTCCAATGCGGTTGCAGTCGGGTTTAGATGCCTTGGATGGCCAGGAAGGTTTCCAGCTCTCGCAGGGCTTGCCGTTGGGTAGGGCAGGAGCGGCGGCGTTTGCCGAGGACGAGGCTGCAGCGGTGGACCCCCGAAAAACGGTAGGTGGTGAGGCCGCGGCGGCGCAGGTCGTCCATTCTGTGTTTCAAATCCGTGTAGAAGAAAAGGGGAAGGGGGTTCTTGCCCGCCAGGGTATCCAGAGGGATGGACACGGGAGGGAGTTGCTCTTGCAGGGCGTCGGCTATGCGCGGCAGACCGATCTCGCGCAGCACACTGCGCAGGCGAGCGAAAAAGTAACGCAGGGGAACAGTGCGCAACGGGCAGTAGTGATCCATGTAGCGGAGGACGCCCTGGGCGACTTCGTGCTCGAAGGGGAGATGGATGCCGGCGTGTTCGGCGGCGCTGTGCAGCACATGCTCCAACCACTCACAGTCGTAATCAGAGGTAATGCATTCCCCGTTTTGCAGGTAGGGGTGTCTGGCGTCAGTGGTATTCATCCGAGTTTCAGTTTGCGTTGCAGGGGATCGTTGGCGCGCATGGTTTCCATCTTGTGGACCATCTCAATGAACTCTTCAGCGCTTTGGAACTGCCGGTATTTGGACGAGTAGCGGATGCAGGCGACGGGATCGATGCTTTGCAGCTTTTCGGCGACCCTCATCACGATGGTTGCGGTGGGGACCTCGCGGACGTGGTCGCGGTGCAACTCGGCCACCAGCTCATCCGCCGCGGCGTCCAGGCGTTCCATGCTCACCGGCCTTTTTTCGCACGCCTCGATCATGCCACGCAGGATTTTTTCGCGGTTCAGGGCTTCATGCACATTGGCGCGCTTCACCACGCGCAGCTCCGTGCGCTCCAGCTGTTCGTAAGTGGTGTAGCGGTAGCCGCAACGCAGACATTCGCGACGACGACGTATGCACGAACCCTCCCGCGACGTGCGCGAGTCGATGACTTTGTCCTCCGTGTAACCGCATTGCATGCACTTCATGTCGTTATGATACCACAACGGGTGGTAGAGTCAAGAGGAAAGTCATACAATACAGGCGAAGGCAGATGATCATGTACGATGTACGATGTACGATGTACGATTTGGATTACAGCGCGCGTTGCGCGGGCTATGCGGAGCGTAAGCGAAGGTGGTGGGAAAATCATGGGCGGTTGTTGGTTCGAAAGGCTTGCGAATGAGGCAAAGCTGCATCCATGGCTTGGCCAAATCGTACATCGTACATCGTACATCGTACATCGTACATCGTACATCGTACATCGTACATATCCACCGTCGGTGAACGGTTTTCCCCAAAAAACGTTCATCGATGGTGGAATGGGCTTGACAAGGCGGGGAAAATTGTTTAAGTTTGCTTAGAGGCTAAGAGAACCGTAGGAATTACATGGAAGACAGGAGAGCAGAGGAGAGCTATAAGCAGATGGAACTCAATCCGCGAGCGGCGGATGGAGAGATGCATAGTCCGGATCGGGTGAGGATGCGGGCGGAGCAAGCGCGCAGGCGGGAGGAGTATTATGAGCAGCAGAGGATCAACTCGGAAGTGGAGAGGAGGAAGCTGGAGGAGAGCAATGAGCAGAAAGCGATCTTCAGCGCGAACTTGAACGAAGTGGGGATGAAGCTGCACAACGCGGTGAGGAGGCTGGAGCAGGAGCTGGAATCGATGGACAAGGAGCAGCGCGAGATTGAGTCGGTGAACGAGTGTTTCAAGAGGCACTTGCAGATATTATCCGCGCTCAAGCCGCAAAATTGGAGCACGGATGGATTTCAGGAACGGGTGCGCGAGGCACTGCCGAAGCTGGACCGAGCCGAGAATGATTTTAACGAAGCGTACCACATGGGGCGCAGATTTCGGCACACGGATACGTTTTTCCGGAAGCCGGGGGAAGAGGATGAGAAGCGCCTGAGGTGGAAGGACGTGCGCGAGCAGATGGCGAAGGGATTGGCATTTCACCTGCCGCTCTTTCTGCTGATGCTCGTCACCTGGCTGATCTACCTGTGGGTGCAGCACAGCGGCAGTTGAACGAGCTTCATGATCACCAAGCCACATCACCACGTATGACTCGACAAAAAGAATACGAACTTCAGGCGGCGAACGCGCGACGCAGGTGGGAAGAGGCACGCCGCATGCGGCAGCGCGCCGAAGGCTACTATGACGGAACCGGTCGCCCTAACACATTGGAACCGCAGGAGGATGTCATCGAATCCCGCCGAGTCAAGCGCAACCCGGTGGTGATCGTGGCGAGGCAACCGTCATCCACACGGACGCTCTTGCTGGAGAATTTGCTGCTGCTCATTGTGCTGGCAGCGAGCATATTCGGGCTGTACATGCTGAGCATCTACCTGCTCAACCAAACCCCATATTGAAGAAAACCGATGGAAACGCCCCGGATAGATGTGGCTTACATCGCCGAGTTGGCCAAGCTGGAGCTCAGCGATGAGGAGCGTGCGCGCTACACGCGTGACCTGGAACAGGTGCTCGCTTACGTGGCGCAGCTGGAAAAGTGGGACACGCAGGACGTGCCGCCGATGTGCCACCCGCTGGAAGTGTACGATGCCCTGCGCGAGGATGTGCCGGGGCAGAGTTTGAGCAACGAAGCCGCACTGGCCAACGCCCCGCAGCAGGCGGATGGACAATTCCGCGTGCCGAAGGTAGTGGAATCCGCCCACTGAGCCAAGAACTCATCATCGTGAATGGACAGCCCATGATTTCCCCACCCCCTTCGCCTACGCTTTCCCTCTCCGCGAGCCGGAGGCTCGCCATTCTTCTAAATCGTAAATCGTAAATGAGCGCCATCGGGCGCCCCCGCCCCTTTCGAACCAACGACAGCCCATGATTTACCCATCACCTCAGCTAAAGCTTTGCAGTTCCGCGAGCCGGAGGCTCGCCAAATTTCTAAATCGTAAATCGTAAATCGTAAATTGACTGTCCATGTTCACCAAGACTTCCCTCACTGCCCTGCGCGAAAAGCTCGTGAAGCGCGAGATCACGCCTGCTGAGCTGACGCAGGAGTATGCCCGACGCATGGAGGAACTCAACCCCGCGCTGAACGCGCTCATCTCCTGGGACACGGAGAGCGCGCTGCAGGCGGCTGCCCGGGCGGACCTGAGCCTGCCGCTGGGAGGTCTGCCCATCGGCATCAAGGACAATATATGCTGCCGCGGGGAGAGGGCGCGCTGTGCCTCGCGCATGCTGGAAAACTTTGTGGCGCCCTACGATGCCACTGCCGTGGCGAAATTGCGCGCGGCGGGGGCCATACCTTTCGGGCGCGCCAACATGGATGAGTTCGCCATGGGATCCGCCGGCGAAAACTCCGCATTCGGCGCCACCCGCAACCCGGCGGATGAGAGCCGCGTGCCCGGGGGATCCTCCAGCGGGTCTGCTGCGGCTGTGGCGGCCGGCATCATTCCCGCGGCGCTCGGCTCCGACACCGGCGGCTCCGTGCGGCAACCGGCCTCGCACTGCGGCGTGGTGGGACTCAAGTCGACGTACGGGCGCATCTCGCGCTACGGGCTGGTCGCCTTTGCCTCGTCGCTGGACCAAATCGGGACCCTCACCACCTGCGTGGAGGATGCGGCGCTGCTGCTGCAATTCCTGAGCGGGCACGATGCGATGGACTCGACCTCCTCCCTGCAAGCGGTGCCGGATTTTTCTGCCGAGCTGCACGGCGGCGTGCGCGGCATGCGCATTGGTCTGCCGAAGGAGTACGTGAGCTCCGGCAATGCCCCGGAGGTGCAAAATGCGTTGAATGCGGCGGTGGCGGCGCTGGAAGCCCAAGGCGCGGAAATCTGCGAGATATCCCTGCCGCACGCCGAGGCTGCCGTGGCGTCCTACTATATCATTGCCTGCGCCGAGGCTTCCTCCAACCTGGCCCGCTACGACGGCGTGCGTTACGGCTACCGCGCCTCCGAGACTTCGAGCGCGCCGGGCGATGTGTACGCGCGCTCGCGCACGCAGGGCTTCGGGGAAGAAGTGAAGCGGCGCATTATATTGGGCACCTACGTGCTTTCCGGCGGGTATTATGATGCCTACTACACGCGGGCGCAGAAGGTGCGGGCTCTCGTGGCGCAGGACTTCGCCCGGGCATTCGAGGGCGGTGTGCAGCTGATACTCGGACCGGTGGCGCCGACGCCTGCGCCCAAACTGGAGGCGAAGGACATGACGCCGCTGCAGATTTATTTGGCGGATATTTACACCGTGCCGGCCAACCTTGCCGGGCTGCCTGCCATCTCCGTGCCCACGCCGCAGAGCGGTCTTCCCGTGGGGGTGCAACTGCTTGCCCCGCACTTTGAAGAGGCTCGGTTGTTGCGCGGCGCGGCAGTTTTGGAGCAGTCGTGGAAATGACCCCCGTTTTCCTTTCCATTGCCGGGTCAGATTGTTCCGCCGGCGCGGGCATCCAGGCGGATATCAAGACGGGGTTTGCGCTGGGGTGCTATCCGCTGAGCGCTGTCACCTGCGTGGTGAGCGAGGCGCCGGGGCATGTGGCGGGCATCGCGCCGATTTCTCCGGAGATGGTCGCGAGTCAAATTCGCGAGTGCCTGCGCACGTTTCCCGTGGCGGCCGTCAAAACCGGTATGCTCTACAGCGCCGAGATCCTCCGCGCCGCTGTCGGTGAACTTCCTCCGGACATCCCCATCGTGGTGGACCCCGTCATGATTGCCACGGCAGGTGACTCCCTCATGCTCGATGAGACCCTGGCGGCTTACGAGGAGTTGCTCTTCCCGCGCGCTACCCTCATCACTCCCAACCTGGACGAACTCGTCGCCCTCTGCCGACGTACCGAGGCTCCGCGCACGGTGGACGAGCTGGCCAACGCCGCCCTGGATCTCTCCCGCTCCTACGACTGCGCCATCCTGGCCAAGGGCGGGCATCTCCCCGGCGACACCTGCACCGACATCCTCGCCCCCTCGCGCGCGCGCGCGCGCTGTATGCCCTTTCTTCACCCCCGCACCACCAACATTTCCACCCACGGCACGGGATGTACCCTCTCATCGGCCATCACGGCGTTTTTGGCCAAGGGAGCAGAGCTCACAGAGGCTGTTGGAGCCGCGCTCGACTACACTTCGCGAGCCATCGCTTCTTCCCACCGCTGGGAACCAAACCTATTTGCGTTGAGACACAATGCAAATCATGTATGATGTACGACGTACAACACGCACGACGGCGGTAAGTGCGTATGGACAGCGCGTATGCGCTGCCCCGCAGGGGTGAAAACTGGCGACGGCCCCAGGCAGCCGCGGAGCGACTGCCTATGTACGATGTACGATTTGGGGAGTTCGCGCGCGTTGCGCGGGAAAACGGCCGGCAGCTGTAAGCCAGTTTGGCCAAAAGCGCAGCTTTTGCCCCGAAGGGGTGAAAACTGACGACGGCTGTAAGTCAGTTTGGCCAAAAGCGTTAGCTTTTGCCCCGAAGGGGTGAGGAGTCGTGGGGCGACTCCGAAGCAACCAGGCAATGGGGTGCCTACGAGTCAACGTACGATTTGGATTATAACGCGCCAGAGGCGCGGAAAATGCGGAGCGTAAGCGGAGGGGTAAATCATGGGCGATCGTTGGTTTGAAAGGCATGCGAATGAGGCAAAGCTGCGTCCCTGGCTTGGCTAAATCGTACGTCGTACATCGTACATGGCAACCGCATTTTCAATGCGGTTGTGTGGATTGCAAGATTAAATGCAACAGATGACAAAAAAAGTTGAGGTCATGAGAAGAGAGGGGTAAAATAGTGG
>CANRJD010000094.1 GCA_947630815.1 uncultured Akkermansia sp. | reverse complement strand
CCCTCGTTGGTTTTGCTCTCGATGCTTGCTCCGCGAGCCAGGAGCTCCTGCACCCCTGCGTCAAAATTGGCGGCGGCGGCGATCATCAATGGCGTGACATTCATGCTCTCATCCAAATCCTCCAAGTCATCCAGGTCCAGGTTCAGCATATCACCCACCATGAACGAATAGTGGCAGCGTTCGTCCGGAGAAACTCCTTGGTCCAAGAGACGGCGCAAGCTCGGCAGATCCCCGGCCTCTGCCGCCATGTGAATGGGTTTCAGCGAATCTTCCTCCGTGCCCTCCTCCGTATCCTCTTCCGTATCATCCTCCTGATCATATCTGTATGCGTCCGTTCTCCCGGCATTGGAGAGTCGTTCCAAAGCCTTGGCAAACGCCGAGAAGGACGGATCGTTCATGGGAACGTCAAAATCGAAATCTGATTTCCGTGGTGCCATGCCTCATTTTCTCACGATGTATACCCGAATAGCAAGCAGAATCTTGAGGAACAACCTTTTTTTCACATCTGTCCCAAGAAAAAGCGATTCCAACACGCAATTCATTTACGATTTACGATTTGCAAAGTTCCCGCGCTCGCGCGCGAATATGGCGAAGTTTGCCGTCTCGCTGGCTTACTTCCTTCATCCATAGGAAACGCATGAGAAATGGGTTGAATGAGCCTAGAGAAGATTTTCTTGGGACACGTGCGCGTTTGCCCTGGACAGGGCAAACGCATTTGGGAGAAGGTTCATCAACAGAGAAAATGCTCTTATTGACTGATATCCCCGTTTATACATATCAAAATCATCACAACAACCGGTCATCATAATGATGGATCTAGAGGAATCTCTGCATACGTTAATGATCCGAAAAAATCTGCACAACGCGCACATTATTAACAAATCGTACGTCGTACATCGTAAATCGTACATAGGCAAACGCATTTTCTAATGCGTTTGCCCTGTTGCCCTGGATATTTAGCTTGAAGTGAGGGGTAGATTGATGTAGAGTCTTAGTATGAGCATGGAAACGGACAGGCAGCAACAGACGGATCCCTCCGCTGCGCAACGGGCGACTGCGCCCTCTCCGGTCAATCCTCCTCCGGACGACGATTCTTTCTACAGGAAGGGGGTGAGGCTTCTCTACGGCATTGGAATGCAACGTGACCCGCAGCGTGCCATACGATGCTTTCGCGCGGGCTATGCCAAGGGCGACCTCAATGCCGGGTACATGCTCGCCGATTGTTTATCCTTTGGATACGGCACTGTCCGCGACTTCGATCAATCTTTCCAAATTGTCTCGGAGCTCGTTGACAAAGGCTTTTATCCGGCGTATCATTTGCTGTCAGTCGCCTGCACGTCCGGCAAAGGCACAGCCATGGATCCGGATACGGGGGAGGCATACAGCTCAAAAGTGTTCGAATATTGCTCTGATCCTCTTCCCGGGGTCGATGAATCGATCCGTTTCGAAGCTCTCTTAGGCACCCTGTCGGACAAGAAAGAGGTAGATTGGCACGCTGTTGAAAAGACCGCGCTAAAATACCGCGAAAATTCAGATTGGCCCTCGCGTCATGGCTGGCTTGCCTCGGCTCTTTTGAAGATAGATGGTGACTCCTCCTCTCCAAGCCCGGAACTTATGGAAATTATTGAGGCCGGCTGTGCAGAAGACGATGTCCTCAGCCTTTTCTCAAAAGTAGTTGTGCAATTCTCTCAAGAACGATTCGAGGAGGCGAATAAGACTCTGAAATACGCTTTGAAGATTACCCCTGGACACCCCCTTCTATGCGATTTCATGTGGCGAATCGGTGCGAATCGGAGTGATGATTTTGATAAATTGAGGCGCGAGATGTGGAGAGCGTGTGCCTTGGGGGCCTCTGCAATGAGACGTGGTAACGATCTCGGAGTAAAAATTGAAATAGAAGTGCCTTCCTTTGCCGGTGGCTGGCTTGTCTGTCGAGAAGATCATGCCGAAAAGGAATGGAATGAAAATTTTTGTCAGGAAGAGCCTTCCATTATCCTGAAAAATACGACCGGTAAGAAGTTACAAGGTGCAACCATTCGGCTGTGTTGTGAAGACACGAAATGTGATCGAACGTTTAACTTGGATCCGATTCCTCCTCATGGGGAGGTATCGCTTGAAATGAGCGATTTTGAAAATATCAAATTTGGCGAAAAACTCTACGTGCGGGTCGCCAAAAAGAATCGCTATTCTGAAATGACGTTGGATACGATGGAAGGACTCAATGATTTCCGTCAACCGATCATGCCGCTCATGATGTCCTGGAAAAGTGGCACATTCGGTGGCTATATTCTCCAACTAAAGTGTCTTGGAGACTCGCTCTCCAATATCGTTATAACGAAGGACTCTGGGGCTACCGCCCACATTCCTCTGTTGAGGGAAGATCAAAAGCCGGTCTCAGTCGGGTGGATGGAATTTTCTGATAGGGCAAGTCTGGTTCCTCTTGAAGGTTTCGTTGTAGAATGTGATGATTATGCACCGGTTATGGGAATCATCAAGTTTTTGTAGCCTTGTCTTATCAACGGCGTGCGGATGGGTGCTTCTTTCGCGGAATTGTTTCGGTAATCAGTATGGAAACGGACAGACAACACCGAGGATTCAGGGGCTAGTGGCACCAGCGGGTGGGGAGGGTAAAGTATTATTTTTGCCCGCGGTATATCGTCGATCCGATGCCGGTTCCGCCATGGGAAGTGGATTTGCTTTTGCCGCTGCTTGCATGTGGACTGGCGGGTGTGGTCAGGGCAAACGCATTAGAAAATGCGTTTGCCTATGTACGATTTACGATTTACGATGTACGATTTATTAATAATGTGCGCGTTGCGCAGATTCTTTTCGGAGCATTAACGTATGCAGAGATTCCTCTAGATCCATCATTATGATGACCGTTTGTTGTGATGATTTTGATACGTATAAATAGGGATATCAGTCAATAAGAGCATTTTCTCTGTTGATGACCTTCTCTCAAATGCGTTTGCCGTGCGGGTGTGGTCAGGGCAACCGCATTAGAAAATGCCTTTGCCATGGTGCCGCTATGCGCCCCGTCCCCGCCGCTTTCTAACGATTCCCGCGCACGGCTTTATCACATTCCGCTCGCTCCTGCTTTGCCGCCCCGCGCAACGCGCGCAAGCTTTGCAAATCGTACATCATACATTGGCAAACGCATTTCCAATGCGTTTGCTTTGCGTTTTAGCTGTACACGGGGGCAGGGAATGGAGTATACTCAGGCGGGAGTCGAGAAGGCGAAAAGTCTATGAGCATCGGGGACATCAAGACGTGGATTTATGGAACACTGGCGTGCGTGTGCCTTGGGGTGGCTGGGGCGCAGGAGGCGGTGAAGGTGTGTCCATCGTGCGGTGGGACAGGGCGCATGGTGAGCGGCGTCTGCGTGCAGTGTAAGGGGCAAAAGGTGGTGCGAGGGAACGGCAACCTCGTCAACGGAATGCCCTCCCGCGAGAGGAGTGGTTTGGCTCGGGATGCGCAGAACGGCGCTGTCTTCGTCTGCCAATCCTGCGGAGGAACCGGGCGCATGCGTGCGGGCGGCAGGTGCGCCCAGTGCAAGGGAGAAAGGCTAGTGCGCGCCGACGGAAGCACGTTGAACGGCGTGCACAGCGGATCGCGAGATGGTTTGGCTCCCGACAAGCCGCACGTGCGTGTCGTCACTTGCCCGGATTGCTACGGCAGAGGTTATCGCGGCACAGCGTCCAACATCCCCTGCATACGCTGCAAAGGGCGCGGTCTTGTCCGCGAGGACGGCTCAGGTTTTTGACGGCGGCTTCCTTTCAGATAAAGATCCATTTTTAGGAGAATCTACTCCATCGTGGCGAGTTTGTTCTCGATGAGTTTGGCGGCGCGGGAATTGTTTTCTTGCTGGGCGATGTCGAGGGATTCGTGGAGGATGTTGACGGCAGCGGGGGAATTGGGAAGGGCGTCGAGGAGGTATCGGACGCAGGTATGGGAGCTGCTGAGTACGGCTTCGTCTAGGGCAGAGGCACCGCAGTCGGGGTCGATGAGGCAGGGATCTGCCCCGGCATCGAGGAGGGCGCGCAGGAAGTGGGTGTCGGCATTTTCAGCGGCGAAATGTAAGGCAGTTTCACCGTCTTCGCTGATGACATTTGGGTTGGCGCCTCGGCTGAGGAGGAGTTCGATAATCGCCGTTTCGTTCGTATTTCTGACAGCGTGCATGAGGGGAGTGCAGTTCCGATCATCCAGGGCGTTGACATCCGCTCCCTGATCGAGGAGGAATGTGAGAAATTTCTTATCGAAACATTCGCCGAGAGCATAGTCCAAGGCGCTTTGTCCGAGGGAATCGACATCGTTCACGTTGGCGCCATTTGCCAAGAGAGCACGGGCAGCACTCTCGCTTCCTTCGGAGAGAGCAACCATGAGTGGAGTCATGCCCAGAAGATTGGGTTGGTTAGGGTCAGCTCCGCACTCAAGCAGGGTGGTGTAGGCCGGTTGATTGCATGTGGTAAGGGCCAGGGTGAGGGGTGTTGCTCCCGTAGGGAAGACGGCGTTGATATCGGCGCCATCCCTGATTAGCTGCTGAATGAGAAGGGAGTTGGCGCACTGCATGCAGGCATTGGCGAAGAGGGGGGTGGGATTGCGACGCGAGGAGCGATTAAGATCGCTCGCCGTCCAGTAGCCGCCGAAAGGACGAAGCAGGTCGATGATGGGGAAAGGATTTGCGTTGCTCGTGCAATGCCACAAAGGAATCCAGCCATCACGATCCTTGATATGGGGATTGGCTCCGGCATCGAGAAGCATTTTTACCTGGGTGACTGTACCATTGGCAGCGGCGAAATGCAGGGGGGTGCGGCGAGCTTCATTTGCCAGATTGGGATTGGCTCCGGCGGCGAGGAGATCAGAGAGAATGTGCGGGGGATTAGGACAGTAGATCGCCAGACCGAGTGGGGTATTGCCGCCAAGATCGGCAACGTTCACATCAGCTCCGGCGGCGATGAGGCAAGCGAGCGCTTTTCTTGCATGGAATGCGGATGCGTACCAGAGAGCTGTTCGCCCTTCGCTGTCCTTACACTCAATGTTTGCTCCTCGAGCCAGGAGTTCCTGCACTCCTGCATCAAAATCGACAGATGTAGCGACCATTAACGGCGTAACATCTTTACTTTCCGGCAAGTCCTCCGGATCATCCATCAGAACATGATCAGACGTGAATATGTAGCAACTGCGCTCATCAGGGGACACTCCCCGATCCAGGAGACGTCGCAAGCGTGACAGATCCTTGGCTTCTGCTGCAAGGTGGATGGGTTTTGTGCATCCCTTCTCTGCCTCTGTATCGTCTTCTGGCGTACCGGCGTATTTTTCTAGAAATTTGGCAAATGACGAGAAATCCAAATCATTCGTATGATCCTTGAAATTGAAATCGTGTTTCCGGGGAGGCATGCGTTATTCTCTCATGAAATCTATCCGGATAGCAAGCGGAATTTCGAGAAGAACTCACATCCGTCTCAAGAAAAAGCGATCCATACACGCAATTCATTTACGATTTACGATTTACGATTTGCAAATAATGCGCAGCGGAGCTGCGGGAACTGCAAAGCAAATGCGAACGCGTATTTTACCCCAGAGGACGACTGGAGGTGATGTGGGAGAAGAAGCCGCCGGCGAGGAGACGAGCGGGGGCGACGGGATCGTAGAAGGCGCATATTTGGCCGGGGGAGAGGGCGCGAACCGGGCGGTCGAAGGTGAGCTGGACGCAATCATCGCCGATGTAGCGCAGAGAGGCGGGTTCTGCGGGGGAGCGGTAGCGGGGCTGGGCGAGTACGCGCTCGGGCAGGGGGCGGCAGCCGTTGGTGATATGGCCGACCGAGGCGCCGGAAGCGTAGAGTCCGGGAGCGTCCGGGCTTTCGTAGTCGAGGATGAGGCGGTTGCGGGCGATGTCTTTGCCGACGACGACGTAGGCGACGCCCTCGCG
>CANRJD010000093.1 GCA_947630815.1 uncultured Akkermansia sp. | reverse complement strand
TGGTTCAACTTCGCAACGTATGCCAAGGAGACATACACGGAGAAGATGCGGCTTCTGGTGCGTCACATCATGACGGCTCAAAGCTACACGCGCCGAGTGGATGTCCCCAACCGTCCCGCCATTCCCTACATTTGCCAAGCGGTCAATAAAGTGGCGTGAAACGCGCGGCAATCAATGAGATTGCACTCAACTAAAAATTACAAAATCCGATTTTTGTGCTTGACGGCTGAGAGAGGTTTGATAGACTGAACAATGTAGCTTACGAGGCGTTTTATTCTCCTTGTTTTTCTACACCTTTCAATAATGACAATATCATTTCACCATAAAAACTGATTATGAATGGCGCACGTTATGAATATGATCTTATCTTTAATTTCAGATTAAAGAAGGATGAAAACTACAACGAGAGGCGTGATGAGTTGATTAGAGTCTTGAAAGACTTTGGTTTCAAAAAGAATCTAACGACATCATCTTGGTTTCTGTATTCAATGGAAAGAGACGATTTGGAAGAGATAGAAGCCAGCGCACTCAAAGTCCTGCGAAAGCAACCATATAGTAATAAGGAGGACGTTGCGATCATTCAATTTTTAGCAGGGAAAAAACTAGATGGAGAAATTAAGCGTTCATTAATCTCTGTACTAGAATCCGGTAAAGACTACTGGGAATGCAGAAAAGCCTATGAATTGTATGAATTGCTCGACGATTTGGATGATGGGGAAGAATAAAGGTTGCTACGATTTGTATAGTAGTTTTCCCCATCGATGCTCATTAGCTGACGCAAGATCATTCACATAATCATAAAAGGTCAGTAGCTGCTTATCCTTGGTGACTACAACGACAAGCAAGAGGGATATTTGCTTTCCGTCTTGCGTAGTTGAGAATTGCTTAATGAAGTTTAGTCGCTCGCTAATTGGTTGTAACCATATTTCTTGCGGAAATTTCAGCGTGTTTACCACAAACTTTGCCAATTCTAATCTTGCTTGATTTTCTCTCCTGTTCTTTTTCCTCAAATGATCGAAAAGAAGCTCGTTAATTATAGTTGTCGTATTATATAACATACACCTTACAACTCTATTCCTTTTCAAGTACTCTAAACCTTTTTGGGTACTCACAAAGTCATTTTCATTTCCTTTCTCTGGCTTTCGCTTCCTTAGTGCGACGCCTTTTAATGGCTCTGTGTTTCCCTGATTTTGAAGTTTGATTATCTTCTTCCATTCTGTCTGGGTCAATTTTTTCCTCTCAAAAAGCCTTTCTCTCGCCTCCTCTCTTTCCCAAAATTCTATAAAGGTCATTACCACTATTTAAGAGGATTTTGGACGACCTCTCAAAAAAGTCAACACTGTGGTAGGACAGAGCCTTTCATTATATGCGCGTCGAGTTGGCCTTTACAACTGCCGGCCGAATACAGCAGAGTGTCGCCCGCTTTCTTCCAATGCCTGCAGACGGGATGAGGGCAGATTAGTGCGAGGCAACTGAGCGTAGTGCAGGCGGGTGCGGAAGTAATCCACAGCGCTTTGTGACACGGCAAAGATTCGCTTGAATCCGAGTTCGCGCGCCTTTTGCTCTACAAAGTGACACATGGCGCGTCCGTAGCCATGTCCCTCGTAATTTTTTTTGATGAAGAGGCAACCCAACTCCGCGCACTGCTCATCAGGATACGGATAAAGAGCCACGCACCCCACGATGGTGTCGTCCAACGTGTACACGTAGTAGCTGTGCAGGTTGTCGCGGATACTCTCGTAAGTGCGCTGCACGAGCTTCTCATCGGCCACACAGCGGGCTATCATAGAAAGCAGTTCGGGGATGTCATCTTCCCTCAGTGGCCGAATTTCGCGGTATGAGTCAGCATGAACCATGGTCCCCACCCCTTCCTCGGAGAACAACTCGTCAAGCAGCACCCCGCGCTGTTTGCCGTTCAGCAAGTGCACGCGTGCTATCCCGCGGCGGCATGCTTCCGCAGCGGCCAGCAGCTCATCCGGGTGGGTGCAGTCACTCAGTGCGGCGTTGGCTACATCACTTTCCGGGATGGCAAAGATAGGCTGACCGGCGCGGCAGGGGACTTCATCCGTTTGCAGGCATATATATTTGGCAGCGCCGAGCTGCACAGCCAATTTCACGCTTCCTTCGTCAAAACGACCATCTGCACCGGAGGCGACAATGGCGATTTGACGACGTTCGATAATCTCGCTTACGCGTTTCACGGAAGCTTGGTCGAGGCTCAGCGGAGCATCAGCCACCGCGGCATGCATTTCGCACTCGTTGGCTCGGTGTTGCAGGACAGAGGCATCGTCTCCCTCCGCAACGAGCACTAATCGCACGCCAATTTCATGCAGAGCATCGGCATCCAGCAAGGCATCCACGAGCTCATCAGCCTCGTGCAGACTGCGCGCAATGTGCACCACCATCAGCTTTCCCCGAAAGTAGGGGACGTATTCCAAGACAGAGCGTATGTTCACAGCCATGCCGCGGGATAGAAAAGTCAGAGGGTGGGGTGGATATCCTCCGGGTCATAGGCGGGGGATGCTGCTCCATTGGCCGGGCCGGCTATTTTCTCGTGTTTAATATTCACGAGACGTTTTTTCCGGTCAGGCAGGCTCATTTTTTTCTCTTGGACGGTGGGCAGGCCTTCCGGCAGGGTACCGGAGGCAGCGGATTCCTGATCTTCCTGCTCGGCGGCTTGCTCACGCTCGTGAAGCTGCTGCAGCTGGTCGCGCAGGCTCGCCAGCAGGTCACCCTCCATGCCGTCCACCATGATATTGGGGGAGCTATCTCCCGTCGGCAAGGATGCCAAGAACTCTTCAAAGGCGCTCAGGTTGGTCGTGCTGCGGAACATGCGGTTTACGATGTCCATCTGAATGTCCTGCATGAGTGTTTCGAACAGCCCGTACGCCTCGCGTTTGTATTCCACCAGCGGGTCGCGCTGGCCTTGGGCGCGCAGACGCACACCCTCGCGCAGGGCATCCATGTCGTTAATGTGACGCTGCCACATCTTATCGATAGCCTGCAGCATCATGCTGCGTTCCATACGGTCCACATAATCGGGGCGCTCACCGCTCACCTTCTTTTCGTAGAGGTCCTTCACGCGCTCGCAGATGAGCTTTTTGGCATCCTCCCAATGTTTACCTTCCAACCAAGAGGCGTCGCTGGCGGTGCCGATGGGGAAAACGGTGTTTGCCCACTGGTTGAGGCTTTCAGCGTGTACAGAGCCATCGTGCTCGTCGCTCACATAGTTCTCGCATTTGAAGCCCACAGCCTCTTCCAAATTTTCGTAGAGCATGATG
Source organism: uncultured Akkermansia sp. (assembly GCA_947630815.1). GTDB lineage: Bacteria > Verrucomicrobiota > Verrucomicrobiia > Verrucomicrobiales > Akkermansiaceae > Akkermansia. The sequence goes on along the minus strand of CANRJD010000093.1, from coordinate 2,660 downwards.
CGTGGCTCTTCACAGAGCAGGGCATCGTTGCGCATGGCATACACGATGGTTCGCTGCTGGTTCATCACGTCATCGTAGTCCAGCACATGCTTGCGCCACATATAATTCCGTTGCTCAACGCGTTTTTGAGCACCCTCTATCACCTTGTTCATGAGGCGGTTTTCCACAGCCTCACCCTCCTCCATGCCGAAGCGATCCATGATGCGCGTCATGCGTTCGCTACCGCCAAAGTTGCGCATCAGGTCATCTTCAAAAGAGAGGAAGAACTGAGAGGCCCCCGGGTCGCCTTGTCGTGAGCAACGCCCGCGCAGTTGTCGGTCAATGCGCCGCGCTTCGTAGCGCTCCGTTCCCAGCACGAAAAGCCCGCCCAATTCAGCCACTCCCTCGCCGAGCTTGATATCCGTGCCGCGGCCGGCCATGTTGGTGGATACCGTAACGGCTCCGCATTGACCGGCCAGAGCGATGATTTCTGCCTCGCGCTGGTGGTTTTTTGCATTGAGCACCTCGTGCGGTATTTTGGCCATCTTGAGCATGCGCGAAAGAGTTTCAGACGCCTCCACGCTGGCGGTGCCCACCAGCACAGGCTGACCTTTCTTGTGCAGTTCCACGATTTTTGCAACCACTGCGTTGAATTTTTCGCGACGGCTCTTGAAGATGAGATCGTTGAAATCCTCGCGGATGCAAGGTTTGTTGGTGGGGATAGGCAGCACATCCAGCCGATAAATATCGTGGAATTCGGCCGCTTCGGTTTCTGCAGTGCCGGTCATGCCTGCGAGTCGGGAGTACAGGCGGAAGTAGTTTTGAATGGTGATGGTGGCATAGGTCATATTCTCCTCTTCCACGGTCACTCCTTCTTTGGCTTCAACGGCCTGGTGCAGACCCTCGCTCCAGCGGCGGCCGGGCATTTCACGCCCGGTATTTTGGTCGATGATGATCACCTTCCCTTCCTTCACCACGTATTCCTTATCGCGCTCGTAAATCGTATAGGCCTTGAGCAACTGGCTGGTTGTGTGCAGGCGAATGCCCGTTTCCTCCAGCTTCCGGGTAAGCGCTTGTTTCCGCAATTCCTTTTCACGCTCACTCAGGCGCTCATTTTCGTCGATATTCACGAACTCGGTACCGATGTCAGGCAGCACAAAATCCTCGGGATGTCCGGGGCTGATGAGCTGGCGCCCCTGTTCCATCAGGTCAGCGTCATGGGTCTTTTCATCCACGCAGAAATAGAGCTCCTCTTTGAGCTTGTACTGTTCGAGCTTGCGAGGATCCTGCAGCAGGAACATCTCGTATTTTTCCACCATACGGCGGAACTCAGGATCCTGCTGGCTGCGCATGTAAGCCCGGTTGCGAGGCATTCCCATTTTGACCTTGTAGAGACAGCGGCCGGCAGCTTCCGTATTGCCGGCTTTAGCGTGCTCCATGGCTTCGGTCATGAGGCGATTGCACAGCTCCACCTGCGCTTTGACAACCTTCTCGATGGTGGGCTTGAGGGCATCGTATTGTTGCTCGACCTCCACCACAGCAGGGCCGGAGATGATGAGCGGCGTGCGTGCCTCATCGATGAGAATGGAGTCAACCTCATCAATGATGGCGAAATAGTGGCCACGTTGCACTTGAGCCTCGCGAGTGGAGGCCATGCCATTGTCGCGCAGGTAATCAAAGCCGAACTCGGCGTTGGTGCCGTAGGTGATATCGCAGGCGTATTGTTCACGGCGTAGGTCGTTTGGCATGAGGCTTTGAATGCAGCCCACCGTGAGACCCAGGTGATTGAAGAGAGCCCCCATCCACATCGAGTCGCGCCTCGCCAGGTAATCATTCACCGTCACCACATGTACCCCCAGACCGGTGAGGGCATTCAGGTACACCGGCAGCGTAGCCACCAGCGTCTTGCCCTCGCCCGTTGCCATTTCTGCGATAAAGCCGCGATGCAGAGCAACACCGCCGAGCAATTGAACGTCGAAATGCACCATATTCCACTCCGTGTCCGTCCCGCACACATCAATTGTTTTGCCGCGGAGTTGGCGCGCTCCCAACTTGACTACAGCAAAAGCTTCCGGCAGGATGGCTTCCAAATACTTTGCGCGCAGTTTATCAAACTTCGGTTCAATGTCCAAAAAGGCCTTTTTCCCCTGTTCAATGCTGTCGGCATTGGCATCCACATGCGGCAGCTTAGGAAAGAGATCCGCCAGGGCCTCGAAGCGCGTGTTAAGGCGCTCGGCGTAGTCCCGCAAAGCATCCTCGTCGGCCGCCATAATGATACCCCGCGGAGGCATATCCAGAGGCTTAAAGCGGTGCAGATACTCTTGCCACTCCCGCGTTTTTTCACGCAAAAAATCGGCATCTTTTTCTGCCCAAGCCTTCTCCTTTTCCAGGATCTTTTTGACAACGGGCTGCAACCGACGCACTTCTCGCTGGTTCTTTGAACCCACAATCTTGTTGAGTATCCACTTGATCATGTCTTTGTTCCGGATTTGCTCTGCACTTCTTTTTCCCGCGTTCCACGCGCGCCAAATTATACAACTCCCTCCTTGGTTTGGCAAGCCAATCGCATGACATCATCCACATTCGTCCCAAGAAAAAGTACCCCGCATTGCCTCAAAAATAAAGTCACCGAAGGGACGTAAAAAACGGGAAAAAAGAATTTTCTGAAAGCTTGATGCATC
>CANRJD010000092.1 GCA_947630815.1 uncultured Akkermansia sp. | reverse complement strand
CGTTGCCAGAGGCGGCGTCCCATATCGACCATGCGTTGCTTGATGACAAGCAGTTCGGGGGAATTAAAGAAAGCGTCAATTTCTTCGCGAGTTTGCGGATTGTAATCTTGCCAAGGAAAGATCTTTTCAGGCAAGGCGGGTTTGATGTAGAGTTCCGGGTTAGCCATGGTCGTCTTAAGGTGAAACTGGATGCGTATACTTTATGCCAAAAGAAGGAAAAAAACAAGCACGGAATACCAGGGCAAACGCATTAGAAAATGCGTTTGCCATGTACGATTTACGATTTACGATGTACGATTTATTAATAATGTGCGCGTAGCGCAGATTTTTCGGATCATTAATGTATGCTGAGGTCCCTTTAGAGCCATCATCATAATAACCGCTGCTTGTCACGATTCTTGATACGTATAAAAGATGATATCAGGCAATAAGATCAATTTCTCTGTTGATGAACTTCTTTCAAATGCGTTTGCCGTGCACGGAATACCATGGCAAACGCATTAGGAAATGCGGTTGCCATTTACGATTTACGACGGTGGCGTCTAGCGGCGCCTATGTGCGATTTGGGGAGTTCGGCGGCTACGCCGCGAATTGGGTGGTGAGTGAGCCGTTGGCGCGGGGGACAGAGCGGAGTGTTCAAAACAATGCGGGTTGTTAGTTGGGATAATTTGCGGACACGCGACACCATCTTGCAGACGTCACTTTCATCGTCGATCTTCCATGGGACGCATATGAGAAGTCGAATAGGCATGGAGAAATTTTATCGGGACGGATGTGGGAGAGCAGCGAAAGGTCAAATCATGATTGACAAAGCGTGGAACAATGTTTATAAGAAGGCGATTGAGCCCTCAGACGAAAGACGAAAAAATCTGGCTCCAGTTTAACCCCTTGATGAAACTTAACTATGAAATCCGCGGACGTACCTTCCTACAACATTGTGATTGGATATCATCGTGATGATTTCGTGATTAAGAGCATTGATGGCAATGATGAACAGGAGAAACTGACTCCGATCCACCTGGGTCGATCGTGTGGTATGGCGCCCTGCTGCGATGGATTACTTGGATCTCGCGAATACCATCACTTGCTCAGTTCGATGGACGGTGATACGGCTGCCGGTGAAGGATATGACATTTCTTTCAAAAATAGGGACTACAAGGAGCTTACAGCAACATACTTGGCGTACAAAAATTATGGAAGTTTCGGCAATCCGGACTATATAGGAATTTTCCAATACAAACGCTATCTTGCCCTCGGTGATGCCTCCGATCCACGCCCTGAGATCTATGTAAAGGATTGGCACGGATTTGTCCGTCGAGCATATCCGAAAATGAGGATGGCTTTGGGTTCTTTGAGCAAGGAATACGATATCTATGCACCCAGACTGCGCAACTTCGATATGCCGCTTGGGGAATATTGGAGGCATTTGCTGGGCAGGGATAATTGGGACGGACTAACTCGGCTTCTCCACAGCATGCACCCAGAATACAAGGCCATTTACGAAGAGTGCACGGAGAGTAAACAGGCGGCATGCAGTACTCTTCTCTTATGTCGGAAAGAAGTCTTTTTCGAATACTGTGACTTTATATTTCCCTTGCTTGAGGCTCATGAGGCTATTTGCTCACCTTCTCCCCAGCTCCATGCCTGGATCGGAGATTGGCTCACGCACTTGTTTATCCGATACAAAGAGATGAACGGAGCGCGAGTGAGGCGCGTGCCCGTTGCGTTCATCCGCAACACCTACCGCCCTTGCAACAAACCGTTGTCGAGGTGGGTGGATCGGAGTTCTGACATTCTTCGTACCGTTTGCAGCATACCGCTGTGTTTTTTTCGTTTCGGACGCATTCGCAGATCACTGCGGATACTTTGGAGTTGTCACAACGAAATCCGCCAGATGATTCGAATAAATTACTTGGCAGGAAAGACCCGCTTTCTCCACAATACATCTCGGACAACGTGGGGAGGAGTGCAACGTAAAATTCTTCGCCTCCCCATGCCCTCTCGTAAAGGCTGTATATCCCCCGAGTTAAACAACACAGGGTTGGGGAATGTCTTGTTTTGCATAGCTGCTGCATACGCGCATGCCCTGCGCCATGGACTGTGTTGTCGTGTGCCGTGGAACATAGATTTTGTACATGTGCAATTGCGGCATTTTCTGAAAGCGGGAGATCGCCTGCCTTCTACCTGCTGCGGTTTATTGGAGAAAATAGTATATAAACAGAAGAAGTTTTCCTACAGTCCCATACCGAGCGAGGTGAAAAGAGGAGCTCTCGCGGGGCTTTTTCAATCGTTTCAATATTTCCATGATAAGGAAGAGTTCATCCGTCAAATTTATGCTCCCTTCATTGCTCCGCGGGAAGAAGGTACCGTGGGCGTACAGATGCGATACGGCGATTATCTGAATCGGGATCTTCGCGGGACTTTCATCAGCCCCTCAATCGATTTTATCAGAGAGGCTTTTCTTTCTGTTTCCCCTCATATCCGCAAAGTGGTGATTTTCTCCAATGATGAGGAGCTCGCCGAGTATGTCATCCGTCAGGCGCTGGGCGAAAACCTTTCGAAGTACACGTTGGAAATTGATCGCTCGTCTTCCATGCAAGCTCTGCGCCGCCTCACAGCCATGGAGGAGCTCATCCTCTCTGCATCTACCTTTGCGTGGTGGGGAGCTTACCTAGGTCAACAGAAGAAAGTGATCATTCCTCAGGATTGGTTCAAAGTACACAACGAGTTTTTTGACAGCACAGAAGGTCTCTACCTGCCTCATTGGAAACGCATTCCTCCGCACGATCCTCCTTCGATTCATGCCCCCCACAGACTCCCCCTCATTTCCTGACTTTCCTACACGTCTTTTTCCGCGCCCCCATGATCTATAGGGAGGCATTTTGTGGCATTTGGTCGCCACGACAATGAGAAATAGGAACTACGATTTGGAAAGAGAGCGAGCCGTTGACGCGGGGAGTTTCCTCTACTTTTCCACTTGATTCAAACGCGGTTGGTCTGACACGGAGTGCGAAAAATCATGAGGGGATAGATTGAACAGAGATTCCTTCCATGCGGCGGCGAAGGGATGCGTGGATAGGTAACTCAAGCGCAGGATCGGAGTCCAAGATGGAGTTGGCAATGCGTGTGGCGCGGTGAATGAGGCGCACATCAGAGATCCATTCTGCGAAGCGGACAGACCCCAACCCACTTTGTGCGGTACCAAGCACATCTCCCGGGCCACGAAGACGAAAATCATGTTCTGCAATCTCAAAGCCATTGGAGGTTTTACAGAGGATTTCCAGTTTTTCATGGGCAGGGTCATCGGATTTGGCTGTGGAGAGCAGGATGCAATAGCTTTTGTGTGAGCCGCGACCAATGCGCCCCCGCAGTTGATGGAGCTGGGAGAGTCCGAAGGAATCTGCATCGTTGATGATCATGACCGTGGCATTTGCAACATCCACACCGACTTCCACCACTGTAGTGCAGACGAGTACTTGGGTGATGCCTGTGGCAAAATCGGCCATTGCTTTTTCTTTTTCGTCGGCGCTCATTTTGCCATGAAGGAGGCCGATGGAAAATTCCGGCAGGATAGCGCGCCAGTGAATGAGCTCCTGAGAGGCGGAGGAACGCTCGGAATTTTCGTTCTCCTCAATGAGGGGAGAAACGATGTAAACTTGTCGACCATTGGAGATCTCCTTACGAAGAAAAGAGATGATGCGCTTCATGTGCTTTGGGTTGCGCAGGGCGGTGACAATTTCTCCGCGGCCGGGGGGGAGCTCATCAATGATCGAGACATCCAAGTCGGCATAGAGGGTAAGCGTGAGGGTACGCGGAATCGGCGTGGCTGTCATGACGAGGACATCCGGGTGGGAATCAGCTTGAATAAAGCGCTGTCGTTGAACTACGCCGAACTTGTGTTGTTCGTCAATGACGGCGAGGCCGAGATTTTGAGGACGATTTTTTTCGTAGAGCAGGGCATGAGTGCCAATGATGATGCGCGGGGAAGAATCCGACGAGATGTTCACACAATCGGCGATGAGGTGGGAGTCGTCCGCCCGGTCTGAAGTGCGCAGGGAAAGACGTACGTCTGTGTGCTGAAGCAGGCGGCGGAAGGTGCGGTAATGCTGTTCTGCGAGTATTTGGGTGGGCGCAAGCAGGGCAGAGGTTTTGCCGCTTTCGATGCACATAAGCATGGCGCAGAGAGCCACGAGTGTTTTTCCGCTACCGACGTCCCCCTGTAGCAGACGGTTCATGGGGGTAGGGCGCGCCATATCTGCGCGAATTTCATCGATGCAGCGCTGTTGGGAACGGGTGAGGGGGAAGGGGAGAGCAGATAGGAGTTCCTGGCAATAATAATTGGTGGTGGCTGTGATGAGGCCCGGGGCGGAGCGTGTTTGACGGCGTCGCCAAGCTACGTCGAATTGCCGGGTAAAGCACTCCGAGAGGGCGAAGCGCATGCGTGCTTTACGTGCCGTAGCGTTATCTGGCGGGAAATGTAGATCTCGCAGAGCACGAACCAAGGGGTAGGAGGGCGCGGGGTCAAAGTCCTCCCACTTAGCATCGGGATTTAGTGCAGAAAGAAGGCGGTAAACGAGACCGCGAAAGGTTCGAGCAGAGACACTGGGAACCGATTTGTAGATGGGCACAATACGCCCTGTGTGGATAAATTGGGGGGCTGGCAGTGAGCCGGGAGTGTCCGGATCGCCGAGGGAGGCCGCAGCCAGTCGCAGACCAGCTTGCTCGCTGTCATCGAGAATCTCGAAGTCGGGATTGCAAATGGCCCACTTGCCGGAAAAGAAGCGTAGTTTGCCAAACACAGATAAAAGCATGCCCACGGCAAAAAGCTTGGCAACGTAGGGCATATTGAACCATAGCAGAAAAACTCGTGGTCCCTGAGGATCATCTGCTGCACCGGCGCTCAGCTCGTAATAACGCTTGTGTGAAAAATGCCACTCGGCCGAGTAGATCCGGAGTTGAAGGCAGACTGATTCTCCATTAGTAAGCGACGAAAGAGGAGGGGAAAGACGGCGATCCTCGTAGCGGCGCGGGGCAACGCGCAAGACATCGCCGACGGTGTAAAGAGAAACTGCATGAAGAGCCTTGAGCTCACGGGGGAAAATGAAAGAAAGAGAATCCAGCGCTGAGTCAGGCAGAAGCTGGTGGGAATCAGCGGTTGGGTTTGCCTCCATTGATGCAGCGGTAATAGTAGTCTACGCGGGAGAGAAACCATCCCCATTTGGGACCGGGGCGGCCGTTGGAGAGCAGGGGAGTCGGACAGTTCTTGCCTGTCCAGTGGTAGTGGGGGACAACGTGGCGCAGGTTGATGTTGTAGCGTTTCATGAGCACAGCCACCAATTTGGCAGCACGATCCCATGTGCGAAAATGATTTTGTCCACGATTCTCGGCCTCGCACATCTCGATGCCCAGAGAGTTGTGGTTGCCTGCGGCCGTGCCGGCGTGCCAGCCACTTTCGTTAAGCGGGAGATTCTGCACGACCATGTATTGGTCCACGGTGAAGTGCCAACTGCGGTTGGAGAAAGCGCCGCGGCATAGAGCGCGGGAGTGCTGCATGGCAGTTGCTGAGGACGAGTGGTTAGCCGTGCTGTGAATGGTGAGGAAGGTTGGGCGGATTTTCTTTGCAGCTCGACGCTGACGAGAGTTTGCCGGCACCATACGAATCTTGATGTTAGCCTCACGGGCTAAACGGTTCATCGACCGTGGGACAATTTGCTTACTGGAAGGCTGGAATTTGAAGGGACGAGGGGAACGGAGCGACGAACTACTCTGCTGTTGACAGCCAACCGCCAGCAACAGAGCTAGGCAGCATAAAAAGATAATCCTGCAAACCCTCCCCATACGGGGCAATTATGCCACAGCCCGCCCCCATTGGCAAGTTTTACTTTACATTTTCCATTGCCGGACACATCCGTCCCAAGAAAATTTTGAGGAAGGGTAAGAGGAGACAAAAAAGGAAGGTTGATTTGTTTCCTCAGAAAAG
>CANRJD010000091.1 GCA_947630815.1 uncultured Akkermansia sp. | reverse complement strand
AGCGTGTCCGGTCGCGTGGTGTAAACGGTGATGTTGTGCTCGCCGCAAGTGAAAACGACTTCCGCCCCGGTGGATTTTCCGATCCAGTTGCGCTGCAACAGCTTGATGCTCTCCGGCCAGTCGAGTGGCTCCAACTCGTCAATGAGGCGTTCAGCGTAAGCCGTGATGCGCAACATCCATTGGCGCAGCTTGCGGCGCTCGATGGTAAAGCCTTTGCTGCGCCACTCCTCGGCCTCTTCGTTGGCCAGCACAGTCCCCATATCCGGCGACCAGTTGACCATGCCCTCCGACACGTAGGCGAGACGCACAGAGTCGATCTGCTCACGTGTCCAACCTTTAGCCTCCAACTCGGAGACGGGGCGGGCCTTTTTGAGCTCAGTATCGTAGTACGAATTGTAAAGGCGCAGGAAAATCCACTGCGTCCAGCGCACGTACTTGGGATCGGTGGTGGCAATCTCACGATCCCAGTCGTAGGAAAAGCCGAGCATCTTGAGCTGGCGGCGGAAAGTGTCGATGTTGGCCGCCGTAGTGATGGAAGGATGCTGCCCGGTCTTGATGGCGTACTGCTCGGCAGGCAGTCCGAAGGAATCCCATCCCATGGGGTGGAGAACGTTGTATCCGTTGCGACGCAGGAAGCGACTCACGATGTCCGTGGCGGTGTAACCCTCCGGGTGTCCCACGTGCAACCCCGCTCCGCTGGGGTACGGGAACATATCCAAGATGTAGCGCTTGGGTTTGGAGGCATCAAAATCCGGGTCTCCCGGGTTGCTTACGCGAAAAGTTTTTTGATCATCCCAACGCTTTTGCCACGCAGGTTCAAACTCGTCAAACGGGTAGGGTTTTTTACGATCTGCCATACGGACCGCGAATATATGCCACTTGCCCGGCAAATGCAAGCCTTATTTGATAAGAACATGAGCGTAGGCATGCGTGTTCCAACGACTTCTTCCGAGAGTCTTCACCCCCTTGGGCAACCGCATTAGAAAATACGGTTGCCTATGTACGACGGTGGCGCTTGGCAGCGCCTATGTACGAGGTACGATGTACGACGGAGGCGCCTGGCGGCGCCTATGTACGAGGTACGATGTACGACGGAGGCGCCTGGCGGCGCCTATGTACGAGGTACGATGTACGATGTACGATTGCCAAATTCGCGCGCGGGGCGCGGAGGAAAGCGAAGCCAGAGCCAAGGCTGAGTTATGAAGCTGTGATCGGACGATGGCAGACGGGGTCTGCCCATGTACGATGTTGGATGTACGACGGAGGCGCCTGGCGGCGCCTATGTACGAGGTACGATGTACGATGGACGATTTGGGAAGTTCGCGCGCGTTGCGCGGATTTTTTTTGATGCGTATAGACGATAATACTGGCAAACAAGAGCTTTTTTCTCTGCTGATGAACTTCTCTCAAATGCGTTTGCCGTGTGCCTCATGCAAGGCACGCGTGAAGCAACGTGCACCGAAGAATGATCAACCCGTCGTTCCTGTCCGTAAGACATTCCCCGGTCCGAAGCGAGACGGAGACACACGGCAGGATTTTCCTGAAGCAACAGTTCCGGCGAGAAAGGAGCCGCAGGACTACTCCTTGACAGTATCTTCCCACTCCATAATGATGGAGCCGTGACCCGCCTTTATAAGTGAACCGTCTGGTCTGACAAAGGTGGCGTTGGGGATGCCGTTGGCAGGCTTGAAGCCCGGGAGCTTTTTTCCCATCTTGACCATCACCCCGGGGAACTTAGCTCGAAACTTTTTGAGGTAATTTTTGGCGTCATCCGGCGTTTTGTCCCAGCCCAGCAAGATGATTTCTCCGCCTGCCTTCTTAATCTTCTTGTACTCTTTCACAATGTCCGGCATTTCAGCTTTGCAGGGACCACACCAGCTCGCCGATTGCAGGTAGATGTAAAATTTGGCATTGGTGTTCGGCTTGCCGTTGAAAGTTCTCAGATCCTTGAGAGCTTTACCAACTCGATTTTCGGTTTCAGTTTGCTCAGTTGTGGAGTCCTCTTCTCCGTCGGTTTGCGCAACAAGGTAGTGACCACAGAAGCCCACAGCCAACGTGCAGAGAAGCATGGTACGAATTATTTTTCTCATAAGTGTCTGGGATGTTTTGAAAAGAAGGAATTAGATCACGAGAGATTCAAGAAAGATTTTTATTCCGCGTTCTTTTTTCCTTGTGGTTTTGCTTTGATATGTTCCTTCCAATTTTGGAAAATTCTGGCGGCGTGACCGGATTGCACTACCTTTCCCTTGGAGTTGACCATGATGGCGTATGGGATGCCAGGAGAAAGTTCACAACCGGGTAAATTTTTACCCTCCTCTCTCATGACGCCCGGAAAGGGAGCCTCGAAAGTCTCCAGATATTTTTGAGCAAGCTCTCTCGTCCTATCGTAGCCGACGAGTATGACTTCGACCTTGGCTTTTTTCAGCTCGGGATACATGGCCACAATTTTCGGCATTTCAGCTCTGCAGGGACCACACCAGCTCGCCGACTGCAGGTAGATGTAGAATTTCGCCCTAGGATTTGGTTCGCCATTGAAACAGTCCATCTCAGAGAGTGCCTCCACCACAGGATTGAGCTTGCCCTTCGCTTTCTTCTTGGGTTTCGGAGCATCGGTATCCGTCGCTGACTCTTCCGCGGGTTTCGCTGTCTTATTATCGACCTGAGCGAACACAGGGGCGATACCGCCGACAACCGCAGCTCCAAGAAGCAGTGTGTAGATAAGATGTTTCATGCAGGCATAATAACATCTCCATCCATCCACGTCAAGACTGATCCAAGGCAAACCAGGGCAACCGCATTAGAAAATGCGGTTGCCTATGTACGATTTACGATTTACGATGTACGATTTATTAATAATGTGCGCGTTGCGCAGATTCTTTTCGGATCATTAACGTATGCAGAGATTCCTCTAGATCCATCATTATGATGACCGGTTGTTGTGATGATTTTGATACGTATAAACGGGAATATCAGTCAATAAGAGCTTTTTCTCTGTTGATGACCTTCTCTCAAATGCGTTTGCCTATGTACGATTTTCGATGTACGATGTACGATGTACGATTTGAATGCTAGCGCGCGTTGCGCGGAGGAGCGGAGCGAATGCGGACGGGATGTCCTGAAGTCATGATCGGACGTGGTTCGAAAGGGGCGGTGGCAGACGGGGGCTGCCCATGTACGATGTACGATTTGGGGAGTGAGCGCGCTGGTGGCGCAGATTTTTTGATGCGTGTAAACGATAATACTAGTCAATAAGGGCTTTTTCCTGCTGATGAACTTTTCTTAAATGTGTATGTCCTGAAGACTGATTTGAGAAAATTACACCGGAAAGTGCAGTTGCCTATTTGAGAGCTACGGTTGCGACAAGTCACGAGCCTCGTCGCCGAACAATCAGCTCAGCCTCACTTCAGCCCGGCAAAATGCCTTTTCAATGCGTTCGCGCAACCACGGATGAGGGATGGGCCCTGGTACACGAAGCCGGAGTAGAGCTGCACGAGCGACGCCCCCGCACGTATTTTGGCCAAGGCATCCTCCGGCGTCATAATGCCGCCCACGCCGATGATGGGGATAGCGCCGCGGAGCTCTTGGGCAAAGGCCTCCAGTGTCTCATTAGCACGGTTGAAAAGTGGGGCGCCGGAAAGCCCGCCCTTTTGCTGTGCAGCAGGGTGATTTTCTACCCCGATGCGTGAGGTGGTGGTATTGGTGCAGATAAGACCGTCGAGCTGGCAGTCCAAAAACACGTGCGCCAACTCTCGAATCTGCTGCTCGCTCATGTCCGGCGATACCTTCATGACGACTGGCACGAATTTGCCTGTTTCCTGCTGCAAATTGGACTGCTCACTTTTGATCGCGGCAAGCAAATCGGCGGCAGTTTCAGCCTTCGCCAGCTCGCAGAGGTTGGGTACGTTTGGGCAAGAGAAGTTGATGGCCACGTAGTCTGCCACATCCCAAACTGCCCGCAGGCAAGCCAAGTAGTCAATGCGAGCCTCATCATTTGGCGTCACCTTATTCTTACTGATGTTCACGCCCAGAATGCCTTGAAAATGGCGGACGGCGGACAGATTTTCCACGGCGCGATCCACACCGGGGTTATTAATGCCCATGTGGTTGATGATAGCGCGTTGGGGGACGCAGCGGAAGAGGCGTGGAGAGGGGTTGCCACGTTGCGGACGGGGAGTGAGTGTGCCGACCTCGACAAACCCAAAGCCGAGCGCGCCAAAAGCATCCACAGAAGTGCCCTGCTTATCCATGCCGGCTGCCAATCCTACACGGTTCGGGAATTTGAGTCCCATGACCTCCACCGGGTCATCCACAGGCTTGCCGCAGAGCAGCTGCAACACACGCAACCGCTCCGCCACGCGAAGCATCATCAATGTTGGTTCATGCACTGCCTCCGGTGGCAAAAAGAAGAGCACGCGCTTAGCGAGCTGGTAGGGTAAAAGTGTCATCTGTGAGTAGCGCGCCTAGTGTAACATGGGCTTGTTTGGAAAGCAACCTCTAATTTTTCATGCACGCAGTCGCATTCGGACAATGATCGCAATGAGGAGTGAGCAGCTCAGCGAAGACCAACGGACGAAAGAACGGGTTCGAGTCAATTTCGCGTGAGGAACAATTGAAACTTGAAGGGGCAATTAGGAGGAACCAAGATCCCAGGGCAAACGCATTAGAAAATGCGTTTGCCATGTACGATTTACGATTTATTAATAATGTGCGCGTTGCGCAGATTTTTCGGATCATTAATGTATGCTGAGATCCCTTTAGAGCCATCATCATAATAACCGCTGCTTGTCACGATTCTTGATACGTATAAAAAATGATATCAGGCAATAAGATCATTTTCTCTGTTGATGAACTTCTTTCAAATGCGTTTGCCGTGACCAAGATCCGAGGAAACTTGGATCGAATTCCAGTCGATCACTTTATTTTTGAAATAGAACTCCTTGTCACGGTCAGAGATTGGGCGGAGAACACGACATGGATTACCGACGGCAACAGAGCGTGCCGGGATGTCCTTTGTGACAACGCTGCCGGCGCCAATGACCGAATGGTCGCCGATCGTGATGCCCGGGAGAATACAGACCCCTGCGCCAATCCAGCAGTTACGTCCGATATGCACCGGCATGTTAAACTGGTAAGGAGCACTACCGCGCAGTTCCGGGAGAATGGGGTGACCCGCCGTGCAAATCATCACATTGGGACCGAGCTTCGTGCAGTCTCCGATGTAGATGTGTGTATCGTCCACGAGGGAAAGATTGTGGTTGATGTACACGTGGTGTCCGAGGTGCAGGAAGCAGCCTCCCCAATTAGCAAAGAAAGGAGGCTCAATGAAACTGCCTTCGCCGATTTCCGCCAACATTTTGCACAAAAGCTCCTCGCGTTTTCGCGTTTCTGTCGGACGCGTGCTGTTGAAATCGTAAAGGAGTTCCATGTGCGCTTTTTGAGCGCGGATCAGCTCCTCATCCATGGCTTGGTACAAGGAACCATCGTGCAATTGTGAGTCTGAGTCCATGCTGTGAAGTTTGCCTCATTATCATTTTCCATGGTAGGTAAGTCAAGGGCAAACGCATTAGGAAATGCGTTTGCCCTATGTACGAGGTACGATGTACGAGGTACGATTTGGCGAATTCGCGCGCGTTGCGCGGGGAGGCGGAGCCGGGTCGAGCGGGATGTCGTGATACCATGCGCGGGCGTAGTTAGAAAGGAGCGGTGGCAGACGGGGGCTGCCCATGTACGATGTGGGATGTACGACGGTGGCAGACGGGGTCTGCCCATGTACGAGGTACGATGTACGATGTACGATTTGGAAAGTTCGCGCGCCTGCGGCGCGGGGAGGCGGAGCTCTAGCTGCGGTGATAGATGAAGCGGGGAGCGGGCATGGTTCGAAAGGGGCGGAGACGCCTGGCGGTGCCTATGTACGATGTGGGATGTACGACGGTGGCAGACGGGGTCTGCCCATGTACGAGGTACGATGTACGATGTACGATTTG
>CANRJD010000090.1 GCA_947630815.1 uncultured Akkermansia sp. | reverse complement strand
ATCTTGGGCGAACTCCCGCTCCGGCAAGGTGATTCTATCACCTCACGCCCATTTTAACAGATCTTTTAATTAGGTAGCAAACGGCACGTTGTGCAGCACAAGCCGTTGGTTATTTACGATTTACGATTTACGATTTACGATTTGAGTACTAGCGCGCTATGCGCGAGATTGCCGAGCCGGTGCATAGCGGAATTCTTGAAATGATGATGCGTTAATAGGAGGAAAGCATCTGCTGTTACGCTATGCCGGGTTGACTCCGCGCCGCCCCATCAGCGGTTGCTTCGGAGTCGCCTCACGACTGTTGCTTCGGAGTCGCCCCACGACTCCTCACCCCTACGGGGCAAAAGCTAATGCTTTTGGCCAAACTGGCTTACAGCCGTCGCCAGTTTTCACCCCTGCGGGGCAAAAGCTATCGCTTTTGGCTAATCGACCTTACGGCCGTCGGTCGCTTTCGCCCTTCGGGCAAAAGCTGTGCTTTTGTCCAATCCTCCTCCAAGCCTTCGGGTGCTTTCACTGCTATGCCGAATCGTCAATGGTTTGACATCTTGTCGGGCTTACTTCCTTTATCTGTTGGAAACGCATGAGGAATGGGTTGAATGGACATGCGAAAATTTTATTGGGACACGTGTGGGGACGACGTACGATTGGAAATAATGCGCAGCGTAGCTGCGAGAAAACGATCAAATTTTTCCGGGCTCATTTAACCCGTTTCCCATGCGTTTCCTACGGACAAAACTGCCGACGGTGTAAGGTAGTTTTGTAAATCGTAAATTATGAACATATTATGCTACATTACATACCGATGACTGCGTGTTGTGATCGCTTTTTTCTTGGGACGGATGTGGGTTTTTCTTGGAGTGATTTGCTTTTATTCTTGCATTCGCGGAATAACTTTGTTAAACTCCTGGGCGGCAGGTATGTTGGAAGCACGCAATATATGTCTGGAAGTGGAAAATGGGGATGAGTCCCTTTTTTTGCTCAATGAGGTTAATTTCTGCATACCCCGTGGGCATTTTATGGCAATTGTCGGTCCCTCGGGGTGCGGCAAGACGACACTTTTGAAGACGATAGCCGGTATTAAGACGGCGACTGACGGTACCTTTGTGTGGGAGGGGCGGGATCTTTCTGAAGACGGCGACTTTGAACCGCACGAGATCGGCTATGTGCCCCAGTTCAGCATTGCCTACGACGAGCTTACCGTCGATGAAAGCATCGAGAGTGCTGCGCGTCTTCGGGTGGTTGCGGATGAGGACGAGCTCAATGATTTGATTGACAACGTTCTGGCAGAGACCGGGATGACCGATATTGCAGATCGGCAGGTGAAACTTCTTTCAGGTGGACAGAAGCGTCGTTTGGCGCTGGCTATGGAATTGGTGAGCAGCCCGCGCATCCTGTTGTGCGATGAAGTGACGAGTGGATTGGATCCGCGATCGGAGCGAGAAATTGTGCAACTGTTGCACGACTTGAGCCGCAAGGATGGGCGCATCGTCATCTCCGTGACGCACAGTCTCGCTCAGATGGAGTTATACGACAGCATCATGGTGATGGTGCGCGGCAACTTGGCGTACCACGGATCCCCTGATGCCATGAACCATTATTTTGGCGTGAGGAACTTTGAGGAGGTGTATCCTCAACTGGCCATGCGTGCGCCGGAGGAGTGGCGTATGAGTTGGCTGAAGCACCGCGTAGCTTACTATCAGCGGCTCGAGAGCGAACATGTCAGGAAATATCGCCAGCTTGGCATGCAACCTCCGCCTCCAAAGGCGATCGAGGATCAGGAGGCGCCCGTGCCCAGTTTTCTCGTGCAAATGATGCAGCTGCTGAGGCGGCGGTTCATGATATTGATGCGTGATCGAACGCAGTTGATGCTACAGATTGCCATGATCGTGGTATTCCCCATTTTGGTAGCGCTTTTTTCCAGCAAGGGGCAGGATCAATTGCTGACGCTCACCGACACCACCAGCGGGGATATAGCAGCGGAAATCCAGGCGCAGCAGGCGCAGGCAGAAGTGCGCGCAAGAGTGGGATCGGCCGTTTCCGGCATCATCATGTTCGAGGTTATCTTACTCGGACTTATGGGCTCGAACAACGCGTCGCGTGAGATTGCCGGCGAGCGGCTTATCATGGAGAAGGAAAAGTTTGCCGGCATGCGAGTGGGCGCCTATGTAGCGTCCAAGGTTACATTTCTGACGATACTTGTCGTATTGCAAAGCATCTGGATGTATGCCTTTGTGCAATTCTTCTGGGAATTTCGCGGTGATGCGGCGAACCATCTGTATTTCCTGCTCATGGCCAATGCGGCGATGACAAGCGTTTGCTTGGGAATATCGGCCAACTGCAATACGCCGGACCAGTCATCGCTGCTCAGCATCTATCTGGTGGGCTTTCAATTGCCGCTTTCCGGCGCGGTTCTGGCGTTGCCGGATATGGTGGAAGTCTTCACACAGCCTTTCATATCAGCGTATTGGGCATGGAGCGGAAGCATAGAAGGCGGCCTGAATCCGGATGTGCTTAAGGCCGTGAAGAGCATCGTGCAGACGAGTTTCAGCGCAGAGGGATTGTGCCAAGCCGTTCTGTGGGGCCACGTGATCGTGGGGATTGCGCTCACATGGTTCGGCTGTCGCAAAGCTCGCTGGGACTAAAACGTACACATTTTACAATTTTTACAATTCACACGAACTAGAAAAAGATTATGGCAAGACGCGCGCGAAAGGGAAGCAAGAAAAAAGGGAAGCAGAATCTCATGCCGGTGTTTATCGGCATAGGAGCTATCGTCGTATTGGCACTCATTCTTGGATCCGGTGTCCTGAAAAAAGGAAGCGCGGCTCGAGGATTGGAACCCACGCCGAACTTTCGAATATCCGAGTATCGGCAGGATGGTTCACGCTTTGCTTCCTCAGGCAACGTGTATGTGTTTGACGGACGGGTGGAAAATATTGAAACGGTCGGGAACGAAAGGCTTGTGAGTATTTCCATACCGGATAATCCAGATGAGCGTTTGCCGCTGCTAGTGCCAGGAGACGTTAAACTGCGTGTGAACCTGACTCGCGGTGACCGGTTTATCTTTGAAACAACCTGTCGCACAGGAAAAACAAGCGACGGGAAGCAGGTGAAGGGAGTATTAATCGTTAAAAATGTGGAGACAAGATGATGAAACGAGAAAGTACAGCATTGATTTTAGCGCTGGCAATGACCAGTATGAGTGCGGCTCAGATGCCCACAGGCGGCGCCCCGTCCGGCGGCGCCCCTGCAATGCCCAATAGCTTTGATGCCTCAGGCTCTGCTGCCAAGCCGCAATCGAACGATCCGGCGCATCAAGGAGAAACACCTAATCCGCAGCTTCTTGGCATGGAAATACCGCTTTTGGATCCTTCGACCAACACCGTTAAATACAATGGCGGAATTTTTGATGTTGGGAACAACGAGGCGGTGCGTACTCGTTTCGAAAAATACCTGCAGCAGGTGCCCGATGATACAGCCGAATCCAAGCGTTACCGAGCGTTGTTCGAAGAGATGCTGCGGCTCACACGCAAATCCGGCCGTGATAAGGATTACGCTGTCGGTGGCAAAACTCTGATCAAGGTCGGCAGAGCGTTGTATGCTGCCTCTGATTATCCGGGGGATGGACAGCAATCCGGTACGCTCGCCACGGCGATTGTCAGCGCGCTTGATGTGCAGCGAGAAGTTCTTAGTCGCGGTCGCGAGAACGAAAGGCTTGAGGAGGATATAAACGACTTGCTTGAGAAAGCTGATACCTTTCAAAACTCCAATGTGCGTCGCAAGGCCGGTCTCTCTGTAGCCAGCGCGAAACTTGGTGAAAAAGGGAAGGGGGGGGGGAGCATTAATAATGGCGGTGATCTTAACGCGCTTAGAATAACTCATTATGTGAAGGTTGCAGGAAAAAAAGAAGCGACTCAAGCGGCTAATCTTGCCACCAACGAGGCAACCAAAATTGCATCTAAGATCAATTACCAATCGGTCCTCATGACGATGCTGCTTTCCCGGCGGTTTGACCATGCGTGCATCGGAGCGCGCGTGTACCGATTCATCTATCGGGACGGTGACACAAAGCTGGATCTGGATAAGGATTCAGAGGCGAATAAAGTGTTTACCGGTGGGATAGGTCTGCCGCCGACGGTGAACTCGATAGATTCGATCGCAGGCAATATGCGCCGGGAGGTGGATCAGAGCATTCAGTCGGTGTATGGAATGCTGGCGCGTAACAAGCTTGCTGAAGCAACCCAGCAGCTCATCGCCGCTGTAGCTATCGGTGAGTACATGCAGAGTGTAGCAACATTTCCGGCGGATGCCCGCCAGCGCATCGCCCAATTTTGGACGCTGCGCAAGCGAGCGTTGACAGCCTTAAATGCTCGAGATTACGCTACAGTGGAAGAGGTGGCGGCAAAGATGAAAGAGCTGGATGTGGATTTTGATGATTCCATGCTGCTCAGTTACACCACGGGGAAAAAACGCCAGAGTGACTTGGCGATTCGTAACGCAAAAAAAGCGCTGAGTAAAGGGGATGAGGAAGGATTCAACAAGTACATTACCGAAGCCGGCATCATTTGGCCTCGCAATCCAAATTTGGATAAGGGAACGGAAATGCTTGAAAAGTTTGATGCCGGGGATCCCGTCAAGGAGGAATTTATACGCCTGTATAACGGAAAAGACTTCCGCCGTATCGCGAGCGAACGCGAACATTACAAGATCGTAGCCATGGATCCGGAACTCGCTAAAAAGTACGAGGAGGTGATCTCTCTTGTGATGCGCATGGATGGCATGCTCGAGCAAATCAAGGAAGTGTCAGAGCAGGATACGACACTGGGCCCTTGCATGGCGTATGAAAAGCTGGTGGAGTGGCAAAAGTCGGATGAAAACTTCGCAAATGACAGGGAAATGACTCTTGTGCTCAAGGATTTTGAATCCAAAGCACACGATTTCGTTCAGGCTCTGCGCGATGGAGAAGCGTGCGAGAAGCGAGGGGAGTACGGGTCAGCTCTCTCGTGCTACTACAGGGCGCAGTGCAAGTACATGCAGTCCACGTTGGCGCGCGAGGGCATCAAACGCGTGACAGACGTCATCGTGAAGGCCACGTACTAATGAGTCTGCATTACCCGGTAGTCACGCGGTTCGCACCCACACCGAGTGGGGAACTGCACGTTGGTCATGTGCTGGCAGCCTGGCAGGCCAGGCGTATGGCGGATGCCCACGGGGGGCGTTGCGTGCTGCGTATTGAGGATATCGACACAGAGCGCACGCGCGATCCACGTTGGCTGGCCGGAATCTACGAGGATATGGAGTGGCTGGGCATACGGTTTGATGGGGAAGTGATGGTGCAAAGCCGTCGAATGGGGGTGTATGCAGAAGCGCTGGAGAGGCTGCGCGAACTCGGCTTGCTGTACCCATGTTTTTGTTCACGAGCAGAAATCCGCGCAGAATGGGAGAGCATGACGCGAGCGCCACATGCCGGAGAATACATGCGCTACAGTGGGCACTGCCGAGATTTGCCTGCGGAACGCGTGTCTGAATTATTGGAGAAGGGGGTACCTCACGCATGGCGTATCAACATGCGCCGCGTGGAGGATCTCGTCGGCTGTCCGCTGTGGGAGGACCTGAGATTGGGCGTGAGACGCTGTGTGCCCAGTGTGTGTGAGGATGCCGTGCTGGCACGCAAGGATACACCGACAAGCTATCATCTGGCGGTCGTCGTGGATGACTCCGCGCAACAGGTCAATCTGGTGACCCGGGGAGCCGACCTGCTGGAATTCACCCCGCTGCATCGTGCCTTGCAGGCGGTATTGGGGCTGCCGACGCCACTTTATGCACACCATTTGCTCTTGAGAGATGCGAGCGGAAAGCGCTTGGCAAAGCGGGATCGGGCATGTTCAGTGCGATTCTGTCGTGAGCAGGGGATGAGCCCGCAGCAGCTGCAGGCCTCCTTGCAGAGAGCCGTGGAGCGCGGGGGCGTGTGGACAGCGTGAGAATGACCCAACGGGGGGGGGGTAAATCTATTTGCGATTTACGATGTGCGATTTGGGAAGTTCCTGCGCTTGCGCGCAAGTTCGGCGG
>CANRJD010000089.1 GCA_947630815.1 uncultured Akkermansia sp. | reverse complement strand
TCTATTATGGGTGTAATGGAGCAAAACAGCAAACACCTTTTTTGGCTCCCTGTAAATTTCTATGGGATGCCAATGATGTACGATGTACGATTTGGGGAGTTCGTGCGCATTGCGCAGATTTTTTTTGATGCGTATAAACGATGATATCAGTCAATAAGAGACTTTTCTCTGCTGATTAATTTTTCTCAAAGGCATTTGTCTTGGCCGCAGGCAGAGGGCGATTGATGCCGCCGTTTTGTTGCTTGATGGTGTTCAGGCGTTGGATGAGTGAACGCACCAGCTCCGGTTGTTCTTGGGCAATATCATGCTGCTCGGCGGGGTCAGTGGAGAGGTCAAAAAGTTGCCAGGAACCGCCGGCACCGGGCATGAGCTTGTAATGATTAAAGCGAAGAGCCAAGTTGACGGCGTGGTTGTGCTCCGGTAGTTCGCAGCGTCCCTGCTTGCTGAGTCCGCAGAGAGCGGGGAGCATGTTCTGGCTGTCACGCATGGAATCCTGCGGAATATCGGAAAAACCAACGAGGCGGGCGAGAGAGCGCGAAAGATCCACCTGGCTGATGAGGGCGGCGGACTTGCCGGGTTGCACGACACCTGGCCAGTGAACAATGAAAGGCATGCGTGTACCACCCTCGCGCAGGGTGTATTTCCCACCGGAGTAAGGAGCGGCGGGGTTGTGTCCGGCGCAGTCCCGGGGAGCGCCGTCCAAGTATCCATCTGCTATGACCGGACCATTGTCGCTGGTAAAGATGAGCAGAGTTTCCTCCGGCTTATACCCGGCTTCTGCAAGCGCGTGGCGTACGACACCTAGGCTATTATCCATTTGCACCGTCACATCTCCACGGATGCCCAACTGACTTTTACCGCGCCATCTTGGGTGCGGGTCGCGCGGCACGTGGATGTCATTTGCGCAAAAGTAGAGGAAGATGGGACAGCCGGCATTCTTGCGGATGAAGTGCACGGCAGCCTCGTTAAGACGGTCTGCAATCTCTTCGTCTTTCCAAAGGGCAGATTTGCCACCGGACATGTGACCAATGCGGGAAATACCGTTGATTACGGTTTTATCATGCTGTTTATCGGCACTGCGTCCCCAAGGTTTGAGGCAGGCAGCCAGCTGTTCCTCGGTCATATCCGCTGCCACCTGTTCGTTGGGAAAGCGGAAAGAGGGTTCATAATTCACGAGGATGGGATCCGCCGCATCCAGATTCACCACGCGCCCGTTTTGAATGAAGACGCAAGGCACACGGTCGCCTGTGGCAGCCATGATAAAGGATTCATCGAAACCGACCTCGCGAGGAGAGGGGGTGATGAGGTTATTCCAATCCAGAGGTTCCTCACCGCGTCCTAGGCCGAGGTGCCATTTGCCGATAGCGGCAGTGCGGTAACCGGCGAGCTGCATCATAGCCGGCAGGGTGAGCTGCTCGCCTTTGATGGGCAGGATAAGCCGTGCATCGCCGGGCAAAATGCCCATACCGCGGTAACGCCAGGCGTAAGTGCCGGTAAGCAGAGAGTAACGCGAGGGAGTGCATACACTGCTGGAGCTGTGTGCATCTGTGAAAACAAGCCCCTGCTGCGCTAAGGTCTCCAGGTGGGGACAGGGAGCTTTGGAACAGCCGTATGCAGACGTGTCATTGTAGCCCAAGTCATCGGCGTAGAAAATGACAATGGCACGCGGCTTGGGCAGCTGTTCAGTCTGTGCCAACGCGCACGAGCAGAGCAGGAAAAACCCGAGCAGGATGCGAAGAAAAACTTGCATAGGCGCCAATGAGTGCAGGCCGGGGTTACATATTCACCTGGTAAAGCGGCTTGTTGTTGGAGGCGTCCAAGATGGCAAAGGCCTCGCGGTGAATGGAAGGATCTGAACGGAAGATGAGGCGACCGGCGCACTGGCGTTCCAGCTCCATGAGCAGGTTCGCGTCCTCGTTCTTGAAACGGGAGAGCACGCTGCTGTTGACCACCACAATCATATCTCCCACGGCATCCCGGTGCCGCATGATTGTAGCCTTCAGCTGACGCTGAATTTCCACGCTCATCGTCATCACACTCTTGATACGTCCCCGTCCGTGGCAGTAGGGGCAGTAGTCATTCACATAATCGAGCAGTGATTCATTGAGACGCTGACGCGTCATCTCCATGAGGCCGATGGGCGTGATCTGCATCACTTGCGTCTTCGCTTTGTCACGCTCCAGCGCCTCTTTCATAGCTTTGTACACAGCCTGCTGATCTTTGCGGTGGCGCATATCGATGAAGTCCACCACCACGAGGCCGCCGATATTGCGCAGGCGGAGCTGGCGTGCAATTTCGCGTGCAGACTCGAGATTGGTTTCCAGGATGGTCTTATCGAGATCCTTGTTGCCCTTGTTACGGCCAGTGTTGATATCGATCGCAATGAGAGCTTCGGTCTCATCAATGACTAAGTAGCCGCCGCAGGGAAGGAGTACCTGGCGTTGGAAAGCCTCGTTGATTTGCTTTTCAATACCGAGTTCCTCAAAGATGGGCTGGGTGGTAGGAAAGTACTGAATATGGCGCTTGGCTCGGCGCGAAATCTTGCCGGCGATTTCTTGCATGCGCTGGGCTGTTTCCTGATTATCGCACAGGATGCTGTCAACGTTGTCAGTGAGAAAATCCCGGGCAGTTCTCTCGATGAGATCCGGCTCACGATAGACGCAATTGGGGTTGCGGTTGGCGGCGAACTTTTCCTCGACCTCATGCCACTGCTGGAGCAGCATAGCCAAATCGCGCACAAAGTGGCGGAAGCGCTGCCCCTGAGCTACCGTGCGCATGATGATACCCATGCCGTCCGGCACGTTGAGTTTCTGCACAATTTGGCGCAACCGCTGGCGCTCCTTGGGGTCGTCAATCTTGCGCGAGATGCCGAATTGGTCGGTAAAAGGCATGAGCACGATATAGCGTCCGGCAAGGGATATATTGGTGGTCACTCGCGGTCCTTTGGAACTGATGGGTCCCTTGGTCACCTGGACCATAATTTCGGAGCCAACAGGGTAGATATCCGGTATATCCTTGCTGGTAATTTTCTTCTGTTGGCGGCGAGGGCGGCCCTCTTTGTGGATCTCTTCCAGTGACGAATCCAGAGCCAAGGGCAGAGCGTCCCAAAAATGCAGGAAAGCGTTCTTTTCATACCCGATGTCCACGAACATGGCCTTCAGTCCGGGCTCAATGTTTTTCACACGCCCTTTAAAGATACCGCCCACGATATTGTCCTCCCCTTCACGTTCGATACTGTACTCTTCCAGCACACCATCCTCCAGCAGAGCAACACGGCGCTCAAGCTTTTCTGAGTTTACAACAATGGTAGTGCCTTCTTTCGGATTGGACTGGCCAAATCCGAAGAAGCGTTTCACGGTGTTGATCATTTTTCTAAAAGTTTTCAAAGTAGTTATGAGTGGAAAGGCGTGGAATTGAGCAGGAGAGCACATGCCACGCCGTCAGCAACTGCAGGCTTCGCCGGAAAAGCTAAGCGTGCCCCGCCATGGTCAGCGGGCGCTGCGTTAATCACTGTTGCGAAACAGGGCATCGCTCTCCTGTAAGCATTTGCCTGTGCCTTCTGCCACCGCGCTGAGCGGGTCTTCCGATATTTCAATCGGAAGTCCGGTCTGCTCGTGCAGTAACTCGCGAAGCCCCTGCAGCAGGGCACCGCCGCCCGCCACGGTGATACCGCGTTCATACAGGTCACTTGCCAGCTCCGGAGGACAGTGATCTAGGGTCTGACGCACGGCATTCACGATAATATCGAGTTTATCTTGCAGGGCTTCGCGCACTTCTTCCGAGCGTACGGACACCGTTTTCGGGAGGCCGGTACCGCGGTCGCGACCACGCACTTGCATGGTCAGTTCCTTTTGCAGCGGATGGGCAGAGCCAATTTGTATTTTGATATCCTCGGCTGTTCGGGTGCCGATGAGCAGGTTGTGAGCCGTTTGCATGTGGCGCACAATCGCATCGTCCAGCGTATCGCCACCGCACTTTTCCGATTGGCTGTGTACGATACCGGAGAGAGAGATGATGGCTACTTCAGTGGTGCCGCCGCCGATATCCACGATCATATTACCGAGCGGTTCATTGACGGGGAGTCCTGCACCGATAGCTGCGGCCATGGGTTCCTCGATAAGCTGAACCTGGCTGGCACCGGAGTTGTAGGCAGATTCCTCAATGGCTCGCCGCTCCACCTCGGTGATGCCACTGGGGTGAGCAATGAGAATACGCGGACCGCGAAAGCTGCGGTGTTGGATAGCCTTTTTAATGAAGTAGCGCAGCATATTTTCTGCCACATCGAAGTCGGCTATCACGCCGTCCTTGAGTGGGCGTATGGCAAGGACATTGCTCGGTGTGCGTCCGAGCATTCGCTTGGCTTCTTCGCCCACCGCCACCACCTTGTTGCCCTTCATGGCAACCACAGATGGCTCACGAAGCACAATGCCCTGATTTTTAATATAAACCAAGGTGTTAGCTGTGCCGAGGTCGATCCCGATATCCGTCGAGAACAACCCTACAAGTTTCTTGAAAAACTGGAACATGCGATAAGAGGGAGTTAGAGTGCGCATTTTCGCTGTGCGTCTTTTCCGCCGTCTCGCGGTTAAGTTACCTGGCTCCCCGAGCCCACGTTCGCCCGGGCGACACGCACCCGCGCGCTAGTATAATGGTCACCCCCTACCATGTCAAGTCCATATTTGGTCACAATCATTCCAACTTAAAAATGATATTTAGTTGCCATTTAAGCGTACACA
This sequence comes from uncultured Akkermansia sp., assembly GCA_947630815.1. GTDB lineage: Bacteria > Verrucomicrobiota > Verrucomicrobiia > Verrucomicrobiales > Akkermansiaceae > Akkermansia. The sequence goes on along the minus strand of CANRJD010000089.1, from coordinate 1,647 downwards.
TTGTTGATTTTAGGTATTTTGTAAGGATTATTTGTGAATAGTAAACGCCTACAAAGATAGGGAGCGATGCAAGGCAATCGCATCAGAAAATGCGGTTGCCAATTTACGACGGAGGCAGACGGGGTCTGCCTATGTACGACGGTGGCGCTTGGCAGCGCCTATGTACGATGTACGATTGCCAAATTTGCGCGCGTTGCGCGGGGAGGCGGAGCTGGGGCGAGCGGGATGTAATAAAGCTGTGATCGGGCATAGTTACAAAGGGGCGGGGGCGCTCGATGGCAGACGGGGTCTGCCTATGTACGATGTACGACGGAGGCGGCGAGAACGCCGCCCATGTACGATGTACGACGTACGATGTACGATTGCCAAATTTGCGCGCGTTGCGCGGGGAGGCGGAGCCGGGGCGGACGGGATGTCTTGGAGCCGTGATCGGGCATAGTTACAAAGGGGCGGGGGCGCTCGATGGCAGACGGGGTCTGCCTATGTACGATGTACGACGGAGGCGGCGAGAGCGCCGCCCATGTACGATGTACGACGTACGATGTACGATTGCGATATTCGCGCGCGTTGCGCGGGGAGGCGGAGGTAAGTGCGTATGGACAGCGCAGATGCACTGCCCGGAGGGTGAAAACTGACGACGGCTGTAAGTCAGTTTGGCCAAAAGCATAGCTTTTGCCCCGTAGGGGTGAGGAGTCGTGGGGCGACTCCGAACCAACCAGGGCAGGGTGGTGCCGGTGAGTCAACTTGAGATGTTCGCGCGCGCTGCGCAGATTTTTTATGTGAACCCGCTACATAGCAACCTCTGCACCCTTGTCAAAATAAAAAAGTGCCCTGCCAGGCACTTATGAACGCTGTAAAACTCCGAAAACCCCAAAAATTCGTCGGGCAAGCGGGATTCGAACCCACGACCCCTTGCACCCCATGCAAGTGCGCTACCAGACTGCGCTACTGCCCGAGAAAGAAGGTTGACTTCGCAGCGCAGTATAAATTAAGGGGGGGAGGATGTCAACACATTTTCTTCTAGACGGAGCAAAAAGGATTTGACGTGGAGACCGGCAGCAAAGCCAGTGAGAGAGCCGGACGCGCCGATGACGCGATGACAAGGAATGAAGACGGAGATGGGATTGCGGCCTACGGCAGAACCCACGGCGCGCGGGGAGGTACGAATCCCGACTGTGGATAGACGAGTCGCAAGGACGCCGTAGGTTGTCACGGATCCGTAAGGGATTTGACGAAGAAGTCGCCACACAGCAAGCTGAAAAGGGGTTCCCACAGGCGCAAGCGGGAGAGCGACTTCCGGACGTCTTCCGTCGAAGTAGGCGCCCAACCAAGCGCGAGCGGCAGACAGCAACGGGGTCTCCCGCTGCTGCGTGACGGCGGGAAGCCAGCCGCCCCCAAAATGCCTTTGTCCCTCAAACCACGCCCCAACCAAGGCGGTATCGGATGCCATGAGAACCATGCGACCCGCCGGGGAGTGGTAGGTGGCAGAGAACATGAGCGTCAGGCCACCACGATATTGACGAGGCGACCCGGCACCACCACGACCTTGCGCACCGATTTACCGGCCATAAACTCCTGCACGCGCGGGGAAGCGAGAGCCGCCTCTTCCATTTGCTCGCGGGTGGCGTCCGTGGGCATCTGCAGCTT
>CANRJD010000088.1 GCA_947630815.1 uncultured Akkermansia sp. | reverse complement strand
GGCAGCAATGGCGGCACCTTCTTCATCGACGGCTCGGCAGAGTTCCGCTCCGGTTACACCAACCTGAATGCAAGCGCCGGTTACAGAATCAGCTTCTGATCGAAGCAGATTCTGTAACTATGTACGATGTACGATGTACGATGTACGATTTGGGAAGTTCCCGCGCTTGCGCGCGAGTGTAGCCAAGCAGGCGCGGGGGCTGAAATCGTGAAGCGACGATCGGGGGTGGTTACAAAGCGGCGGGAAGGCGGAGGCGCCTAGCGGCGCCCGGTGGCAGGCGGGGGCGCCTGGCGGTGCCTATGTACGAGGTACAACACGCACGACGGCCGCAAGTGCGTATGGACAGCGTGGATGCGCTGCCCCGGAGGGTGAAAACTGGCGACGGCTGTAAGCCAGTTTGGCCAAAAGCATTAGCTTTTGCCCCGAAGGGGTGAGGAGTCGTGAGGCGACTCCGAAGCAACCAGGCCGATGGGGCGGCGGTGAGTCAACTACGATGTACGACGGAGGCACCTGGCGGTGCCTATGTACGAGGTACGATGTACGATGTACGATTTGGGAAATTCGCGCGCGTTGCGCGGGGAGGACGGGCAGTGCGTGTGCGCACTGCCCGGAGGGTGGGGCGCCTGGCGGCGCCCGGGGGCAGACGGGGTCTGCCTATGTACGATGTACGACGGAGGCACCTGGCGGTGCCTATGTACGAGGTACGATGTACGAGGTACGATTTGGGAAGTTCGGAGGCTGACGCCGCGAGTTTGGTGCCTGGCGGCGCCCATGTACGATTAATGATTAACGTTTTATAAATATGGATAAGGTGACGATGGAGAAGAGGATGCGGCGGTTTGGGATTGCTGTGGCGAGGATGTGCCGGAAGAAGGGGCTGCGGCATCCGGTTGATGAGGTGCTGGTCAAGCAGCTCGTGCGCTGTGCGACATCCGTGTGCGCCAATTACCGCGCTGCCTGCCATGGCAAGAGCCGCGCCGATTTCCATGCGAAGGTCAAGATCTGCGAGGAAGAGTCCGATGAGTGTGAATACTGGCTCGATTTGGTCGTTGAGATGGGTCTCTTCGCCGCTGAGGAGGTGGCGCCTTTGCGCACCGAGGCGCACGAGCTTGCTTCCATTTTGTCTGCCTCCGCGCGATCTTCAGCGAAATAGAAAGCGGGGGCAGACGGAGTCTGCCTATGTACGATGTACGAGGTACGATGTACGATTTGAATTATAGCGCGCCAGAGGCGCGGGCTGTGCGAAGCAGATGCTGAGCGGAATTTGAAGGCGACGGTCGGACGTAGTTAGAAAGGGGCGGGGGCAGACGGGGTCTGCCCATGTACGATTTTCGATGTACGATGTACGATTGCCAAATTCGCGCGCCTGCGGCGCGGGCGCGCGGAGCCAGATCGGGAGGTGAATCGTGAAGCGGCGATCGGGCGTAGTTAGAAAGGGTGGGAGGCGCTTGGCAGCGCCTGTGACGTAGCAAAGCCAGGGACACAGCTTTGCATAATCCAGTCCCTTTCGAACCAACGACCGCCCATGATTTCTCCACCCCCTTCGCTAAAGCTTCGCATAGCCCGCGCCTTTGGCGCGCTATAATTCAAATCGTACATCGTACATCGTACATCGTACATAGGCAACCTTTGGTTGCCTTGGATTAGCGGTAGGGGTCGGGTTGGTTGAGGAAGTCGCGGACGTAGGAGGTGACGCCGTCTTCGAGGGGGGTCATGGGTTTGAGGTAGCCGGCGGCGCGGAGTTTTGAGAGATCGGCCTGGGTGAAGTACTGGTATTTGTCGCGCAGGGGTTCGGGCATATCGACGTAAACGATGCGGGGATCTTTGCCGAGAGCGTGCCAGGTGGCGACGGCGAGATCATGGAAAGAGCGGGCCTCGCCGGTGCCTACGTTGAAGAGACCGTTCACGGACGGGTGATCCAGCAGCCAGAGAATGACGGATACGATATCGCCCACCCACACGAAGTCGCGCAGCTGCCAGCCGTCCTTATACATGGGATTGTAGGACTTGAAGAGCTTGACATCGCGGTTGAGAAGGACATCCGGGAACATGTGGGCCACCACGCTCTTCTGACCGCCCTTGTGGTATTCGTTGGGGCCATAGACATTGAAGAACTTGAGGCCGACGTGCTGAGGCGGAGCGGGGCGGAGGGAGGCGAGTTGCCGGGCGACCCAGCGGTCGAAGAGCGCCTTGCTCCAGCCGTAAGGATTCAGCGGGCGCAGGGCATTGAGATGCTCCAAACTGTCGTCATCCTTGAACCCGAGAGAACCATCGCCGTAGGTAGCAGCGGATGAGGCGTAAATGTAAGGGATATTCGCACCGGCGCAGAAGTTCCAGAGCTCTTGGGAGAGCGTGAAGTTGGAGCGAATGATGAGGTCGGCATCAGACTCCGTGGTGGTGGAGATAGCGCCCATGTGGATGACGGCCTGAAGATCGCCGACGTGGTCGGCCAGGAAACTGCGCAAGTGAGAGGGCTCCACAATGGCGGTGAGCTCGCGTTTGGCGATGTTTTTCCATTTATCACCGGACCCGAGCCAGTCCACCACGACGAGATCCGGATATTTTTTCTGCTGCAGAGCGGCCAAGATATTGGAGCCGATGAAGCCGGCTCCGCCTGTTACAATAATCATAGAGCTAGAAGAATGGGTTGAAAGTTACCTTGAAAGAGGAAATTCCGCGAGCAACCGGCAGCGGCGGCGGCATCGAGATCGCGTTGCTTATCGCCCACACTCACGCAGGCGGCCATGTCCAGCCGGTACTTATCGCGCGCGGCGAGAAACATCCCCGGAGCGGGCTTGCGCATGGGGCCGGAAAGCGAGGGGCAGTGGAATACATCGGCAATACGGATGCCGCGAGAGGCGAACTCACGGATCATGAAGTCCGTGACCGATTGGTAATCCGCCTCGGTGTAGTAGCCGCGTTCAATGCCGGACTGATTGGTGATGACGATGAGGAGATAACCGAGCTCCTGAGCGCGCGAGCAGAGCTCGAAGATGCCCGGGATGAAAGAAAAATCCTCCCTGCGGCATACGTAGCCGTGGTCGATATTGATCGTACCGTCGCGATCCAGGAAAAGAGCTTTAGGCATACAGAGAGGACTCGATGAGGTCGCAAATCAGGTGGCCCGCAGCGATGTGCAGCTCCTGAATATGCGCAGAAGAAACAGCCGGAACCGGGAGAACCAGCTCGGCCAGGGATTGCATATCGCCGCCTTTGGCGCCCACCAGCGCGATGCGGCGGATGTCCATGATCTGCGCCTGCTGCATGGCGAGCACCACGTTGCGCGAATTACCGGACGTCGAGAGACCGATGAGCACATCCCCTGCGGCGCCGACACCCGCCAGCTGGCGCGCAAAGACCTGATCAAAAGAGTAGTCATTGGCGATGGCAGTGAGGTTGGAAGTGTCCACCGTCAGCGAAAGAGCGGGGAGAGCCGGGCGGTTCAGCCTGTAGCGTCCCACGAGTTCAGCGGCCAGATGCTGGGATTGCGCGGCGCTCCCACCGTTACCGCAGAAAATGATTTTGTGACCGGAGCGCAGAGCATCCAGGCACACGTGCGCAGCCCGTTCGATTTGCGGGGCAAGAGAGCAGAGATCGGCGGCCGCGCGGGAAAGCTGTTGGAGTTGCTCGGTGATATACGATTGCATCACTTCATTTTTTTCACGAGGTTGGACGTGGAATAGCCATCCACGCGGGGGAGAGTGACCACTTGCGCCCCGTAGGACTGCGCGAACTGCGCCTCAGGCCATTGGTCGATCGTGTAGCCCTCCTTGGCCAGCACATCCGGTCGCAAGCGTTCGACAATGGGCATCGGCGTATCTTCGTCGAAGAGAATCACCAGGTCCACGAACTCCATACTGGCGAGCAGCAGCGAGCGCGTCGCCTCGTCCTGCACCGGGCGGGACGGACCTTTCAGACGGCGCACGCAGGCATCCGAATTGAGAGCGACCACCAGCACATCGCAGAGCTTGCGGGTGGCCATAAAAGAGCGCAGATGCCCCAAGTGGCAACAGTCGAAAGCGCCGTTGGTGAAACCGATGCGCTTACCCGCCTTGCGCAGATTGCGGACGGCTTGTTCCGCTTGGTCGAGCGTCATGATCTTGCGCTCCGGCGGGAGGATCGTCGAACCACTGCGGGCGCCGGACTGCGAGAGAGAGAGCGTGATTTCATCCGCCGTGACCGTGGCCGTGCCGAGCTTGGCCACTACCAGCCCGGAGGCTACGTTTGCGAGCCGCATGGCCGCCTCAATGGGCGTACCGCAGCCCAGCGCCGCCCCCAATACAGCCAGCGAAGTATCGCCGGCGCCGGACACATCATACACCTCCTTTGCCTGGGTGGGGATGCGCAGGAAAGGCGGGCTCGCCTGGGGAGAGATGAGCGCCATGCCGTGCTCCCCGAGCGTGACGATGAGGTTGGCGATGTTCAGGCGATTAATGAGCGAAAGGGCGAGATCCGTGAGGCGCGGCTCGAAGGCCGGCGTGCGCGGGTCGGGCAGGGAGGCGGCCGTAGCTTGGGCGAACTCCTTCAAATTCGGCTTCACCAGCGTGGCGCCTCTGTATTTGGTGTAATCCGCGCCCTTGGGATCCACGATGACTTGCTTTCCCAGTTCGCGGCAAATGTCGATGATGATGGGAGTCGTTTGTTCCGTGAGCAGCCCTTTTCCGTAGTCAGAGAGCAGCACAATATCCGCCTGCTGCACGAAGCGGCGCACGATATTGGCGATACGTGGCAACTCTTTGTCGAGGCTGGGCAGCGGCTCCTCCCGATCCACCCGCGAGAGATGGCTGCCGGAGGCAATGAGCCGCATCTTCACAATGGTCGGAAAATCCGCCGGACGAAACAACATGGGCTTTGCGCCACACTCCTTGAGCATCTGCTCTACGCGGTCGCCATCTGTGTCACGTCCTACCAGACCGACCACTGAGACGTTGCAGCCCAGCGCACGCAGGTTTGCCACGACATTCCCCGCGCCGCCCAGCATTTCCTTCTGCTCGCGGATCTGAAAAACAGGCACCGGCGCTTCCGGAGAAATCCGCTCGACCTTGCCGTACGTGAAGCGATCCAGCATCAGATCCCCCACCACGAGGACGCGCACGTTTGTCAGCGAACGCAGTGTTTCAATGAGCGATACCATGGAGAACGACCTACATTATACGGACAGATGAGATTTATGGCAAGAGAAAAGCATTTACCATTTACGACGGAGGCAGACGGGGGCTGCCTATGTACGACGGAGGCGCCTAGCGGCGCCTATGTACGATGTACGACGTACGATGTACGATTTGGAATAATGCGCAGCGGAGCTGCGGGCGGCGAGTGGACAGCGCGGATGCGGAGCGGGTGCGGACGGGATGTCTTGGAGTCGTGATCGGGCGTGGTTACAAAGCGGCGGGAAGGCGGAGGCAGACGGGGCCTGCCTATGTACGACGTACGACGTACGATGTACGATTTCGAAGTTCGCGCGCGTTGCGCGGGGATTTGGCGAAGCAGGAGACGCCTGGTGGCGCCTGTGTACGAGGTACGACGGTGGCGCTTAACGGCGCCTATGTACGATGTACGAGGTACGATGTACGATTTGGGAAATTCGCGCGCGTTGCGCGGGGATGCGGAGCAGGGGCGGACGGGATGTCGTGAAACCGTGCGCGGAGATAGTTACAAAGCGGCGGGAAGGCGGAGGCAGACGGGGTCTGCCTATGTACGATGTACGACGTACGATGTACGATTTCGAAGTTCGCGCGCGTTGCGCGGGGATTTGGCGAAGCAGGAGACGCCTGGTGGCGCCTGTGTACGAGGTACGACGGTGGCGCTTAACGGCGCCTATGTACGATGTACGAGGTACGATGTACGATTTGGGAAATTCGCGCGCGTTGCGCGGGGATGCGGAGCAGGGGCGGACGGGATGTCGTGAAACCGTGCGCGGAGATAGTTACAAAGCGGCGGGAAGGCGGAGGCAGACGGGGGCTGCCTATGTACGATGTACGATGTACGATGTACGATTTGGGAAATTCGCGCGCGTTGCGCGGGGATGCGGAGCAGGGGCGGATGGGATGTCGTGAAACCGTGCGCGGAGATAGTTACAAAGCGGCGGGAGGAGATGGCGCCTAGCGGCGCCCGGTGGCAGGCGGGGCCTGCCTATGTACGACGGAGGCACCTAGCGGTGCCTATGTACGATTTATTAATAATGTGCGCATTGCGCAGAATTTTTCGAACCGTCAACGTATGCAGGGGCTTCTTTATAACTATCAGCATGATGAGTGCTTGTTGTCATGATTTTTGATACGTATGGACGGTGATATCAACTAATAAGAGCACTTCATCCGTTGATGAACTTTTCTCAAATGCGTTTGCCGCGTGGAAAAGCCAAGGCATTTACGATTTAGAGAAGAGGCTCGCCGCTGGCTCGCGAGTAAAAAAAGCCTACCCGCCGAGTTAAGCGCTGCAACGCCCCGGCGGGTAGTGGAAATGAAAGAAGCAGTAATCTTTCGACGGGTTCATTAGAGCATAAGCAAGTGAAAAAGTCAAGAGAAAAAACAGCCCCCAGGGCAAACGCATTAGAAAATGCGTTTGCCTATGTACGATTTACGATTTACGATCATTGGCATCCCATAGAAATTTACAAGGAGACAAAAAAGGTGTTTGCTGTTTTGCTC
>CANRJD010000087.1 GCA_947630815.1 uncultured Akkermansia sp. | reverse complement strand
TACTCTAGCATACTTTGAACTTCTTGGCACCCTTTTTTGTGCCAAGAACCTGTTGCATTTAATCTTGCAATCCACAAGCTCCGGGGTGGGGCAAAAAAAGTATTGACTTCACGTGCATTTTCTGCTTAACTCTCCTCAGGTAAAGTTTTTGATCTTTGCTTAATTTTGGTATCTACGCCCGCCGGAGCTGCACCCTCTTGGCGGGCGCCTATTTTATGGCGAAGGCGGAGGCGCCTAACGGCGCCCATGTACGATGTACAACACGCACGACGGCCCCAAGCAGCTGCGAGGCAGCTGCTCATGTACGATTTACGACGTACGATGTACGATTTGAATGCTAGCGCGCCGGTGGCGCGGGAAAACGGCCGGCGGGCGGTAAGTGCGTATGGACAGCGCGGATGCGCTGCCCCGGAGGGGCGAACCGGCAGGGCGGTGCCGGTGAGTCAATTTGCGATGTTCGCGCGCTTTGCGCGGGAAAACGGCCGGCGGCGCGGGAAGTGCGTGTTTTACCTCGTACATAGCGGCGTTCGCGCCGCCACCGTCCCGCGCCTTTGTAACCACGTCCGCGCATGGCCTTCAAAATTCCGCTCGCATTCGCTCCGACCCTTCGCGCAAAGCGCGCTATAATCGCAATCGTACATCGTACATCGTACCTCGTACATAGGCGCTACCAAGCGCCTCCATCGTCCATCGTAAATGGGCAAACGCATTTTCTAATGCGTTTGCCCTGTCATCCTCGTCTGTTTAGGTGATTCTTGGCTGTGTTTTCGATAGATTTGATGGCCTCGAGATAATCTTTCTCGACGGGGGAAAGGTGCTGTGCTTGGTACTTTCGGTATTCCTGTTTCGCTTTGTTGATGGCAGCTGCGTGGGAAATATGCCCTGAATCCGTCAGCAAAGCATTCTCCGTCGATGCGAGGACTTTATCCAAATGCTCCACGAAATCGCTCATGTGCATCGGTCTGTGGCGCATAGCCTGCACTTCGGCAAAGTCAAAATAACCAGCAACCATCCTGTTGAGTATCTTCAGTTCATCTTCCGTCAGATAGTTTTTTGCTATCACGACATCCTTCATAGTCGGAAAATCTCCGCTGAATGTCGTCAGTCCCATGAAAGCTTTTTCAGCATCCGCCCGCTCATAGATTACCTCCGCAGCCGTGTGCCCATGTGTCGCGTAGTGCAATTTGTTTTGCACCATCTTGAAGAAGGCAACCGATTCCGCGCTCTTGGGGTCATAATCCACACTGGTCGCGTAGAGATCGAGCACTTGGCGGTACATCACTTTCTCGGATGAGCGTATATCCCGGATGCGCTCCAGAAGCTCCCTCCAGTAGTTGCCGCCCCCTAATTCTTTCAGCCTTGCATCGTCCATTGCAAAGCCCTTGATGATGTACTCCTTCAACCTCTCCGTTGCCCAACGGCGGAAATGTGTAGCCACCTTGCTTCTCACTCGGTAGCCCAAGGAGATAATCATGTCGAGATTGTAGTGCAAAATGCTCCTTGCCACATTTTTCTTTCCCTCCACTTGAACTGTTCGGAATTTCCGAACAGTTGACTCCTCGCTCAATTCTCCCTCCTCAAAGATGTTCTTAATATGTTCACTGACAGATGATTTGCTCGTCTGGTACAGTTCGCAGAGCTGCGCTTGGGTCAGCCATACCGTCTCATCCACAAAACGCACATCAATCCTTGTGTCTCCCCCATCCGCTTGGTAAATGACAATTTCCCCTTGCGGTTTATCTAAATTGAACTCTTCTTTCATCATGGCGACTTGTTCGAATTGCTGATGCGGCGCGTCCCCCGCTTCCTCCATTTGACACAGGGAATATACTCCTCAGCACAAGGCATGGCAAGCCCTAACAGGGCAAACGCATTAGAAAATGCGCTTGCCTATGTACGACGTACGACGGTGGCAGACGGGGTCTGCCTATGTACGATGTACGATTGCCGAATTCGCGCGCGTTGCGCGGGGCAGCAGAGCGGAAGCGGGCGGGATGTCCTGGAACTGTGTACGGGGCGCGGAGAATTTACCCGTACTTGCCCATGCACTTGCCCACGTACTTGCCCAGGGCAACCGCATTAGAAAATGCGGTTGCCTATGTACGATGTACGATGTACGATGTACGATGTACGATGTACGATGTACGATGTACGAGGTACGATGTACGAGGTACGATGTACGAGGTACGAGGTACAACACGCGCGACGGCCCCGTTCAGGGCGCACGCTTTAGCGGGCGGTAAGTGCGTATGGACAGCGCGTATGCGCTGCCCCGCAGGGGCGAACTGGCAGGGTGGTGCCGGTGAGTCAACTTGCAATGTACGCGCGCTTTGCGCGGGGATTTGGCGGCTGTCGCCGCCTATGTACGATTGAGATTATTGACCGCTGAGGGTGGTGATGTAGTAGCCGGCGATGACGGCGGTGCCGATTACGCCTGCTACGTTAGGTCCCATGGCGTGCATGAGTAAGAAGTTTGTGCGGTCGGCTTGCTGGCCTACGTTGTGGGAGACGCGGGCGGCCATGGGGACGGCGGAGACGCCTGCGGAGCCGATGAGGGGGTTCACGGGGTTCTTGCTCCAGCCGGGGATGAGGTTCATGAGCTGGGCGCAGAGCAAGCCGCATACGGTGGCCACAGCGAAGGCGACGACGCCCAATCCGATGATGAGGAGCGTTTCTACCTGCAGGAAGCGTCCGCCCTGCATGGTGAGGCCTACTGAGACGCCGAGCAGGATGGTGGTGATGTTCATGAGCTCATTTTGGGCGCAAGAGACGAGGCGCTCGGTAACCTTGCACTCGCGCAGGAAGTTGCCGAGCATGAGCATACCGAGCAAAGGCGCGGCATCCGGGCAGATGAGGATGGTCACAATCGTCACCACGAAGCAGAAGAACAGCTTTTCGCCGCGCGAGACCTGACGCAGGCTCTTCATCTTGATTTTGCGCTGCTTTTCGGTGGTGCAGAGTTTCATGAAAGGCGGCTGAATGAGCGGCACGAGGGCCATGTACGTGTACGCCGCCACGGCAATGGCGCCCAAGAGGTGCGGCGCGAGCTTGCTGGCGAGGAAGATGGACGTGGGGCCATCTGCGCCGCCGATGATGCCGATGGCCGAGGCCTCGCCCTTGGAAAAGCCGAGCGCCATGGCCGCGAGGAAGGTGAACGCGACGCCCCCCTGCGCCGCCGCGCCGAGGAGAAGCGCCTTCGGGGAGGCGAGGAGCGGCCCGAAATCCGTGAGCGCGCCTACGCCCATGAAGATGAGCGCCGGGAAGATCTCGCATTTAATGCCCTGCCCCAGGAAATCGAACAGGCCGGAATTGAAGCCGATGATCATGAACTTCTGCGGCTTTTGTCCGGTCACCTGCACGGCGCCTTTCACGGTCTTGCCGTCCTTCACCAGCGGGGCGACGACCATGGGCTCGTTCATGGCTGCCTCGTACTTCGCCTTTTCCTCGGGGGAGAGGGCGGAAGTATCCTGCATCACGGGGGAGGAATCGGCGTAGGGCGCGGCCGTGCCGGATATGAAGCCCACATCGTTGATGACCGATGTTTGAACCGTATTCTGCTTGGAAATGGAGACGATCTGGCGCTGCGCCTGCGTGATGACCATGCCGTTGTCGGGGATGTTGGCAATGAGCGCGCCGAAAGCGATAGGCACCAGCAGCAGCGGTTCAAATTGCTTCACCACCCCGAAGAACAACAAGACGGCCACCACCGCCCACATCGTGTACATCTGCCAGGTCATGGCAAAGATGCCCATCCCCGAGACGAATTCTGCAAAGGATTGTATAAGTTCCTGCATATTAGTATATTAAGCGGGATAAGAAAGAAAGGACTGCCTCGTCGTTCGAAGCGGGAACCGGGAGCCTCAGGCGAGCGTGGCGAGGACCTGTCCCTCGGCCACGGTATCGCCGGGATTCACGCTGAAAGACGCGATTGTGCCGGCAGCCGGGGCATAGATGACGGTATTCATCTTCATGGCCTCCAGCGTGAGCACCTGATCGCCCTCCTTCACAGCGGCGCCGGGCTTCACATCCAGGCTCACCACCTTACCGGCGAGGGGGCTGGGGATGGGGGTGCCGCCGGCGGCCGGTGCGGGCGCTGCTGCGGGAGCCGCCACGGGGGTCGGCACAGGAGCCGGCGCTGCCACGGGAAGCGGGGCAGGAGCCGCCACAGGGGCCGGTGCGGGCGCCGGGGCATTGCTGCCGCCGAGGGTTTCCACGGTTACATCGAAAGTTTGACCTGCTACGGTGATACGGAGCTGTTTCATGGTATGATAATGATGGGTTTGAGTGAATAAAGTGAAGAGAATTTACGATTTACGATTTACGATTTGAGAAATTTGGCGAGCGAAGCTCGCGAAGCTGCGAAGCGGGAGGCGCTTGGCGCGCCCATGTACGATGTTGGATGTACGATGTACGATTTGAGAAAGCTGCTTAGGATGACCGGTTGTTGTCATGATTTTTGGTACGTATAGACGCGGATGTCGGTCAATGAAAGTCGTTTCTCTGTTGATTAACTTCTCCCAAATGCGTTTGATCAGCGATGGGGCGTGTGGGAGTTCATGATGGAAGAACGTCCGCTCTGCGCGTAGCTGCCTTGCACGGGGTTGATGGCAAGGATGCGAGCATCGTGTCCCACCTCCTCGCGCACGGCGGCGGCGAGCACAGCGATGAGCTGCGGAGTGATGGAAGAGGCGGCGGCATCGTAAATGCCAGCAGCCAGGGCTGCCACCTGTGCCGGGGAAGGCTCGGCAGCAGCGGGCGGTGCCACGGGCTGTGCAACCGCGCCCCGCAACGCCTGAGCAGCGGCGGCCTGAGCGGCCTTGCGCTTCCCTTCCAGGTGCACGGCCACGCGGCCGGATACGGAAAGGATCAGGCTGAGGAATCCGAGGCAGCAGAACACCACCAGCATGCCGGTAACTTGGTAGGTGACAGCCTCCATGTTCAGATTGCCGATGTCGGCGAAAATGGCGGGAATCATATTCATAGGGAAAAAGGTCAGAGTGGTATGTTGCCGTGTTTTTTGGCGGGGCGGGTCTCGCGCTTGCTGAGCAAGGTGCGCAGGGTGAGGGCGATTTTGGCGCGTGTTTGCGCGGGATTAATCACCTCGGTCACCTGCCCCACTTCAGCGGCGGCGTAGGGGTTGTAAAAAGTCTCCGTGTAGTCGGCCAGCAGCTGCTGACGGCGGGACTCGCGAGCCTGGGCATCTTCGATACCCTTCAGCTCACGGCCGTAGAGGATGGGGATGGCTCCCTGGGCGCCCATCACCGCGATTTCGGCGCAGGGCCAAGCAAAGACCGCATCCGCGCCCAAATCCTTGCAGCACATGGCGATGTAGGCGCCGCCGTAGGCCTTGCGCAGAATCACCGTCACCTTGGGCACCGTGGCGGAAGAGTACGCGAAAATCAACTTGGCGCCGTGGCGGATGATGCCGCCGCGCTCCTGCTGCTTGCCGGGGAGAAAACCGGGCACATCCACAAGATTCACCACAGGGATGTTGAACGCGTCGCAGCAGCGGATGAAGCGCGCCGCCTTGTCGGAGGCGTCGATATCCAGGCAGCCGGCCTTGACAGCGGGCTGATTGGCGATGATGCCCACGACCACGCCGCAAATGCGCGCGAAACCCACGATCACATTCCCGGCAAAGCCCGCGTGCACCTCCATGAAGCTCCCCTCATCGACCACGTGCGCGATGACTTTCTGCATGTCCAACGGGATGTTGTTCTCGGCGGGGATGATGTCGTTCATGCCCTCGTCATCCGCCACATCCAGCGGCGTCGAAAGATCGTGGGGAGGATCCTGGGTGTTGTTGGGCGGCAGGTAGGTGAGCAGGCGCTTGGCGATGTTGAGGGCATCCGCGTCGCTCTGCGCCACAAAATGCGCATTGCCGGAGACCGAAGCGTGCACGGCCGCCGAGCCGATTTCATCCATCGTGCACTGCTCGAACGTGACCTGCTCGATGACCTTGGGGCCGGTGATGTACATGCCGGCCGCTCCGCCCTGGCGGATAATGATGAAATCCGTGAGTGCGGGAGAATACGCCGCGCCCCCTGCACAGGGGCCGAGAATGAGCGAGATTTGCGGCACCACACCGGACGCGGCAACGTTGTTGTAGAACACGTGCGCAAAGCCGGAGAGCGCCTCCACGCCCTCTTGCAAGCGGGCGCCGCCGGAGTCGTTGATCTGAATCATCGGTATTCCGGCCTTCAGGGCGTACTGCTGCGCGTCGCATATCTTCATGGCGTGCATGTAGCCCAAGGAGCCGCCCTGCGCCATGAAATCCGCCGAGGACGCCGCCACCGGCTGCCCATTCACGAGCCCGACACCCACGACAATCCCCTCTGCGGGGATCTCCTTTTTCTCCATGCCGAAGTTGTGGCAATGGTGCCGCGTGTGCATGCCGAACTCCGTGAAGGATCCTGCATCGAACAGACCGTCGAGTCGCTCGCGGGCCGTTTGGTCGCCGGCCGCATGCCGCTTGTCAATTTTCTCCTGCCCGCCGGAAAGCATGATCTTGCCACGGCGTGCATCCAACTCTGCCAGCAATTTTGGGTCGATAGCCATAGGTAAAACGCACTCTGCGCCCCTGCGGGATCTCACATGCGAACCCGCTACGCGCTGCCCGATTCTAGCATAATTTTCAACCCGTTGAAAGCAAAAAAACCAGCAAACGCATTACATTTACGATTTACGATTACGATTCATTGGCATCCCATAACGTCGTCGATGCGATGACGTCATACGCATAATTACGGGGGTTGGCAGGGGGGATTTCTAA
>CANRJD010000086.1 GCA_947630815.1 uncultured Akkermansia sp. | reverse complement strand
TCGTACATCGTACGTCGTACATCGTACATGAGCAGCTGCCTCGCAGCTGCTTGGGGCCGTCGCCAGTTTTCACCCCTGCGGGCAGTGCATCCGCTATCCATACGCACTTACCGCGCCGCCGGCCGTTTCCCCGCGCCTCTGGCGCGCTAGCATTCAAATCGTACATCGTACATGAGCAGCTGCCTCGCAGTTGCTCGGGGCCGTCGCCAGTTTTCACCCCTGCGGGGCAGCGCATCCGCGCTGTCCATACGCACTTACCGCGCCGCCGGCCGTTTCCCCGCGCCTCTGGCGCGCTAGCATTCAAATCGTACATCGTACGTCGTACATCGTACATGAGCAGCTGCCTCGCAGCTGCTTGGGGCCGTCGTCAGTTTTCACCCCTGCGGGCAGCGCATCCGCGCTGTCCATACGCACTTACCGCCGCCGGCCGTTTTCCCGCGCAACGCGCGCAAATTTGGCAATCGTACATTGTACGTCGTACATCGTACATAGGCGACGCCTCCGCCTCCGTCGTACATAAGCGCCGTTAGGCGCCATTGCCCCTGCGTTGCAGGCCCGTTGCAAGCCCGTTGCAAGTGCATGGCCGCGCTCTCACCGCCTGCTTTTTACGCGAGACTTGCTCTCGCTGGTGGAAGTGCAGGGGCGCAGCAGGTCGCGAGCATGGGCCTCCGCTGCGGGGCCGGAGGAGCCGAGCATACGCGTAATCTCCGCGATGCGGGCGCGTCCTGTCACCTCCGTGAGAGCAGAGATACTACGGCCGTCCACGACTCGCTTGGAAATAAGGAAGTGGTGAGAAGCGAGGGAGGCAACCTGAGGAAAGTGAGTGATGGCAATGACTTGGTGATTGCGGCCGAGTTCGAGCATCTTCATACCCACAGCGCGGGCAATTTCTCCGCCCACGTTGGCATCAATTTCATCAAAAACGAGCAGCGGAGTATCATCCTGCTTGGCCAAGGCGGATTTGAGGGCGAGCAAGACGCGTGCTAATTCGCCCCCTGATGCGATGAGACGCAGAGGTTGAAGTGGCTCGCCCGGGTTGGGACCAAAGAGGAACTCTACCTCCTCTGCGCCGCGCGGCCCCGGTTCTTGCAGGGCGTTGAGTTGGACATCGAAGAGCGCCTGCCGGAACCCCAAATGCTCTGCATGCACCAGGAAGTTCTTTTCCAGCTGTGGCGCTGCCTTACTGCGTTTGGCGGAGAGCGCTTTTGCCGCGCGTAGCATATCCGCATGCGCTGCCTGCTCGGCCTCTTGCAACTTGTTCAAGTGTTCTTCCCGGTTTTCCAGGGCAGAAAGCTTTCTTCGGCATGAATCGAGGTGGGCGCAAATGGCTTCAAAGTCTTGGCCGTATTTGCGACGTAGGGTGTCGAAAAGCGAGACCCGTTCTTCCAGCTGCGTGCGCTCCAACGGGTCACTGCTCAGGGAATTCAGATATTCCTGCGCCTCGGCATAGACGTCATCCAGCCCCTCCACGGCCTCTGTCAAGGGCTTGAGCCATGCCGCCGCAGAGGGGTCGAGTCGCTCCAGCTCATGGGCGCGTCGCACGGCGAGTCGCAGGCGGGGTAGCACGGCCTGGTCATCGTCTCCCAGCAGGGCGGGAATAGGCGCGGCGGCATCCTGCAGACGCGAGGCATTGCGAGCGCGCTGCCATCGTTGCTCCAGCGTGTTGACCTCCTGCTGGGTGAAGGCCGCTTGCTCAATTTCGTCGATTTGGTGGCGCAGGAAGTCCAACTCGCGTTCATTGGCGGCTTCGCTGAGTTCAAGCTCGATACGTTCGCGGCGAGCCCGGAGCCAAACTTGGTATGCGTTTTCGTAAGCGCTCACTTGGGACTCGGCGCCGGCAAAGGCGTCCAACAGCGCCAGTTGGCGTTCTCTGGAAGTTAAAGATCTCGGCGAATCCGGGTGGTGCATGTCCACCAGGCCGCTGCTGATGTGACGCAGCAGGCTCAGCGTGACCGGGGTATTATTGATAAACTGACGGTTGCTCGTTGGGGTGATGACGCGGCGTATGAGCAGTTCTCCCTGCTCGCAGGGGGGGACTCCTGCGTCCTCCAGGCGCTGGTTTATGGCGCTGGCATCCGGCAGGGAGAAAACGGCTTCCAGAGAGCACTGATTGGCCCCACTGCGTATGACGGATTTGTCCGCCCGGTCTCCCAGCGCAAGCGATATGCTGCCCATGATAACCGATTTGCCGGCGCCGGTTTCACCCGTGATACTCAAAAACCCCGGCCCTGGTTCCCACACCAGCTCATCCACGAGGGCAAGGTTGCGTATCTTGAGAAGCGAGAGCATATTTTTGCTTTCCGTTGCTCGTTCATTATGGCATAATGCCGCCGGAAATCAATCCTCAATATCGGTAATGAAGGTACTTTTTCTTGGCAGTGGCACCTCGGTGGGGGTTCCCGTTATCGGTTGTAAATGTGCTGTATGCCGCTCCACAGACCCCCACAACAAGCGCTTGCGTTCCGCTGTGCTGGTCTCATCGAGTACAACCTCTCTGCTCATTGATTTTGGCCCGGATCTGCGTGCCCAGGCTCTGCGCTACGGCATAACTGCTGTGGATGCTGTGCTATGCACCCACGAGCACCTGGATCACATTGCCGGATTTGATGACCTGCGCGCCTTCTGTTGGGAGCGCACGGAGCGCCTGCCCATATACGCCGGTGAAAGGTGCAAGGCGCAGCTCTCCAGAATGTACCCCTGGGCATTTGCGCCCGGCGGCTACCGGGGCTACGTTCGCGCGCAAGGTATCTGCCATGCCGGGGCTCCTTTCTGCGTGGGAGACATCGCGGTGCAGCCCGTACCGGTGCAGCACGCCACAGTGGAGACGTACGGCTATGTGTTGCGCGCGGGTTCGGCGAGTTTCGGTTACGTACCGGATGTGAAGCAGATGCCCGATTCCTCTCGCGAGCTTCTGCGCGGGCTGGACGCCTTGGCCATGGATGGGCTCTGCTTCCCGCAGCACCCCACTCATCTGAGCATTGATGAGAATATCGCCCTCATGAGAGAATTGGCTCCCAAGTGCGGCGTCGTGACCCACACCGGCCATCGCGTGGATTTTGATCAACTGGCCGCGTACCTGCCGGACTTCATGCAACCTGCCTTCGATGGCTTGGAACTCTCTCTTTAGGCGGAATTACGGTCTCCCGGCGGGGCATCAGTAGCTTTCCACCAGCGTGCGGGTGCGCTCCCTGACGCGCCGGACGCGGTCCTGCAGCTCGGCCTTATACGTTTCCAAGTCCGGCAGCTTGCACGGGGAGACGCCGGAGATGACGGCCGCCTGCGCTATAGCCGGGCAAAGGTAGGTGATCATGCGCGGGTCGAAGGGTTTGGGGATGACGTAATCGCGTCCGAACTCCAGCGGCACACCGCCGTTGGCATCGATGACCTCCTGCGGCACAGGGCACCGCGCCAAGTCAGCCAGCGCGCGTGAGGCAGCAATCTTCATGGCCTCGCTGATGCTGGTGGCTTGCATATCCAGCGCAGCGCGGAAGATGTATGGAAAGCAGCTCACGTTGTTCACCTGGTTGGGCCAGTCGCTCCGGCCCGAGCCCATGATGCAGTCCGGCCGCACCTCCTTCGCTTCCTGGTAAGTGATTTCAGGATCGGGGTTGGCGCAGGCAAAAATGATGGGATTGGGAGCCATGCTTGCCACCATCTCAGGCTTGAGAAGCCCCTTGCGCGAGAGCCCCAGGAAAATGTCGGCCCCCTGCAGAGCGACCTCCAGCGTGCAATCATCACTCTGGGCAAACATCGCCTTTGTGGGGTGCAAATCCAAACGCCCGGTGTGGATAAGCCCTTTGGAGTCGAACATGTAGATATTCTCACGCCGTATGCCCAGCGCCATATAAAACTTGGCACAGGCGATACCGGCAGCTCCCGCCCCGCACACGACGCATTTCATGTCCTGCAGCAGACGTCCCGTGAGATGCGCCGCATTCAGCAATGCTGCGCCGGAGATAACGGCCGTGCCGTGCTGATCATCATGAAACACGGGGATATTCATTTCCTCGCGCAATCGCTGCTCCACGTAAAAGCACTCTGGGGCTTTAATATCCTCCAAATTGATGGCGCCAAAGGTGGGTTCCATCGCCTTAATCACCTCGATGAGTGTTTCCGGCTTGGTCACATCCAGCTCAATATCAAAAACATCGACGTCTGCATAGATTTTGAAGAGCAGCCCCTTCCCCTCCATCACAGGCTTGGCGGCGCGCGCCCCTATGTTGCCCAAGCCGAGCACGGCTGTGCCATTGGAGACGACACCCACCAAATTGCTGCGGCCCGTGTATTGCGCAGCGGCGGCAGGATCAGCTGCAATGGCGCGGCAGGGCGCTGCAACACCCGGTGAGTATGCAAGGGTGAGATCCTCTATGGAAAAGCACGCTTTGCAGGGAAGTACTTCCAGCTTGCCGGGGCGGGGTTGTTCGTGGTAGAGGAGAGCCTGCTGTTGGATGGAATCATTCATAACTTAGGGGGATATATTATACCCTGCCTGCCGCACATGGGCAAGCAGAATCACAAATATCGGCAAAGGAAACTCTCCTGCGCACTGTCTCAGAAAAGTCGCGGACGATCATTCGGAGGGAAGATAACTTTGGGGGATAATGTGCCGAACTCATCCGGCGTGTTTCATGTGTCGCTGGATTTGCCGAAGGCCCATCGCAGATATTTGAGCGATTCGTTCCACACGTGCGAGTTGGTGCTCCCCAGCACTACCACAATGACCGAATGCCCGTCCATGGAAGCACAGGAAATCAGGCATTTGCCCGCGGCGTTTGTGAAACCTGTCTTCATGCCCTGCACCCAGGGGTACCGCTTGAGCAACTTATTGGTGGACTTGATGGTGCGCCACGTTCCGTCGGCCATGCGAAATTTGTACTCCGGGATATTGATGCACCGACGTATCTGGGGGTTATTGTACGCATAGCACGCCGCCAACGCCATGTCGTATGCCGTTGAATATTGCTGAGCAGGCAGTCCGTTTGGGTTGGCAAAGTGGGTGTCATACATGCGCATGCGCCGTGCACGGGCATTCATGCGGCCAACAAATGCATCCACGCTGCCTGCCGTGTCGCGAGCCAGCGTGAGTGCCACGTCATTGAAGCTTCCCGTCAGCATGGCGCGCAGCAGATCTCCCCGTCGATAGCTCGTCCCAGGCTTCAAATTCAATTTGCAAGGCGGCGCCTCCTCATCCTGAGCCGTAACCTTCGCCATCCTGCCCAAGTTCCCGGCATCCAGCACACACAGCGCCGTCACGATCTTCTGCGTGCTTGCCACTTGGCGGCGAGCGTGCGCATTGTGCTTGTAGAGCACGTGTCCATTGCGAGGGTCAATGACACACACTGCTGCGCAACTCGGGGCCGGCGCTGCCACCTCCGGCTGTGCCAGCGGTTTCGCCTGCATAAGTCCCGTCCCTCTGTTGGTTACGGATGGTTGCTGCACCCTCGGTACCGGCCGATAGGCAATCTCCCGTGCCGCTTGTGACCGGTATGCGTGTCCCCCGTTTCCTTGCACTTGGCATGCGGTCAACACTGCCGCCACTACCGCCACAATGACCTTAGCTCTCCTGCACATGCGCGCCAGCATACACATCCTGAACCCCTTTGTCAAGTTCGACGCTCTCCGTCTCCCTCTCCCCCCTGCCTACCTCTTTTTGAAAGAGATGTACAGCCTAAAATGCGTTAAAATTTTCTTCGTGAAGTTTTTTCATTTTTCCGTGAGCGTAATAACATACAAAGAGAATTGAGATTTTTAATAACATTATTATCTCTGAGTGCTTCAATAATAATTTATTACAACTACACACGCTGTATATCTCTTTCAAAAAGAGATATACTCACCTCCCACCAACAACTATATCACCCCTATTCATCCCTATCTACCCTTATTCACCCCTACTCACCCCTACTCACCCCTACTCACCCCTATTCAACCCTATCCAACCCCTATCTAACCCCTATCTAACCCCTATCTAACCCCTATCTAACCCCTATGAAACTTCATCTCCCCCTCCCCCTTCGCTCCGCTCTGCTCGCTGTTTGCGCGGTTACTGTGAGTCATACAGTGCAGGCAGGACCATCACCTTGTGGGTTTTCTGCAACTTTCGGCAATGTGATGCAGAGTCAGACGTTGAATTCGGATCTTTTGTATAATGATGGGATCCAAGAGCGGTACGACGTGCATGATGGTGCTCATGTCATACGCGATGAGTTTGCATATAGCGGATATATTAACGATTGGTATTCCGTAACGACTAAAAGTGTTCACTCCTTTGGTGTCCACGTGTACCATAAGGATACATCGACTTCCGTGCAACGGACCCTCTTAAATGAAGTCAATTTTACACTTGATGGGAACAATAAAACATGCTCATATAAAGTCCAGATAGGGGAAGGAAAAGGAAACGTTGCATGGATCATTCCTTATGGAAAGGGAGTGGTCAAGATGGAAGAAATGGATGTGATCCTCATCAGCGGCACAAACTATTCGAGCAACATCGAAAATAAAGACAGAACGTGGTCGAGCTGGGATCTTCCTTTCCACGAACGCCCGACCGAGGTTGACAATTACCGTAACGGATACATCAACTGCTTAGATATCTCCATTTCTAACAGTAATACGTTTACTTTTGAGAAAGGAGATCATGCAAAAGTGGGTCCCAAACTCGGGGCATTGACAACAGAAGGAAGTTTAACCCTGACCAATGTCAATCAAGTTTCGCTGAATGATAACATAGGTCGAGTAATGGTAGAGAGCATCTTTACGTGGAAAAACGCAGGTACAGGGGTGGGTACGTTTAGTGGAAATAAAGTCAATTATAATTTTGGGGGTGTTCGAATTTTTTTGCTCGGGCACGATTAAAACTTTGCTCCGCCCCTGGGGGGGC
>CANRJD010000085.1 GCA_947630815.1 uncultured Akkermansia sp. | reverse complement strand
TCCGCGCTGTCCATACGCACTTACCGCCCGCTAAAGCGTGCGCCCTCAACGGGGCCGTCGTGCGTGTTGTACGTCGTACATAGGCGCCGCCAGGCGCCACCGCCTCCCGCCCCTTTCTAACCATCCCCGATCACAGCTCCATAATTCAGCCTTCGCTCCGGCTTCGCTCTCCCCCGCGCCACCGGCGCCGAACATCGCAATCGTACATCGTACATCGTCCATCGTACATAGGCAGACTCTGTCTGCCACCGTCGTACATCGTACATCGTACATCGTACATGGGCAGACTCTGTCTGCCACCGTCGTCCATCGTCCATCGTCCATCGTACATGGGCAGACTCCGTCTGCCAAAAATGACTATATAATAACTTGACCAAGGGAGCGCGGTAAGGCATGATAGAAGGGTATGAATGCAAGCTCAATGCATACGCCCGCGTCGTTGATCGCGACTCCACTTTTGGCCATCAGCTTGTCAACTCTTTATGCTCAGGGGGATACGAATGATCCCTTCTTGGATGCCATGCTTCATGACAACGCGTCCGCCCGCACGACGGAGGCGGTGACGACGGCTCCTGATCAGGCGAAGGGGGAGGAAAAGGCGGCAGAGTCCCAGACGGCTCAACAAGATCGCGCTCAGCGTGCGAATACGCCGGGTCGATTGATCAAAACCTCAACTGACACCAAACTGATCGGACAGGAGGCAGCCATGCGTGAGTTGGGCGAGGCGACCGGGTTGGGAATTTTTAACGACGCAACGGCATATGAAGGCAGGAGGGTAACCGGGGTAAGTATCCGTTACACCCATGGACAGCGCACCGTGCCGGATCAGCGATTGTTGGATGTCATCCAGACGTCTGTGGGGTCGAAGTACATGTCCTCCCGAGTGAATGACGACTTGGAGCGTCTGCTCGAGAAGGGATTGGTAGGGAACAACGCGAGGGTGGCGGTGGAGCCATCAGGCGGTGGAGTGCATGTGGTGTTCGAGGTGGAACCGGCGGGGGTGATGGGAGGAGTCGGTTTCACGGGCAATCACCGCTACGGCGCTAAAAAGTTGCGCGAGGTTACCAAACTCAATTCCGGTCGCGTGATCAACGATCACGATTTGTCGCGCGCCAGGGCGGAGATTCTCAAGCTGTACCACGATGCGGGCTACCCGGATGTGAGGGTCAGCTGGCGACACACGTCCACCGCCCGCCAAGGATACCAGGATGTCATCTTTGATGTACAGGAGGGGCGCGAGGTTCGCTTGCAGCGGATCCGTTTCTCCGGGAACAAACAGTTTGATTCTCAGCAGCTTCGCCAGATGATGAAGACGAAGCAGCGCAATATTTTCCATTGGATAGATGATTCCGGCAACATCGACCGCGAACAGCTGGAGGATGATATGCAGGAAATCATACGCCACTACCGCAATTATGGCTACCTGCGCGCGACCATTACCAAGGTTGACTACTCTTCCCAAAGCGGTAAAACCGGACCCCAGGACCTCAATATGCTGGTGCACATCAATGAGGGACCTCGCTACCGCGTCCGCCACGTGTCTTTCAGGGGCAATACGGTCTATTCCTCCAAACAGCTTGAGCCCGGCATGAGCATGCTGGACGGCGATATTTACTCCCTGCAGAAGGTATCGGATGACTCGACGATGATTCGCAGGTACTACGGCGCCAAAGGCTATGCGGATGCTGATGTGCGGCCAGATATCAACGAAGTGGCGGTGGAAAAGGACGGAACGCGCGTGGTGGACATCTGCTATGCTATTACAGAAGGAAACAGCTACCGCGTGGGGCGCATCAATGTGCGCGGCAATACGAAGACGAAACCGTACGTGATTTTGCGAGAATTACCGCTCAAATCTGGGCAAAACTTCAATTCCGTGGATTTGGAAACCGCCCGCCGCCGTCTCGAGAATCTGGGCTATTTCGATGGCATCGATGTGTCCCCCGCTGCTTCATCCATACCTGGATACCGCGATATCAACATCAATGTGCATGAGCGCATGACCGGCAGCTTCACCTTCGGCGTGGCGTTCTCGTCCGTGGAAAATGTGTACTTGTACGCGAATGCAGTGCAGTCCAACTTCGACATCCGCGGGCTATTCGGACGCGGGTCGCTCGTGGGCGGTGGGCAACGCTTGAGTGTGCAAGGAAAACTGGGTTTCGATTACCAGAGCGCCAGCATCAGTCTCACCGAGCCATGGTTCTTGGACCGCAAGCTTGAGTTTGGCAACGAGCTCTACTTCTCGAACTCATCTTACATGAGTGATTATTACACGCAGATCAATTATGGCTATGCCGTGTCTTTGCGCCGAGCCATAGATGATAAAAGCTCGGTACGCCTTACTTACCGCATTGAGAATTACGAGCTGGAGCCTCAGGGCTATGCTCCTCCTTTCTTCTGGCTTAGCTGCCGCGATTACTCCCGCAGTAACCTTGGCATCAGCTATGAATATGATACGCGTGATGAAATGATCACGCCGCGCAAGGGCGGAAATGTGGAGGTTCATGCTTCATACAGCGGACCGGGATCCACGGTGCAGACTTACAGCATGGGCGCCAATGCATCCGTCTATCATAATTCGGTATGGGATTCTATCTTTAGCCTCAACTTCGGCATCGAAACGATCGACACGCTGCATAAGGATGATGTGGTGCCCATTTTTGAGCGCTGCTACTTGGGTGGTCCGGCGAACCTGCGTGGCTTCCGTTATCGAGACGTAGGCATGGTGAATGAGGTCCTGTCGGGCGATGAGACGATGGGAGGCAACTCATCCGCTTTTGTGCAGGCGGAGGTGAGTATCCCGTTGGCGGATATGGCACGCCTAGCTTTCTTTGTCGATGCGGGATTTGTGCATGAGGAATCGTTTGACTTCCGCCTCAAGGATTTCTGCGCGGACTACGGTATCGGCTTGCGACTTAACCTGCCTATCGGACCTCTGGCGGTGGACTACGCTATTCCTTTCAAGACGTCCAATGCCATCGATCGCTCCGGGCAATTCCAGTTCTACGCCAATTACAAGTACTGATCGCTCCGGGCATCGCGTCGGACTTCCAAATTGGCTCACCAGCATTACCCGCCGGTGAGCCAATTTTCCAAATCCCACCCCATATCTCATAAATCCCAAACCGTGCCCCGTAAATCGTACATAGGCGCCACTCGGCTTCCCCGCGCAACGCGCGCGAACACCGCAATCGTACATCATCCATCGTACATCGTACATAGGCAGCCGCCTCGCGTCTGCCTCCGCCCCTCCGCGCAAAGCGCGCAAGCTCTGCAATCGTACATCGTACATCGTACTTCGTACATAGGCGCCGCCAGGCGCCTCTGCCTCCGCCCCTCCGTGCAAAGCGCGCAAGCTCTGCAATCGTCCATCGTCCATCGAAAATCGTACATAGGCGCCGCCAGGCGCCTCTGCCTCCGTCCCTCCGCGCAAAGCGCGCAAGCTCTGCAATCGTCCATCGTACATCGAAAATCGTACATAGGCGCCGCCAGGCGCCTCCGTCATCCATCGTACATTGTACATAGGCAGGCCCCGTCTGCCTCCGTCCCCGCGCAAAGCGCGCAAGCTCTGCAATCGTCCATCGTACATCGAAAATCGTACATAGGCGCCGCCAGGCGCCTCTGCCTCCGCCCCTCCGCGCAAAGCGCGCAAGCTCTGCAATCGTCCATCGTCCATCGAAAATCGTACATAGGCGCCGCCAGGCGCCTATGCCTCCGTCCCTCCGCGCAAAGCGCGCGAGCTCTGCAATCGTCCATCGTACATCGAAAATCGTACATAGGCGCCACTCGGCTTCCCCGCGCAACACGCGCAAGCTCTGCAATCGTACGTCGAAAGTTGACTCACCGGCACCACCCTGCCGGTTCGCCCCTGCGGGGCAGCGCATCCGCGCTGTCCATACGCACTTACCGCCCGCTAAAGCGTGCGCCCTCAACGGGGCCGTCGTGCGTGTTGTACCTCGTACATGGGCAGGCCCCGTCTGCCTCCGTCCCCGCGCAAAGCGCGCAAGCTTTGCAATCGTCCATCGTACATCGTACTTCGTACATAGGCGCCGCCAGGCGCCTCCGTCGTAAATCGTAAATTTCTATGTTTCCCCCTTCTTCTCCCCTGCCCTTTGCTCCGCCCACGCCGGCGGATGCGTCCCTCATGCGTCGCTGCACAGAGGGGGCATGCTCCAGCGATTTGGCGGTGGCCAATCTCGTGCTGTTGCAGGGGAAATACCACACCACGGTGGCGCAGGCGGAGGGTATGCTCTTTCGCCATTATGAGCAGAATGCGCGATTGCTCGGCTATGCATTTCCTGCCGGTGCACGGGATGCGGAGGGCGCTCGTCGTGGACTCGAGCTCATCCGCGGGGATGCCGCCGCGCGCGGGCGGGAGCTGCGATTTTGCCTGCTCACGGCAGAGCAGCGTTCTTTTCTGGAGGAGTGGTCTTCCGGGGAGTTCATCTACACGACGGATCGCGGGGATGCAGATTACCTCTACCGGCGCGAGTTGCTGGCCGAGCTGCCCGGCACCCCATACCACGCGAAGCGAAACCATATCTCGCGCTTCACCCGCGATTTCCCCGAGTGGAGCACCCGTCAACTGTGTCGCGACAACGCTGCGGATGCCTTGGGCATTGCCAAAGCCTGGCTCGCTGCGCAGGAAGAGGACGCCCCTGCCCTGCACCACGAGTTGAATGCGATCTCCCGCGCGCTGGAACTCTTGGAGCCCCTGCAGCTTTTTGGTCTGCTGCTCTACGTGGAATCTCAGCCGGCGGCTATGGCTATCGCTTCTTTCATCTCCGATCAGGTGGTCGATATTCATTACGAAAAGTGTGCTCCCGCATTCCGCGGAGCCTACGCACTCATCAATCGCGAGTTCGCCCGCTCTCTCCCCGTCTCCTGCACTCTCATCAACCGTGAGGAGGACCTCAATACCCCCGGCTTACGCCAAGCTAAGCTCTCTTACCATCCGTCCCTGATCCTCGAAAAGTTTTCTGCTCGCCCCTGCACGGCAACCGCATTTATTGGCTGATATCATCGTCTATACGTACCAAAAATCATGACAACAATCGGTCATCATAAGCAACTTTCTCGTTCACCGCACCCCCGCGCAACGCGCGCAAACTTTCCAATCGTACATCGTACATCGTACATCGTACATAGGCGGTGCCTCCGCCTCCATCGTAAATCGTAAATAGGCAAACGCATTTCCCAATGCGTTTGCCGTGCTTCCCATGTTGACTCATCTTATCAGCGCTGCGCAATGTGCTTCGTGCCGCCTTTGTTGCAATTTCCGACGTACCTCCGCCTGGGAGACCCCTGCCCTCACCCCGGAGCTCGCAGAGCGTTTGCGCGCCCGTGGAATTCCTCTTCGAACTCGTGAGGATGGCTCCACGACTTTTGCTCTGCATTTCCCGGATGACGCACCGGAAAACTTTTGTGCCAATTGCCCGGCGCTTGACCCGACTACCGGCTGCACGTTGCCTCGCAGTGCCCGCCCGATCGAGTGCCGCCTTTGGCCCCTGCGCCTCATGCGCGCCCCCTCTGGCGGCCTTGCCCTCGGTCTGTACGATGCTTGCCCCGCTGTGTCACCTGTCGTGCGCGAACAAATCATCCGGGAGGCCACAGGCGCCCTGCTCCCCGAGCTGCGTCGTATTGCCAATGAACAGCCCCGCACGATCCGTCCCATCCACCCTGCCTACTCCATCATCTGGGAAGAAGTGCCACAGCAAACGCATTAGGAAATGCGTTTGCTATGTACGACGTACGATTTGAGAAATGCGCGCGCGTTGCGCGGGAAGAATGAACAACGCGAAGACACTGTCCGCACGCTTACCGCTTTCTAATCACGCCCAATCACGGCTCCAGGACATCCCTCCGCCCCTGCTCCGCAAAATTCCCGCGCCTCTGGCGCGCTAGCATTCAAATCGTACATCGTACGTCGTAAATCGTACATGAGCAGCTGCCTCGCAGCTGCTTGGGGCCGTCGTGCGTGTTGTACCTCGTACATAGGCGCCGCCAGTCGCCTCCGTCGTACGTCGAAATTCGTACATAGGCGCTTGCGCCTTCTCCCCGCGCAACGCGCGCGAACATCGCAATCGTACATCGTCCATCGTACTTCGTACATGGGCAGACCCCGTCTGCCACCGTCGTCCATCGTACATAGGCGCCGCCAGTCGCCTCCGTCGTACATCGTACATCGTACATCGTACATCGTACATAGGCGCTTGCGCCTTCTCCCCGCGCAACGCGCGCGAACATCGCAATCGTACATCGTACATCGTACTTCGTACATGGGCAGACCCCGTCTGCCACCGTCGTACATCGTACATGGGCGGCGTCAGCCGCCTCCGCCTCCGTCGTAAATAAAAAAAGCCGCTGTACCGTCAGCGGTGTGGAAGCCACGTTCCCTTTGTCTAGGTGGGTGCAAGGTCGGGCTCGCCTGAGGTATCCTTAAAGGACGGAACATGGAACCCTGTTCCTTATTGCTCCCTTATCGTTTTATAACGGTCCGGGTCTTTTATACCGCGTGTCACGCGTACAGCAGCTCCCGCCCTTATACCATTTCATTCGCCCATTTGCAAGCCAGATTATTGTCATTGACGCCTTTTAAAATGTCACCGCCAATGTTCAAATGTTCCACGTGGAACAAGGCAGCCGCAGGCTGCCTCCGTCGTACGTTGCACATCGTACATAGGCAGACCTCATCTGCCTCCGCCCCTCCGCGCAACGCGCGCAAGCTCTGCAATCGTACATCGTACTTCGTACTTCGTACATAGGCAGGCCCCGCCTGCCATCGTCCGATCACAGTTTCATAACCCAGCCTCCGCACTAGCTCTGCCAAATTCCCGCAGCTTCGCTGCGCATTATTTGCAAATCGTAAACGGTTAATTTGAGGTGTTAAAATACGGGGGACTGCGATAGAATAAGCGCAGTTGCGGAAGAAGGGA
>CANRJD010000084.1 GCA_947630815.1 uncultured Akkermansia sp. | reverse complement strand
TATGTCGAGGAGCTCCGTTGAGGATTTCCCTCTCAGCGCTTCTGATTATACCACCTCGAATCAATAGTGTACGATTTGGGAAATTCGCGCGCGTTGCGCGGGGCGGGGGCGGCTGACGCCGCCTATGTACGATGTACAACACGCACGACGGCCCCAAGCAGCTGCTAGGCAGCTGCTCATGTACGATTTACGACGTACGATGTACGATTTGCAAATAATGCGCAGCAGAGCTGCGGGCGGCGAGTAGACAGCGTGGATGCGCTGCCCCGCAGGGGTGAAAACTGGCGACGGCTGTAAGTCAGTTTGGCCAAAAGCATAGCTTTTGCCCCGTAGGGGTGAAAACTGACGACGGCTGTAAGTCAGTTTGGCCAAAAGCATAGCTTTTGCCCCGGAGGGGTGAGGAGTCGTGAGGCGACTCCGAAGCAACAGTCGTGAGGCGACTCCGAAGCAACCAGGGCAGGGTGGTGCCGGTGAGTCAATTCATTTACGATTTGCGATTTACGATTTACGATTTGCAAATAATGCGCAGCGGAGCTGCGGGAACTGCAATGCAGATGCGGACGGGATGTCTTGGAGCCGTAATCGGACGTAGTTACAAAGCGACGGGAGAAGGCAGACGAGGTCTGCCCATGTACGATGTACGACGGACGATGTACGATTTGGAATAATGCGCAGCGGAGCTGCGGGAACATTAAAGTCGTAAATCGCAAATAAACAACGGCTTATGCTGCATGATGTGCCGTTAACTACGTATTGGGGGTGCTTTTTTCTTGGGATGGATGTGGGCGTTTGCCGTGGGGAGCGGCGTTTTTTCGCTTCACAAAGGGCTCGGAGAAGAGTAAAATGCGGCAGGACTATGGCTATTGAGAAGCAAAAGACACTCGCAAAGGCAGCATCGATCCAAGGAACATCGTTGCATACCGGGCAGCCCGTGAAGCTGACGCTTAAGCCCGCCGATCCCAATGCCGGGTTGAAGTTCCGGCGCATAGATTTGCCGGATAAGCCTTTTATTGACGCTTCCGCCGCGAATGTGCAGACTGTAGAACGCGCGACGACGCTTGCGGAGGGCTCCGTGAATGTGCACACCGTGGAGCACGTGCTCTCCGCGCTCACGGGGATGGGAGTGGACAACGCCATCGTGGAGATGGATGCGAATGAGCCGCCCATCTGCGATGGGTCTGCCGCGCCTTTTGTGCAGCTCATCAAACAGGCCGGAGTGGTGGAGCAGGACGCTCCGCTGACCGTGTGGGAAGTGCGCGAACCGGTGAGTGTGGAAACCAAAAATGGATCGCACATCGTTATTCTGCCGGACAAGAAGTTCCGCATATCGCTCACCGCAGTGGGACCGAACGGGCGCGTGACGCAGTATTTCAGCTCCGTCATTACCCCGGAAATTTACGAGAAAGAGCTGGCAGATGCCCGCACCTTTTGCTTTTACGAGGATATACAGCCGCTGCTTGACAAGGGACTCATTCGGGGAGGCACGCTGGACAACGCCATTGTCATCAAGGGTGATCAATACATTTGCGCCGGCGGTCTGCGCCACCACAATGAGTGCGCACGCCACAAGACCATGGATCTTATCGGCGACCTGATCCTCAATGGTCACCGCATCACCGGACACGTGATTGCCATCATGCCGGGGCACGGCATCAACACCCAAATGGCCGCCAAACTGCAGAAGACGTACGAGAGCATGGAGGCGATGCGCCCCAAGCCCGTGGTTTTGCCGGCGGGCGACGCTGTCCTGAACACGGCGGAGGTGCTCAAGCTGCTGCCGCATCGCTACCCCTTCTTGCTGGTGGATCGTATTTTGGGCTTTGAGGGCGATACCAAGTGCGTGGGGCAAAAGAACCTCACGATGAACGAGTTGTTCTTCCAAGGACACTTCCCCGGACATCCCGTGATGCCGGGCGTGCTGCA
Source organism: uncultured Akkermansia sp. (assembly GCA_947630815.1). GTDB lineage: Bacteria > Verrucomicrobiota > Verrucomicrobiia > Verrucomicrobiales > Akkermansiaceae > Akkermansia. The sequence goes on along the minus strand of CANRJD010000084.1, from coordinate 5,018 downwards.
GGTGGAAGCTATGGCCCAGGTTGCTTCCATCCTCATGCTCCGCATTCCGGAAAATCAGGGTAAAATTGGCTACTTCATGAGTTGCGACAAGGTGAAATGGCGTCGTCCCGTGGAGCCGGGAGATGTCCTCATCATCGAGACTGAGCTCACCAAGATGCGTGGCGCCATTGGCGTGGCTACCGGTCGTTGCTTGGTGAATGGCGAAGTCACCTGCGAGGCGGAACTCAAGTTCATGGTTCAGGAACCATGAACTCATTTACGATGTACGATGTACGATGTACGATTTGGGAAATTCCCGCGCTTGCGCGCGAACTTGGCGAAGCAGGTGCGGGAGCGGGGCGGCTGACGCCGCCTATGTACGATTTTCGATGTACGATGTACGATGTAGAGAAGCCGGGGACACAGCTCCGCAAAATTCGAAACCTTTCTAACCAGCAACCATCCATGATTTCACCCACCCCCTTCGCTAAAGCTTCGCATAGCCCGCGCCTCTGGCGCGCTATAATCCAAATCGTACATCGTACATCCAACATCGTACATAGGCAAACGCATTTTCCAATGCGTTTGCCTGGGGCTTGCTAAAGTCGTGCGTCTGTGGTAGAGTGGGGCATGGCATTTGCGCACCTGCACGTACACACCGAGTACTCCTTGCTGGATGGGATGATCCGCACGAAAGATCTCATCAAGCGGTGTGTGGAGATGGGGATGGATTCTGCGGCCATCACCGACCACGGAAATGTGTTTGCGGCCATTGAATTTCTGGTCAATGCTAAAAAGCACAACAAGGAGGTGAAGGCGTGGAATACCGAGTACCCGGACGAAAAGAAGCCATATTTTAAGCCGATTTTGGGCTGCGAAATCTATCTTTCTCCCACGCCGCTGAATGTGAAGAAGCAGATACCCGGACGCAACAAGTACACGCACTTGGTTCTGCTATGCGAGAACAATCGCGGCTGGGCGAATCTCATCAAATTGGTGAGTCGTGGGCACTTGGAGGGCTTTTACTACAAGCCGCGCGTGGATATGGCTACTCTGCGCGAGTACAGCGAGGGGATTATCTGCCTCACGGGTTGCATCTCCGGTCCCTTGCAGGAGTGGATTTTGCAGGGGCGTTCGGAGAAAGCGGAGGAGACGCTGCTGGAGCTCAAGGACATTTTTGGCGAGGACAATTTGTATGTGGAGTTGCAGGACCACGAGCTGGAGAACGAGCGTTTTTGCACGCCGGAGTTGGTACGTCTGGCTCGCAAGCATGATGTGCCGCTGGTGGTCACGAATGATGCGCATTTCCTGAATGCGGCCGACCACGATGCGCACGACATTCTCATCTGCGTCGGCACGGGTAATAAGCGCGAGGATGCGAAGCGACTGCGCTATCCGACTTCCTCTTATCTGAAGAGCGAGGAAGAGATGCGCGAGCTTTTCCCGGACTACCCAGAGGCTTACGACAACACGCAAAAAATCGCGGCGCGCTGCAATGTTTCCATCAAGTTGGATTCTACCTCCACCGAACGCTACCCAGAGTTTGCGACGCCGGATGGTTCGCCGCGCGAGGAATACCTGCGCAAAGTTTGCTACGAGGGGCTGACCCGGCGCTACGGCGAGGAGCGAGCCAAAAACGACGCCCTGCTGCGTGAGCGATTGGACAATGAATTGGCGGTCATCAACCAGCTGCGCTTCGCGAGTTACTTCCTCATCACGGCCGATTTCATCAACTGGGCGAAGGATCACGACATTCCTGTGGGACCCGGGCGCGGATCAGCTGCCGGCTCGCTGGTGGCGTACTGCATGCGCATCACGAATATCGACCCCATGGCATTCGACCTGCTCTTCGAGCGTTTCCTGAACCCGGAGCGTGTCAGCCCGCCGGATATCGACATCGACTTCTGCCAGACGCGCCGCCCGGAGGTCATCGATTACGTGCGCAACAAGTACGGCGAGCGTGCTGTGAGCCATATCATCACCTACGGCACCATGGGCGCCAAATCGGTCATTCGCGATGTAGCGCGCGTACTCGACCTCAGCTATGCAGACAGCGACCGCATCGCCAAGCTCATTGAAAGCGGTCCGAATGTTAGCCTCAAAAGCAGCTACGACAACAACGAGGAGCTGCGTCAACTCGTCATGGACAGCACGTATGGCGAAGTGTGGAAGTACGCCCTCAAGCTGGAAGGCACCATTCGCAACGTGGGGATGCACGCCGCCGGCGTGGTGATCGGCGACCGTCCCTTGGATGAGTATGTGGCGCTCACCCGCGATGACTTGAGCAATCCGGCGGGCGAAGTGGTGGCGCAGTGCGATATGGGCGCCATCTACAACGCCGGTCTGCTCAAGATGGATTTCCTGGGACTCAAGACGCTCACGGTGATGAAAGACGCCGAGCGCTACGTGCGCATGCGCGTACCGGATTTTCGCTATGATGAGGTGGATATCCGCGATGCGGGGACGCTGGCGTTGCTCAACCGCGGGGATACCATGGGCGTATTTCAGTTGGAAAGTGGCGGCATGGTTGACACGTGTCGCCGCTACGGGATTGACAAGATCGATGACATCATTGCGCTGCTCGCCCTGTACCGCCCAGGCGCCATGCAGTTCATGGACGAGATGATTGCCGTGAAGAAGGGCGAAAAAACGGCGGAGTACGAGCACCCGCTGCTCGAGCAGGTGTCCGGCCCCACCTACGGGGTGATGATTTACCAGGAGCAGGTGCAGGCGGCTGCCAAGCTGCTGGCCGGCTACACGCTGGGCGGCGCCGATTTGCTGCGCCGCGCCATGGGGCACAAGGATCTGGAGGAAATGAAGGAGCAGCGCGCCCGCTTCGTGAAAGGCTGCCGCGAAACCAACGGCATTGATGAGGCGACGGCCAATGCCATCTTCGATAAAATCCAGAAGTTCGCGGGATATGGCTTCAACAAGTCGCACTCCGCGTGCTACGGTCATATCTCCTATTGGACGGCCTACCTGAAAGCACACTTCCCCGTGGAGTTCCTCTGCGGTCTTATGTCCAACGAGGCGACCAATGAGAAAATCGGCATTTTCATCCAGGAGGCGAACCGCATGGGCATCGAGGTGCTCGGACCTTGCGTGAACCACTCTGCCGTCAAATTCCGCCCGGAGACCATGCCCAACGGGCACCTCGCCGTGCGCTTCGGTTTGGCGGCGGTGAAGAGCATGAGCTCCGACACCGTACGTGTCATCGAGGAAGAGCGTGAGGCTCACGGCCCCTACGCCAGCCTGGAGGATTTCTGCTACCGCATCCCACCGCAAAACGTACGCCGCAATCAAATTGAGGTGCTGGTGCAGTGCGGAGCTTTCGATTGCATGCACACGAGCCGCGCCGCGCTCTTTGAGAGCATCGACCGCGCGCTGGGCGGAGCTGCCACCGTGCATCGCGACAACGAGGCCGGTCAGATGTCGCTCTTCGATATGACCACTACGGCCGTGCAGGAGGAGGAGACTCCGGTCATCCCCGAGTGGCCCAAACAGAAGCGGCTGGATGAAGAGAAGGCGCTCACCGGCGCTTATTTCTCCGGCAACCCGCTGGATGCCATGCGCGGCGTCATTGATCAGCCCAAGTATGTGCCCATCGGCACCCTACCGGAGCTCACTCGCGAGGAAATCCAGAACGTGCGCGATATGGCGGGCATGATCCGCTCCGTTGCCATCAAGTCCAGCAAGAGCAGCGGGCAGAAGTTCGCCGTCATCACTGTGGAAGACTTCACCGGCAGCACGGAGGCGCTTGTGTGGGGGGATTCCTACGCCAAAGCCGCCGCTGTGGAGGGACTGTTGCAGGAGGGCAGCTTCGTGCGCTTCCGAGCCCGTATATCTGAGGATGATCGGACCGGCGGCAAGCGCGTTTCAGCCAATGGGCTGGAGCTCATTAACCCCGCCACGCGTTCCCGCCGCGGCAAATCCGCTTCTTTCTACCCTATCAACCTGCTCACAACGCGCCATGATGCCGCGGATATCGCCCTCATCAAAAAAATCCTGACCGATCACCCCGGGAAAACCCCTGTGCGCATCACCTTCCGCAACTCCTTGGGCAACGCCGCCACGATCCAACTTGGCAAAGCCTTCGCCGTTACTCCATCCCCCGAACTCGACCGTTGCCTCTCGCAATACACGTGAAGTGCCACCCAGGAGGCCCCCATAGGCAGACGGGGTCTGCCTATGTACGATGGACGATGTACGATGTACGATTTGGGAAATTCGCGCGCCTGTGGCGCGGACGCGCGAAGCCAGATCGGGAGGTGAATCGTGAAGCGACGGTCGGACGTAGTTACAAAGCGGCGAGAGGCGCTTGGCAGCGCCTGTGACGTAGCAAAGCCAGGGACACAGCTTTGCATAATCCAGTCCCTTTCGAACCAACGACCGCCCATGATTTCTCCACCCCCTTCGCTAAAGCTTCGCATAGCCCGCGCCTTTGGCGCGCTATAATTCAAATCGTACATCGTACATCGTACATCGTACATAGGCAGACTTTGTCTGCCACCGGCCCCGATGAGGGCGCACGCGTTAGCGGGCGGTAAGTGCGTATGGACAGCGCGGATGCGCTGCCTGAAGGGCAGGTAGGCAATGGGGTGCCTACGAGTCAACGTACGATTTGGAATAATGCGCAGCGGAGCTGCGGGAACTTGGCGAAGCCGGGGCGGACGGGATGTGATGGAACTGTGCGCGGGGGTGGTTACAAAGGGGCGGTGGCGGCTGGCGCCGCCCATGTACGACGGAGGCGCTTGACGCGCCTATGTACGATGTTGGATGTACGATGTACGATTGAGGAGTACGCGCGCAAGCGCGGGAATTTTTTAAATCGTAAATCGTAAATCGTAAATCGTAAATACCTAACGGCTTATGCTGCATGATGTGCCGTTAACTACGTATTGGGGGTGCTTTTTTCTTGGGACACGTGTGTGATTGTGTATGACATAATGTAAAAAAATACTTGTATTCTCGATGTTTTTGTGATATATATTTCCCGATTGAGTATGACTCAAGTTATGCAATGCGTTAATAATCAATCC
>CANRJD010000083.1 GCA_947630815.1 uncultured Akkermansia sp. | reverse complement strand
CGGAGAGTGAAAAGGTGTCAAATATGCGGAAAGCCGGCGACTGTGTTTCTGACGCAAATAGCGAATGGGAAACTCAGGGATGTCGCCTTGTGCCAGGAGTGCGCAAAAAAAGAAGGGATTTTTGACCCTCAGCAGTTGTCAATTGCCGGTCAATTTTTCCCGAAAGAGCTCAGCGGGCACATAGAGCGACTAATCAACCAAATCCTGCACGGGGAAGATGACGATGAGAAGGAGCTGACCCACCTGCCGAACCACCTCTTTTCGTTGCATGGCGAGACAAGTGAACAGGAGGCAGACTACCGATCGAGGGCGCATGCGGACGTGTGCCCACGTTGCGGATATACGCTCGCGGACTACAAGAGAACGCACTTGATGGGCTGTCCGGAGTGCTATGACACTTTCCGAAGCCTGCTGCACGAACACGCGGGAGGATTGCAGGAAATTGAAAGGCCCCCGCATGAAAGCCGGGAGGAACTGGAAGAGCAAATGCTCGTTGCCGTGGAACGGGAGGATTATGAGGAAGCGGCCCGTCTGCGCGACCGCATCAAGGAATTGGAGAAGAAGTCATGAAGGGAGATGAATTACAGACGCTGCTCCAGCACGAGACTCCTCTCATGCAGGCGCTGGCCGACGGGGAGTCTATACTGGGTTCGCAAGCTATTATCGCACTGAATTTGGCAGATTACTCCTTCCCGCATTGGGCTGCAGAGGATCAATTGAAAGAGGTGGAGGAAATTATGCGGCGAGCTTTCAAAAAAGACAGGCAGCTGAAACGGGTATCTCTTCTGCCGCTCAACGAACTGAGCGAAACAGAGAAAAAGCTGTTGCAACAAAGAGAACTTCTGCCGCCACTTCCGCCGGGCGCTGCAAAGCGTGGTCTCATTCTCCTGGATCAATGCCAGCTCTTCCTCGGTATCATCAATGGAGAAGAACACCTGCTCGTGGAGCGTTTCATCTCTTACGGTCCCGGACAAAGCCTCACGTCTGCACTCTGGGCAGCCCGCGCCATACAAGCGGAATTAGCGGATCACCTCCATGTCTGCTTGGCATGGGACGAAGAGTTTCAGTTTCTGATGGCCGATCCTCTGAAAAGCGGCGACGGTCTGAGTGTAGCTTGCTGGATGAACCTGCCTGCTCTGGTGCAAACAGGTGAGCTCGAGAATGTTCAGGAACTCGTCAGTGAGGCTAAATTGCAAATGCGCCCTGCTTTCGGCGTGCCGGAAGAAGCCATGCCGGATGTCTTCCGCATTGACCAACCGGCCAGTGACCCCTTCTCGCTCTCCGAATTTTTTCCCGTGCTTCGGAAGCTCGGAAGGAAACTTGGAAGCATGGAAAACCAAAAACGCAAGAAAATGCTCACGCAAAAGCGCCTCGGTGCGGCATGGGAAAACCGCCTCAGCGAGGCACTGGAACTCGTACGCAAGGGGATGCCCATCAGCGAGAAAGACCTGCCCGGCATACTCTCCTTGCTGCGTCTGGGAGTGACCACGCAAAAATTGCACGTCAACTGCCCCCCGGACTGCGCAAAAACGCATCTCGCACGCGCGCACGCGGTGACCCAGAGCTCCTACATCATGTATGGCGCAGGAGAAGACGGGCTGCCTGCGGATGCCGACGCACGCCGTGGAGAGGTGTTGCGCCGTCTCGTTACCGAACAACTTCAAATCAACGATTTTTAATCAAGAACTAACCTTATATGAACAATTTTACACCACGAGCCCAGCAGGTAATCAACCTCGCGCGCAGGGAGGCTCTGCGCTTTCATCACAATTACATCGGCGCGGAACATGTGCTGCTTGGACTGCTCAAACTGGGACAAGGCTTTGCCATTCCGATACTGGGGCGTGCAGGGATCAACATCCCCGCCATGATTGATATCATCGAAAAATCGCTCGTGCCCGGCACGGCGGATGTGAGTAATACCGGGTCCCTGCCCTATACGCAGCGAGTAAAGCGTATCCTTGAAATGGCCGGACAAGAGGCGGCAGAGCTCAACCACGCCTACGTGGGCACGGAGCATTTGCTGCTCGCCATCTTGAAGGATGAGGATGGCATGGCCCACCACGCGCTAGAGCAAGCCGGCGCCAATTACGAAGATGCCCGCAAAGCTGTGGAAGAAATGCAGCCAAAGCCCGGCAATGCCCCCACCGACGCCGAAGAGATTCAAGGCGATGAGGAAGAAGATGATGATGAGGAGGAGGAGAACTTCGGCGCACTCTTCAATGCCGACCCGCGCACGATGGGAAGCGGTAATAGTCCCCAAAACCGCAAACGCCAATCCGCCTTGCTCACCTATGGGCGTGATCTGACGGCGCGTGCTCTCAAGGGAGAGCTTGACCCGGTGATCGGGCGCGAGCGCGAAATCGAACGCGTCATCCAAATCCTGTGCCGCCGCACAAAAAACAACCCCATTCTGCTCGGGGAAGCCGGAGTGGGTAAAACCGCGATTGTCGAAGGGCTTGCTCAGCTTATCGCCAAGCATGATGTGCCGGAGTTTCTCATCGACAAGCGCATTATCTCGCTGGATCTGCCGATGATGGTAGCCGGCACGAAATACCGCGGACAATTCGAGGAACGACTCAAGGCCGTGATGGACGAAATTCACCACGAACGCAATATTATCCTTTTCGTGGATGAGGTACACACCCTCATCGGCGCCGGTTCAGCCGAGGGCAGCATGGACGCTTCCAACATTATCAAGCCGGCTCTCTCCCGCGGAGAGCTGCAGGCCATCGGCGCCACCACGCTGGAGGAGTTTCGCAAGTACATGGAAAAAGACGCTGCATTTGAGCGCCGCTTCCAGCAGGTGCCGGTCGGTGAACCCTCCCTCGCTGAAACCATACTCATTCTCAAAGGTCTTCAAGAGCGCTATGAGGAGCATCACCACGTACACTACACTCAGCAAGCGTTGGAAGCCGCAGTTCAACTATCCAACCGCTACTTGACCGGTCGTTTTCTCCCGGACAAAGCGATCGATGTCATTGATGAGGCCGGCTCGTACAAGCGCGTGGGACGCATGACGCGCCCGCAGCAGCTCAAGGACCGCGAAAATGAGCTCGACGAGATGCGCCGTGAAAAGCAGGGAGCTGTCAGTGAACAAAATTTCGAGCTAGCCGCCAGCCTGCGCGATCGAATCAATATGCTGGCTGCTGACTTGCGCGAGAAGGTGACCAAGTGGAAGGAAACGATGCTGAACGACTACGCTACTGTGACCGACGAGGACATCATGTACGTGGTATCAAAGTGGACCAACATCCCCCTGGCTCGCATCGAGGAGAAAGAGGCCGAAAAGCTGCTCAACATGGAGAACGTCCTCCGCAGCCGCGTCATCGGTCAAGACCAGGCCTGCTCTGCCATCGCCCGCGCCTTGCGCCGTAGCCGAGCCGACATCAAGGATCCGAAGCGTCCTATCGGCTCCTTCCTCTTCATGGGACCCACCGGAGTGGGCAAAACCTACTTGGCGCGTAACTTGGCCGAGCTGATGTTTGGCACGCCGGATGCCCTCATTCAGGTGGACATGAGTGAGTACATGGAGAAGTTCAGCACGAGTCGCCTCATCGGCTCGCCCCCGGGGTACGTAGGGCACGATGAAGGAGGGCAGCTCACCGAGAAAATACGTCGCAGACCGTACTCCGTCGTACTTTTCGATGAGATCGAAAAGGCGCACTCGGATGTGATGAATTTGCTGCTGCAAATTTTGGAAGACGGAAGTCTCACGGATTCCATGGGGCACAAGGTCAACTTTTGCAACACAATCATTATCCTTACTTCCAACGTGGGAGCTTCCCTTGCCAACTCCAGCGGACAAATGGGCTTCAACTTTTCGAATGATGACGATGCCAACTACGACTCCATGAAAGAGCGTATTTCCGATGCGGCAAAAAAGCAATTTCGCCCGGAGTTCATCAACCGCTTTGACGATCTCATCGTCTTCCGACGCCTCACCTCGTCCGATCTGGAACGCATTGTGCAGCTGGAGACGGACAAGCTCATCCGCCGGCTTGCGGATAAGCAGATACGCCTTACTCTCTCGCCGGAAGTCATCCGCATGATTGTGGAAAAAGGCAGTGATGTGCAGTACGGCGCTCGTCCCATACGGCGGGCGATAGAGACTCTGCTGGAGGATCCCATCGCAGAGGCTATGCTGCGCGGGGAGTTATCGCCCGGGCAGAGCTCAGAAGTCGACCGCAAGGACACACAGAGCCCGGCTATCACCTTTAAGTCTGATGAGATAAAACCGGCAAAGCGCAAGCTGGTTGCGGCTGAAAAGACGAAAGCGCCCGCTAAGTCAACCGCTACGCCGCGCCCCCGCAAAAAGAAAAGCGCCGAGTAATTCAAAAAACGTTTGAATTCGTCCATCGATACGGGTAGAATGACATGATGAGAAGACCTCCCATCCCCGGGCTTGTATTGGCGGACAGTTGGCTGACGCCTTACGAGTCGGTGATAAAAACGCGGCTGCGTCTCTACGACAGCCGGATGGAGGATTTTGCTCGCAAATACGGAAGTCTGGAGGAGGCGGCGCGCGGGTACGAGCGTATGGGAATTGTGCGCGACACAGCCACCGGAGAATGGGTCTATACCGAATGGGCTCCCGGTGCACGAGGGCTTTGGCTCATCGGCGATTTCAACGCGTGGGACCGCACGGCCACCCCTCTGCTCCCGAGTAGCACCGGGATGTGGAGCGTGCGACTCCCGGCAGATGCCCTGCACCACGGCGACCGTGTAAAGGTCCATGTACTGGGAGCTGACCTGCAGCGTCACGACCGCATACCCGCGTGGATTCACTACACTCACCAGGATCCGCAGAGCTTCGACTACACCGGTGTGGTGTGGGACCCGGCAACCCCTTATCGGTGGAAAAATAAGCGCTGGACGCCCTCACGCATCCGCGAACCCATTATTTATGAAGCGCATGTTGGCATGGCTGGGGAGGAGCCGAGATTGCATAGCTTTGCGGAGTTCACCAAAAATGTGCTCCCGCGCATAGCGGCACTCGGCTACAACACCGTGCAGCTCATGGCGGTGCAGGAGCACCCCTACTACGGTTCCTTCGGCTACCACGTATCCTCTTTTTTTGCACCAAGCAGTCGGTTCGGTACTCCGGAGGAGCTCAAGGAGCTCATTGACACCGCGCACGGGCTGGGACTGGCGGTACTGCTGGACGTGGTGCACTCCCACGCTGTGAAAAATGTGGCCGAGGGGCTCAATAATTTCGATGGCTCAGGCGGGCAATACTTTCACGCCGGGGAGCGGGACTCCATGCACCCGGATTGGGACAGCTGCCTCTTTGATTACGGTCGCGAAGATGTGCAGATCTTTCTGCTCAGCAATCTCCGCTGGTGGTTGGAGGAATTCCGTTTCGACGGATTCCGCTTTGACGGCGTCACCAGTATGCTCTACCTGCACCATGGGCATGAGCCTTTTACCGATTTGGGTTGTTATTATAATGATCAGGTAAACGGCGATGCCGTCACCTATTTGCAGCTCGCTACCACACTGGCACAGAGGGTGCGCCCGGGCGCTATTCTAGTCGCAGAGGATATGAGCGGAATGCCCGGCATGTGTCGTCCGGTAGATGAGGGCGGGCTGGGCTTCACCCACCGTCTCGCCATGGGGCTTCCGGACTACTGGATCAAGCTCATCAAGGAAAAGAAGGACGAAGAATGGGGCATGGGCGATATGTGGTACACCCTCATCAACCGCCGCTATGGCGAGCCTAATATTGCCTATGCCGAGAGCCATGACCAGGCGCTCGTGGGCGATAAGACCATCGCGTTCCGCCTGATGGATGCGGAGATGTACACGCACATGGATTGCGCGAGCAACAGCCTCATCATCGATCGCGGTATCGCCCTGCACAAGATGATACGCTTTGTCACTCTGGCTGCCGGCGGTGAAGGGTGGCTTAACTTTATGGGCAATGAGTTCGGGCACCCGGAGTGGATAGACTTCCCACGCGAGGGCAACGGCAATTCCTACCTGTACTGCCGCCGTCAGTGGAGCTTGGTAGATAACCCGCTGTTGCGCTATCGCTTTCTGAACGCATTTGATGCCGCGATGGTGCAACTTGCCAAGAGGACGGAACTCTTGGGCAGCTCTCCGGCACGCCCGCTGAACATGGATGAGCAAAACCGCGTGATGGCTTTTGAGCGCGCCGGTCTGATTTTCGTCTTTAACTGGAACGGTGAAAAAGCCCTGTCGAATTACCGACTACCTGCCCCCGAACCGGGCGAGTGGGAGATCGTGCTGGATTCCGATGCTCCGGAATTCGGCGGCTTGGGGCGGCAGGATATCAGCGTGCACCATCTGACGGATGAGGACGGCTGCATCTCGCTCTACCTGCTGCCACGCACCGCGCTGGCTCTGCGTCGCACGCCCGAGCTGCGTTGACCGAACTATGCAAAGTGAGTCGCTCCAAACCATCCGCCGTATGGATGACGTGCTCGCCAGCCAGGTGGCTGCCGGCGAGGTAGTGGAGCGTCCGGCCTCCGTTGTCAAGGAACTCGTCGAAAATAGTATCGATTCCGGGGCCACAGCCATCCGCGTAGAACTCACTCGCGGAGGCATTGCCTGCATCAAGGTCATTGACAACGGCAAGGGCATGAGCCGTACGGATCTCGCACTGTGTCTGCAACGCCATGCTACCAGTAAGCTCCTTTCCTTCGACGATCTCTTCAACATCCATCAGCTCGGCTTTCGCGGAGAGGCTCTGCCCAGTATCGCCTCGGTATCCCACATCTGCATTACGACCCGTCGCCGTGAAGAGGTCGAAGGTTACAAAATCGTCAGCAATGGCGGGGAAGAAGAGGAAATCCGCACGGCAGGCTGCCCCCCCGGTACCTGTGTCGAGGTACGCGACCTCTTTTTTAACACCCCCGTGCGTCGCAAGTTTTTGAAGAGCATCGAAACCGAGGCCGGACACGCCGAGCAGCAGCTGCGCTTGCATGCTCTCGCTTTCCCGGATGTGCGCTTCACCTTATTGCGGGATGGTGAGGTCATTTTTGATGTGGCTGCGACCTCCGACCTGAGACAACGCATCGCAGAGCTGCATGGGATGGCCCCCGCTCAGGGTTTGCTGCGCATTCGCCCTACAAGCGGCATCGGCGTGCATGTGGAGGGCTTTCTCTCTCCCCTTTCAGATGCGCGCCGTAACCGACGCGAGCAGTACATTTTCCTGAATGGGCGCGCGATTGAGGACAAGACGGTGACGCGTGCCATACGCGATGGCTACGGCGG
>CANRJD010000082.1 GCA_947630815.1 uncultured Akkermansia sp. | reverse complement strand
GGACTTTATGCCCACGTACGAATATGAACGTTCCCGCATGGAGCCTCTTTTGAGGCTCCGCCCGTTATGTCGAGGAGTTCCGTTGAGGATTTCCCTCTCAGCGCTTCTGATTATACCACCTCGAATCAATAGTGTACGATGTACGATGTACAACACGCACGACGGCTGTAAGTGCGTATGGACAGCGCGAAGGCGCTGCCCGAAGGGCGAACCGGCAGGGTGGTGCCGGTGAGTCAACTTTGGCCAAGCCGGGGACGCAGCTTTACATAATCCGGCACCTTTCTAACTACCACCTTGCATGATTTTACCCACCACCTCAGCTAAAGCTTCGCATAGCCCGCGCATTTGGCGCGCTATAATCCAAATCGTACATCGTACATCGTACATCGTACATGGGCAGTCGCTTCGCCGCTACCGGTTTAGAGTTCGTAGTACGTGTAGCCGGCCAACCCATCGCGGTAGGCCTCCAGCGCGTCACGGCGCTGACGGGGCGTGATACGTCCCTCCTCCACCGCAGATTCGGCAAGCTCGCGGAAACGGCTCACCAGCACCTTCGGATCGTATTTCACGTAGGAGAGCACATCAGCCACGCAATCGCCTTCCTCTTCCCCGGTGAACACGGGATGCCCGTTCTCCAGGTGCACACTCACCACGTTGGTATCGCCCAAGAGGTTGTGGATATCGCCGAGCGTCTCCTGATAAGCTCCGACCAGAAACACGGCCACGTAGTATTGCTCGTCGCCCTCGACCTCGTGCAGGGGCAGTGATTTTGCAACATCTTCGCGGTCGATGTACTGGGCAACCTTGCCATCGCAATCACACGTAATATCTACGAGTACACTCTTCTGCGTGGGGCGCTCGCAGAGGCGCTGGATAGGCATCACCGGGAAAAGTTGGTCGATCGCCCAACAATCCGGCAAACTTTGGAAGAGCGAGAAGTTGCCGTAATAAAAATCCACCATATTGTCGGAGACCTCCTTGAGATCCTCGGGGATTTCGCTCATCTCCGCGATGCGGTGGGCGATGAGCTCCATAATGTGCCAGTAGATGGCCTCGCCGATGCCACGCTCACGCAGGCTCACGTTGCCATACGAGAACTGCATGCGCAAAGTCTCGCGATAATAGTTGGCATCATTGTAGCACTCCTGGATATTTTTGCGCGTGAGCATGCGGTATGTCTCATCCAGCGCCTTGAGCACCTCGCTCGCGTTATCCGGCAGCTTCGGCAGGGTATTGCCATAGCCGCGCGAACTGGTGACGTCGAGGATGTTAAACACGAGAACCGAATGATAGGCCGATATCGCGCGTCCGGATTCTGTCACCAGCGTGGGATGCGGCACCCCACAGCGAGAGCACATCTCGCCCACGATCTCCACCACGTCGCGCGCGTACTCCTCCACCGAGTAGTTGCAGGAAGAATGGAAGTTCGTCTGCGAACCATCGTAGTCCACAGCCAAGCCGCCGCCCATATCCAGCGTGCCCATGGGAGCGCCCTCGCGAACGAGGTCGATGTACATGCGACAGGCTTCGGAGAGGCCCTCGCGGATGACGGAAATGTTGGGGATTTGCGAACCCTGATGGTAGTGGAGCACTTTCAGGCAATGCAGCTTGTGAACAGACTTGAGGTGGTCCACCACATCGATGACCTGAGCCGTGTTCAGGCCAAAGACAGACTTATCGCCGGCAGATTCGCTCCAGTGACCGGAACCCTTGGCAGAGAGGCGCACGCGCACACCCAAGTTCGGTTCGATGCCCAGTTTCTCAGCGCGTCGCAAAATGGCCGGCAATTCGTTGGGCATCTCGAGAATGAGGTAGATGTTGAGACCCATGCGCTGCCCCATCAGCGCCAAATCGATGAATTCGTCATCCTTGTACCCGTTGCACATCAGGAAAGCCTCCTTATCCTGCATGTATGCCATAGCCGCAATGAGCTCCGGCTTTGAACCGGCCTCCAGTCCGTAATGGTAACGCGCGCCGTAGGAGACGATCTCCTCGACAATACGACGCTGCTGATTCACTTTGATGGGATACACCCCGCGGTACACGCCCTGGTAATCAGCTTTGCGGATGGCGCCGGCGAAGCTCTTGTTGAGCTCATCGAGACGCGCGCGCAGCAGGTCGCGGAAACGCAGCAAAACCGGAGCCGCCGTTCCACGCTCCGCGAGCTCCCTCATCAGGCTTACCAAGCTCACGTGGCGCAACTCGCCATTGCTATCGGCGAGCCGTACCGTCGTTTCCCCGTTTTTGGAAATCGCGAAAAAATCGTTACCCCAATCGTGGACGCAGTACAACTCAGCGGAGTCCGAAGCAGTCCAATTTTTTACTTTACGCCGGATGGGTTGAGATTTGCGTTGGGGCATGGGGGAAAAAACGGGTGAACTCGCGGATTATATACCACGTTCAGGACTTACTTGCAAGTCAAACGCATCACATCCGTCCCAAGGAAAAGCACCCCCAATGGTAGTTAATGGCACATCATGCAGCATAAGCCGTTGGTTATTTACGATTTACGATTTACGATTTGAAAAGTTCGCGCGCTGCGCGGGCTATGCGAAGCTTTAGCTGAGGGGGCGGGGAAAATCATGCAAGGTGGTTGGTTCGAAAGGGACGGAGGCGCCTGGCGGCGCCTATGTACGATGTACGATGTACGATGTACGATGTACGATTTAGATTATAGCGCGCCAAAGGCGCGGGCTATGCGAAGCTTTAGCTGAGGTGGTGGGTAAAATCATGCAAGGTGGTAGTTAGAAAGGTGCTGGATTATGCAAAGCTGCGCCCACGGCTTGGCCAAATCGTACATCGTACATCGTACATCGTACATGGGCTGACTCCGTCTGCCTCGCCGTTTGCAGCTTGGAGAGGATCCGCAGGATCACCTTGCCGGTCTCTTCGAGCGAAGCTGCTGAAATGCGCTGCATGTTGTCGCGCGCCGTGTGCCACCATCGACTCCCGGCAAATGAGGCAATGAGATTGAGCGTAGGCACACCGGCCTCCACGAACGGCCGATGGTCGTCCCAATACGAGCCTAAGTGCAGCGTCCATCGTTCCTCCGGCAACCCGAGCTCGCGCACCGCCGTGCGATACAGCTCATACATCTCCGGCAAGGTATCCATCACCGGCACGGCTATCACCTTCCCCTCGCCGCCCACCATATCCAGATTGATCATACATGCGGGCAAACCCTTTTCCCCGCGGCGTGCCACATCGTAGCGCGAACCGTACAGTCCATCGCTCTCCGTGATATGCTCGCCAAGCGCCTCCTCGCCGTCAAAAAAAGCCAGCTCCACTTGCTTGGCCTGCTCCGGTGTACGCGCCAGCACACGCGCCAATTCCAGCAGCGCGGCCGCCCCACTTGCGCCGTCATCCGCCCCCAGAATAGCCTTTTCCCCGCTTCCTTTTGTGTCGATGTGGCAGGATACAAGTATCGGTCGCACTCCCTCTTCAGCGCCGAAAACAGCGCGCAAATTGGTCATCTCGCGTCCCGGCATGGGAGAAAAAGTATCGCGCTGCACGCGCCATCCGAGGGCTGACAAATACTCAGCGAGATATTCCACTTGTTTGGCGTATGCTTGGGATCCCGTGGGACGCGGCCCGAGCTCGCACAGCGCGGCGCAGTGATTCCAAGCGTTCTGTCCGGAGAAAGTTTCCGTATCCTCCATGGCGAGAGGCCCCTGCCCGGCGGGGCTTTCGTCAGCATTTTCTCCGTTTCCGCAGTGGCTCGCCAGCAGGGTTCCCATAGCTGCCAGCACACAGGCCCACCACCGCATTCTCTGGAGACGTCGGGTCCTCATGCCGGCATACCTTGCTTACGCGCGGGCGGTGATCCCGAATATCTCCAGCAAGCGGGTCAATTCTGCCCGTCCGTTGTAGGAGATTTCAATAACCCCGCTGCGACGTCCCTTGGGAAGAATATTGACCTCGACCCCCAAGCTTTTGGAGAGTTGGCGGCAAATTTCCGCGGTGGCATCGTCCATCGGAACCGGTTGAGGCGCCGGTGCCTCGCTTGGCGGCGGGGGTTCCAGCGCATCGTGCACCAGCTTCTCCGTCTGCCGCACAGTAAGCCCACGGCGCACCACGCTGTCGGCCGCCTGCACCTGTTGTTGCTTATTTTTGAGCTGAAGCAATACCTTGGCATGTCCCACGGATATCTCTTTTTGATTGAGCCTCTCGCGCACGGGCTCCGCCAGGTCCAACAGGCGTACCATGTTGGCGATAACGGCCCGAGATTTGCCCACGTGGCGGGCAATTTCCTCCTGCTTCAGCCCGAAGCGCGTCTGCAGCATGTGGTACTGCTCAGCCTCTTCCAGCGGGGTCAAATCCTCGCGTTGCAGATTTTCGATGAGCGTGATCTCCGCTACCTCCTGATCCGTGGCTTTCATCACCACGACCTTTACCTCCGTGTGGCCCAGACTCTTCACCGCACGCAGGCGTCGCTCACCGGCTATCAGCTCAAACTTCCCCTCCACGCGCCTCACCACCAACGGCTGCACCAAACCACGCTCACGGATGGATTTGGCGAGCTCCCGGGTCTGCTCTTCGTTAAAAACACGCCTCGGCTGAAATGGCGAAAGCTGAATTTCATTCACATTCGCCGTGATCACTCTCTTGTCATCATTCATCTGCTGAGTCAGCGAAGCCGATACTTCGTTCTGCTGAATGAGGGCACTGAGTCCCTTCCCTAAAACTTGTCGCGCCATACGCGGGGAATTTTAGCTGATAGTTCCGGGAAATGCAACATCTTTTTATGAAATACGACCACATCGTCATATCCGTCCCAAGAAAAAAAACGATTCCAACACGCAATTCATTTACGATGTACGATGTACGATTGGGGAATTCGGCGCTTGCGCGCAAGTTCGGCGGAGCCAACATATTCGGACTCCCTAATTCCACAAAAAAGAGCTAGATACGTTTTTTACATACCTAGCTCTCTACTCGATGGGGGACTCGAACCCCCACGGATTTCTCCATTAGATCCTTAGTCTAACGCGTCTACCAATTCCGCCAACCGAGCAGAAATGCGACCTGATACGCGCAGAGGAATATACACAAAATAGCGGGCTATGGCAAGCCTTTTTCAAACGAAACGAAATTTTTTTCTCCTATCCCCACACACATTCGTCCCCCAAAAAAGCGAAACCAACACGCAATCCATTTACGATTTATGATTTACGATTTACGATTGAAATTCGGCGAACCATCAGCTCGCGAAGATGCGGAGCGTAAGCGAAGGGGATGGGTAAAACAGGGTGCGAGGCAGAGGCGCCGCCAAGCGTCCCCGGGTGCCGCCAGACGTCACCTGCTTCGCCAAGTTCCCGCGCGACGCGCGCGAATTCCTCAAGTTGACTCACCGGCACCCCATTGCCCTGGTTGCTTCGGAGTCGCCTCACGACTCCTCACCCCTTCGGGGCAAAAGCTATGCTTTTGGCCAAACTGACTTACAGCCGTCGTCAGTTTTCACCCCTTCGGGGCAAAAGCTATCGCTTTTGGCTAAACTGCCTTACGCCGTCGGCAGTTTTCACCCCTTCGGGGCAAAAGCTACGCTTTTGGCCAAACTGACTTGCCTCCGCCGGACGTTTTCCCGCGCAACGCGCGCGAATCCCTCAAGTTGACTCACCGGCGCCACCCTGCCGGTTCGCCCTCCGGGCAGCGCATTCGCGCTGTCCATACGCACTTACAGCCGTCGTGCGTGTTGTAAATCGTACACGGCAAACGCATTCGAAAGAAGTTCATCAACAGAGAAAATGCTCTTATTGACTGATATCCCTGTTTATACGTATCAAAATCATCACAACAACCGGTCATCATAATGATGGATCTAGAGGAATCTCTGCATACGTTAATGATCCGAAAAGAATCTGCGCAACGCGCACATTATTAATAAATCGTACATCGTACATCGTAAATCGTACATGAGCAGCTGCCTCGCAGCTGCTTGGGGCCGTCGTGCGTGTTGTAAATCGTACATAAGCAGACCCCGTCTGCCTCCGGGCGCCGCCAGGCGCTCCCGCCCCTTTCTAACTACCCCCGCGCATGGCTTTCAAAATTCCGCTCTGCATTCGCTCCGCTTCCCCACGCCGTAGGCGTGCGAATTTCCCAAATCGTACATCGTAAATCGTAAATCGTACATAAGCAAACGCATTTTCAATGCGTTTGCAAATCCGCTTGCTGAGAGGGCGAAGGTGAGTTAAAATGGCGGTGCTATGAGAAGTGACGATCTGATCCGCGAGAAAATGCAGAGAGAAGGGCTTTCGGAGGCCGCGATACGGGCGATGATGCATGGGGTGGAAGAGCTGCGTAGCGGGCGAAAGATGACAATCGGCGAAGAAGAAATCAGCCCGGTACCTGAGCTGCCGAATTGGGAGAACTTGGTGACGAATACAGAGGCGGCTGATGCGGGGTTGCTGCGGCAGATGGTTGTCATCAAACTGAACGGAGGTTTGGGCACAAGCATGGGGCTGCAGAAAGCGAAGAGTCTGCTATCCATCAAGCCGGGGGTCAATTTTCTGGACCTGATCGTGCGGCAGGTACTCGCCTTGCAGCGGGAAGCAAATTGCGCCGTGCAACTGCTGCTCATGAACTCCTTTTCTACGTCGGCAGACACCCTGCACCACCTGCAGCGCTACGCGGATACGGGGCTTTTCAACCGTGTGGAGGATGTGGAGTTGATGCAGAACAAAGTGCCCAAGCTACTGCGGGACACGCTGGAGCCGGTAACGCTTCCCAGCCACAAGGAATTAGAATGGTGCCCGCCCGGACATGGAGATCTGTATGCGGCGTTAGCCGGCAGTGGGTGGCTGGAAAAACTGCTGCAACGTGGCATCCGCTACGCCTTCGTTTCGAACTCCGACAACTTGGGAGCGCAGCCGGACGGACGCTTTCTGCGTTGGTTTGCGCAGAGCGACGCGCCCTTTGTGATGGAGGTGACGGAGCGCACCGAAGCCGACAAGAAAGGCGGTCACTTGGCGTTGCGAAAAGCAGACGGGCAGCTCATCCTGCGCGAGGTAGCACAGTGCGCCGAACAGGACATCCCGAGTTTCCAGGACATCTCACGCCACCGCTTTTTCAACACAAACAACCTCTGGATACGTCTGGACGCCTTGCATGATTTCATGCAGCAGAACGACGGTGTGGTGCCCTTACCCGTCATCTGCAATGCAAAGACAGCCGATCCGCGCGACCCTCAATCCACTCCGGTGTACCAACTGGAAACGGCGATGGGAGCGGCAATTCAGTGCTTCCCGGGTGCGCAAGCGGTGAATGTGCCGCGCACGCGATTTTTCCCGGTCAAAACGACTTCAGATATGCTGTTGCTGCGTTCGGATGCGGTTGAAATCGACCATACCGGGCGCATGCAGCTGGCGCCGGAATGCCACGGCATAGCGCCCGTCATTCGCCTGAACCACCCGTCTTTCAAAATGGTGGACGCGCTGGATGCGCTCGGCGTGCCTTCTCTCAAGCATGTGCGCCACCTCACCATCGACGTCCCCTGGCGCTTCGAGCCGAACACCATCCTCCGCGGCGACGTGCATATCTAAGGCCGCATCCGTCCCAAGAAAAAGCACCCCCCAATAGTCAATTATAATTTTGGGGGTGTTCGAATTTTTTTGCTCGGGCACGATTAAAACTTTGCTCCGCCCCT
>CANRJD010000081.1 GCA_947630815.1 uncultured Akkermansia sp. | reverse complement strand
GGTTGTTACCGCATAATTTGCCGACTTTGTAGAATTGCTCTGTGGGGTCATTCCACAAAATTATACGAAGAGCGAAATTTTTCCGAAAAAGGAAAAGGAAGGAGACAACGCCAGCCAGAAATCAAGTAACAAGTTTCTCCATAATCAAGTCATAGGAGATATCGTCGTGCGAGGGTTCGAGCAGAGGCAGGAAGAAGAAAAGTTGAGAGCATTTCCTTACGTCCTAGGAAGCGCGAGATTGGGGATTCCCCAAGCCATGTTAGCAATGCGTTTGTACTACAAGTACGGTTGCGGATTTTTGCCACCAGATAAACGTAAGTCTGAAGACTGGTTAAAATTAGCGAGGGGGATGATGCAATCATTCTGTACTTCTCACACCAGCCAATAAGGGTATTTTCCCCGTTGATTAACTTTTCTCAAATGCGTTTGCCCTGCGCGGCTTCGCCCCATTCCCGCGAACCGGAGGAGAGCTCTCTTCCCAAATGGTAAATGATTCTCGTTTTTCTTGGGACAGATGTGGATACAGACGTTTTTTTGACTTTTCCTGAAGGGCAACGGCATGTAGAATAGCGTGCGAGTTTATGCACTTGCTGCTTCGTTTTACCAATGCTATCGTGGACACCTGCCTGGCGTGGTTTACGCCGATATGGCGCAGGCGTGCGCTTGAGGCGCGAGCAATGCTGCTGCGCTACTTGCGGCAGAATGGTTCTGCCGTGCCGACAGAGCGCAGAAAAGCCATGCAGGACACAGAGCAAGCATTGAGCTCGGCCCTGCTGTGCTGGCGCAAACAGGACGCGCTGCAAGCGGTGCAACAGGTAGAGGAAAATTACGCTCAGTTACCGGGATTCCGGCGCGGACTGTTGGTGGAACTGGTCGAGTCCATCTTCGTGATTACCGTGGTTTTTCTGGGTATCCGAACGTACTTTGTGCAGCCGTTCCGCATTCCCACTAATTCGATGTGGCCCAGCCTGAACGGCATTGTGGTGCATCCTATCGATGAGATGCCCGGCATAGCCAAACGCGTGTGGGATGCTGTCACACTGGGCAGCTCGTACGTGGATATCACGGCGGATCGCCCCATGCAAATCAAGAGCATCCATGACGAGCGCTATTTGGTGCTCTTCACGCGCACAATTCTCTCCTTCGATGATGCCGGAAAGCACACGGTCGCCATACCGGCAGCCTCGGGTACGGTGATCGACTATCTACGTGCGCAAGGCAAGCGTATTGATACTCCGCACGGACCCTACTATGTGCCCTATCGGGCGGGAGAAACCATCATGAAAGCCAGGGTGGATGCCGGGGATATGGTTCTGGTGAACAGAATGGCCTACCATTTCCGCAGGCCGGAACGCGGAGAAACCTTCGTGTTCGATACGCGCGGCATCAATACGAACGGCAGTGCCACGCTGAGCGAACAGAGCCACGGTACCCACTACATCAAGCGGCTCTGTGCCCTTCCCGGCGATTCCGTGCGTATTCTCCCCCCTCGGCTCATTATCAACGGATCTCCCGCTCAAGAGGAAGGGATCACTCGCGTGAGCGCTGGACGTCCCCCGTACAAACCGTACGGCTACATGTCACTGGAGCCCCGTATGGTCCCGACAGGCTACCTGCTGGGCAATAAAGAGATCCACTTGAGCAATTCTATCCCCTCTCGCCCCAACCTCCGTGAGTATCTGGCCCTTGGCGACAACACCACAAACTCTCTGGACTCGCGTTACTGGGGTCCGGTGCATCAATTCAACATACTGGGACCGGCGGCTATCTCTTTGTGGCCCTTCACGAGCCACTGGGGTATCATCCATTGACGACACACATGAGCGAACCTTCCGAATCCGACACCATCACCCGCAATGCCAAATCCAACCTTGCTTTCACGCTGGTGGATTTGCCCGAAGATCGCCGTCGCCACATGGCACAGTTTTACGCCTTCTGCCGCATTATTGATGACATTGTAGATGAGCCGGTAATGACCGATCCCGAACGTCATGCCGCTCTGGATCGCTGGTCTCAAATTGTGACCTGTGCTGTGACGGCCTCGCCCGGTATCGAGGATGAGGTGCAGGAGCTTGTACGCGAAATGCAACTAGATCCTGCCCCCATGCTCCGCCTCATTGAGGGATGCCGCGGGGATATCAAGCAAGTGCAGCCGCAAACTCGAGAAGAGCTGCTTGCATACGCTTACAAAGTGGCATCTTGCGTAGGGATTACTGCCGCCACGGTGATGGGGGCAAGCTCCGCTGCTCGCAATTACGCGATTGCCCTCGGCTACGCTTTGCAGCTCGTCAACATTCTGCGAGACGTGGCGGAAGATTGTCACAAGTACGGTCGTGTCTATCTGCCGGCAGATGATATGGAGCTCTTCCAAGTAACAGTGGAAGACATACGTGAGCAACGCTACACTTACCGCATGCACCAGCTGCTGGCCTACGAAGCCGCCCTGGCAGAAAAGTTTTTCGGAGACGCCGAGGAAGCCTACCAAGCTCTCAGTGTCGATGATCGCAACGCCCTTATTCCCGCCCAGGCCATGAGCCTCATTTACCACACCATTCTGGAAAAGATGCAGGCGGATGAGTACCGCGTGTTCGAGCGCCGCTACAGTGTTGGCAACTTCCGCAAGCTCTGGTTCCTGCTGCGCGCACGCATGGGCACGGTGGAGATCCCTTTCCCGAGCCTGGCCGACTGGCCCTTTTTAAAGGGTAACGACGATAAAAAAGAATCTTAGTACGCCATGCTCAGCAGCCCGAAAAAAAATCGCTTGCGCAGGTGCTTATTGCTCGATGCCCTCGCAGTCGCTAGTTTGCTCTCAAGTTGCTCCACAACGTCTTACATCGTAACCGTGTCTGACTTACCTCTCAAGGACACCAAACTGCCCGGTATGGACTGGCAGCTCAGTTCTAAACGAGCTAACGCCCAATATGTGCTCTACGGGGCAAACTCCAACAAAGAACGTACCGCCCGACTGGGAGATTACTACTACGTGCTCTGGTATGATGCTCAGCCCTCCACCCCTGCTCGCGTGGAGATGCTCTACACTCAAGCAGCCACGGCATCTAAAGTGCTGACCAGCACCGTAGAATTAACTCAGCCTCGTTCCTCCCGCGGGACGCGCAAAACCGTTTTCATTTTCAATGGGCCACTACGCGCCCAAAGGGGAGATGTGCTCACATGGCGCATCAATTTGTACTCGGATGGCAAGCTCGTGGACTCCCACCGCTCCTACCTCTGGATGGATCCCGAAGATCTGTGGCAATCGCGTTTGCCCGAGAAGCAGCAAGGCCAAGATGAGGATCCAAAGGCAGACGCGAATCCGTCCCAAGAAAAAGCACCCCCAACAGATAGCCACTGACTCCTGACGGCGCCTGTGTACGAGGTACGATTTGGGGAGTTCGCGCGCGTTGCGCAGATTTTTTTCGAACCATTACGCATGGGGGGCGGGCTGAATGAGGGCGAAGAAAATATTATTGCGGCACGTGTGGGACAAAAGTGTTAGTCAAGCACTTCTCCTACGAAACAAGCCAAACGATGCAGCTCAGCACGGAGCGTTTGATCCGTGCATGATCCAAAGCGGAGCGGCGGCGCTGTGCCACGCAGCTTAGACTGCGTGTTGAAACGAATGCGCCCCACGAGCTTGGGACCCCAAAAATCGGCATACAAGTTGATGCTCGTCGGAGCCAGAACACACACGAGTATCTGCAGCAACCTCGCCACCATTTCCTCAACCAAAGTGTGATCGGTGTAATCCATGCTCTCCCAGGGCACAGGAAGGCTGAGCATATCCAGCCTGCCCAAGTCATGGAACTCTCCCCTGCGCCAAATGCACCCCTGGGGCACCCCACCGCGCACCCAATAGAGGGTTACTCCACCTTCTGTTCTCTGTGCCAATGCTTCTGCGGCATTCATATACCCCACTGCACAACTATAACGCGCGCTCAGATGACTCCGCAGCGCTTCCTGCCTCCCAATTGGTGCACTGTATATCCCAATGCCGAGGACACGCTTTCCTCTCAACAAATCATCTAGGCGACCATCCAGACTTTCCCTTTCCACGGCAGCAAAATTCCCCATAATACGCGCTTGCACTTCACCGGACAAATCCAGACGCTCCATCGTCACCCGGATCAGCCCTTGCTCCCTCCGCATCTGCACGTACGCGCGCACTGCATAATCCCGCACAAACTCATATATCGGCGACGGTCTGCCCCCCCGCACCTCCCGCCCGATTTCCCTCACCTCCCCCCGTCTCTCCATTTCCCGTATTTCCCGGTGCACCGTCACGAGACTCAAACCCGTCGCACGAGCCAGCTGAGGACACGTCGCCCGCCGCTCTTGCCGTATCCCTTCCCTTACCTGGCACTGCGCTCTTCTCACTTTATTAATCAGATTTATAAAGTTTAGCATACTTTCATCCTCCTGTCAAGTTAGACTCTTTGACAATTCTCATTCAGTTAGATAAAGAAAGCAAAGAGGGCATAAAACCGGCAAGAAATGGCGGGAAAGTGAGAGACAAGCTCGACATCCCCGGACAAAGCGTGATAGGATGGGGCAGAGAACAACGAACACCTATGAAATACATTTTTGTGACAGGCGGTGTGGTATCATCCTTGGGAAAGGGATTGGCGGCAGCCTCGATTGGCACATTGCTGGAGCATTGCGGGTTGGAAGTGACCATGCAGAAGTTCGACCCGTATCTGAACATCGACCCGGGCACCATGAATCCCTATCAGCACGGGGAAGTGTATGTACTCAACGATGGGGCAGAAACGGACCTGGATTTGGGACATTACGAGCGCTTTGTGCACTGCCAGCTTTCGAGGCTCAACAACCTGACGAGCGGCAAAGTGTTCGAGCATGTATTGGAAAAAGAACGCCGCGGGGATTACCTGGGCAAAACGGTGCAATATATCCCTCACGTCACCGACGAGATTAAGCAGCGCCTTTATGACCTCACCGAGAACAACAAGGAATGCGATGTCATCATCACAGAAATCGGCGGGACAGTCGGGGATATTGAAGGGTATCTTTTCCTTGAAGCTCTGCGCCAATTTGCACTGGAGGTGGGGCGGCAAAATTGCTGTTTTATCCACGTCACCTTGCTGCCCTACATCAAAGCGGCGGGCGAAACGAAGACCAAGCCGACCCAGCAGAGCGTGGCCAAATTGCGTGAAATCGGCATCATGCCCGACATCATTGTGTGCCGCACGGAAATGGACAACTTGACGGATGCAGAAAAGAAAAAGATAGGCATGTTCTGCAATGTGGCGCCGGACCATGTGGTGGCCTTTGCAGACGTGCGTCACTCCATTTACGAATGCCCGATCGATTTGGGACGCGACCGCGTGGATCGCATCGTCACCGAAGTCCTGGGGATCACGACTCCGAAGCCCAAGATGGACGAGTGGCAGAAGTTTGTGGGGCGCGTCATCCACCCATCGCACAGCGTGCGTATCGCCGTGGTCGGTAAATACATCTCCCTGCAGGATGCCTACAAATCCATTTACGAAAGCTTCACCCACGCCGGCGCCGCCAATGACTGCCGCGTGGAGATTGTGCGCGTGGATGCCGAGGCATTGGAGCACAGCTCATGCGAGGAGATGATAGGAGATGTGGATGGCATCTTGGTGCCGGGCGGCTTCGGCGGGCGCGGCATCGAGGGCAAGATCATGGCCGTCCGATACGCTCGCGAGAAGCAAATCCCCTTCCTGGGCATCTGCCTGGGCATGCAGGTCGCCGTTATTGAGTTCGCCCGCAATACCCTGGGACTGAAGGAAGCCAACTCCACCGAGTTCGCGAAAGATACCCCCTGCCCCGTCATCTGCCTGCAGGAGGAGCAAAAGCACATCGAAAACATGGGGGCTACCATGCGCTTGGGCGCTTACCCCGCGCACATCCTGCCCGGCACCCTCTGCAGCAAACTCTACGGGGGCCGCGAAATCGTCTCCGAACGCCACCGACACCGCTATGAATTCAACGCTGATTACCGGGAGGCCTGCGAAAGTGCCGGACTGGTCATTTCAGCCGTCAATGATGAACATGGGCTCGTGGAAGTGGTGGAGCTGCCGGGACATCCCTTCTTCATTGCCTGCCAATTTCACCCGGAGTTCCAGAGCCGCCCGACCACACCGCACCCTCTTTTCCAAGGGCTGGTGGCTGCCGCCCTGGAGAGAAAGCAAGGGTGATAAAACTTTGCGCTTGGGGAGTTCAAGCAAATGATCACGGATTTGCTCGTTATTCTGGCGTACTTCTGCGCGATCTTCGGGATCGGGCTTTACGCTGGGCGCAAGCAGGACAGTTTAGAGAGCTATGCTCTGGGTAACCGCTCCTTCCCGTGGTGGGCTATTCTGGCCTCCATCATTGCTGCGGAAATCAGCGCTGCTTCCTTCCTCGGCACACCGGGGGAGGGCTTCGTGTTGCGCAATTTCACTTACGTTCAGTTGGGCATCGGAACACTGCTGGGACGCATTATCGTAGGCAAACTCTTCCTCAAGCCCTTCTACCAATACCGAGTAGTGTCCATCTATGAGTATTTGGAAAAGAGATTCGGCACGACCACACGCCGTGGAGCGAGTTTGGTGTTCCTGCTATCGCGTGTGCTGGCTAGTGGTACTCGCCTTTTCTTCGCCGGCATCCTGCTCGTCATAGCCTACACCTTCATCACCGGCACGCAAAGCGCCACTGCGGGGGAAACTGTGATCATTTACCTCATAGCCCTCACTTTCATCACCATCGTGACCACCATATATACAACATTGGGCGGTCTCAAAGCTGTGGTGTGGACGGATGTGCTACAAGCCAGCATATTGGCCGTGTCCGTCATTACCACAATTGTTTTCCTCGTTATGGGGATCATGGGCGACGGTTCTCTGACAGACGCTTGGCAAACGATTCTCACTACCATCTCTGACCTCAACGCCAACCCCTGCCACCGCGAGCCACTGCAACCTTGGCTCATCTTTGACCTTGGCATCTCTGGCAATGGTTTCGTGGAGGACGTCAAATACATCATGGGCAGTGAGTACACGCTATGGTCCGCCTTACTCGGCGCAACCTTCATCACAATGGCTACCATGGGCACCGACCAGGATATGGTGCAGCGTATGCTTGCCTCGCGAGACAGTAACACCGGCTCGCGCGCCGTCATCATCTCCGGCATTCTGGACATGCCCATCGTGCTAGTATTTTTGGCTTGTGGCATGCTGGTGTTTGTGTTTTTCGAGACACGCGGCATAGCTCCGCCACAGAAAGCCATAGAGATTTTCCCCTATTTCATCATTCACTGCCTGCCTGCGGGACTGCGTGGGCTGTTGGTCGCGGCTTTGTTGGCCACCGCCATGGGTTCTCTGTCCACCGCATTGAATGCCTTAGCTACCACAGCTACGCGCGACTGGTACTGCGGCGTTTTTCACCCGCGCGCCACCGAACGGCAGACCTTGCGCGCCGCACGCCTTTTCACTGTCGGCTTCGCCACTCTGCTCATCATCGTCGGTTCCGTCACTGCCTGGTACAGCGTCATGAACCCTACTATCCGCATTCTCCCCATCGCTCTGGGTATTTTCGGCTACACTTACGGTTCACTGCTCGGCATTTTCTTACTGGGCATGCTGACGCGTCAACGCGGATGTGATGCAGGAAATGTGTTTGCTATGAGTGCGGGCTTGATCGCCGTCATTTCGCTGGAACTTCTCGGGCATTTCCACCTCATCCCGCCCATCGCTTTCCCGTGGCGCGTCACGATCGGTACCTTGGTCACCTTCGTCACCGGAGCTCTTTTCCCCACACCACAGCAAATTCATTAGGAAATGCATTTGCCATGTACGAGCATTGGCATCCCATAACGTCGTCGATGCGATGACGTCATACGCATAATTACGGGGGTTGGCAGGGGGGATTTCTA
>CANRJD010000080.1 GCA_947630815.1 uncultured Akkermansia sp. | reverse complement strand
CTGCCTCCGCCCCGGCTGCCTCCGCCCCGGCTGCCTCCGCCCCGGCTGCCTCCGCCCCGGCTTCTCCAAATTCCCGCGCAACGCGCGCTAAATTTCCAAATCGTAAATCGTAAATCGTAAATCGTAAATGTGTAAGCGCCTTTTCTAATGCGTTTGCACCGTTTTTACTTGCCTTGTTGGGTCACATGCGTAAAATAATACCATATTGAACGAACAACGTCCAACCACACAAGACCATGGCTAATTTGAATAAAGTGATGTTAATCGGTAACCTCACGGCAGATCCGGAGGTGAGAACCACGCCGCGCGGAACATCCCTCACCGAGCTGCGGCTCGCCGTCAACCGTGTGACCGGTGGCCCCAATGAGAGTGATCGGCGCGAGGAGACGACCTTTTTGGATGTGACCTGTTGGGGACGACTTGGGGAAATAGCGGCGCAATATCTGTCCAAAGGGCGCCCGGTGTTCATCGAGGGGCGTCTGCAAATGGATTCGTGGGAGGATAAGCAGAGCGGGCAAAAACGGAGTCGAATTCGGATTATCGCGGAGAATATGCAGTTGCTTTCCGGCGGGCGCGATGGCGCTCCGGCATCTGCCCAAGCGCCGCGTGGCGGTAATTATTCTGGCGGTTATCGCCAGGGAAATGGTGCGCCCATTGGCGGTACTCAGGCACCACCGGCTCAGAATCCGGCCCCTATGCCGATGGAGGACGACGACGACATTCCGTTTTGATCGCGCGCGGTAAAACAGTCGTCGGCTGTAAGGGCGTGTTGCCCCGCAGGACGCGGAGGCACGGGCGTCGCTGTGCGTCTTCTGCTCCACAAAATCCCCGCGCCATCGCGCGCTAAATTTCCAAATCGCAAATCGTAAATGAATTCGTGCATCGTAAATTATGTGCGTTTTTTGTCAGTAAAGTAGAAAGTCGTGTCTCCATTACGTCTCCCCAAGGAAGGGAGGGACGAACCGGGGGTCGCGCGGGTGGAGAACGAAGGATAAAATCATGGTAAAGAAAATAGTCAAAATAATCATATTAATGTTGGTGGTGGCGCTCGCAGTGGGCGCGTGGATGTTTTACAGATCGAGCCATCGTGTGCGCGAAATCCGTTTTTCAACGACGAATGTGGTGCGCGGGGACTTTGTCAACAAGGTGCAGGCCACCGGTACCTTGGAGCCGCAGGAGTTGGTGGATGTCGGCGCACAGGTGACGGGTGAAATCAAGGAATTTGGCACAGATTTGGATGGTAAGCGGGTGGACTACGGGAGTGAGGTGAAGGCAGGGCAGCTGTTGGCGCGCATCGATGACACCTTGGTGGAGCTGGATATCAAGCGCGCGGAAGCCCAAGTGGCGCAGGCTCAGGCGCAAATCCTCTCTGCTGCCGCAGCTGTGGCTCAGGCCGATGCATCAGTGGCTCAGGCGCAGGCCAACAAGAACAAGGCCGACCGTGACATGCAGCGCGCGGACAAGTTAGGCGTGGGTGATGCGCTTTCCCAGATGGAGTATGACCAATTCGTGAACGCGGCGGAGAGCACGGCGGCAGCCTTGCAGAGCGCTCGGGCGCAGCAGCAGACCAGCCGGGCCCAGCAGGCGAACGCAGACGCGCAGTTGCAGAGCGCCCAGGCGCAGTTGACTCGTGAATTACGCAACCGCGACTACACGCGCATCTCCACCCCGGTGGATGGTACCATTGTGGTGCGCCAGGTGAATGTGGGCCAGACGGTGGTGAGCAGCATGAATGCCACCACGCTCTTCTTGGTGGCCCGCGATTTGTCCCACATGCAGATATGGGCGAGCGTGAACGAGGCGGATATCGCGAGGGTGCATGCGGGACAAGAGGTGCGCTACACCGTGGATGCTCTGCCTAATGAAACGTTTATGGGTCGCGTCAACAAGATACGTCCGAACGCTACAATGTCCTCCAACGTGGTGACCTACATTGTGGAGGTCGATGTGGAAAACCCGCAACGTAAGTTGTTGCCTTACATGAGCGCCAATGTGAATTTCATCGTGGAGGAGTTTAAGGATTGCTTGATGGTGGCGGATTCAGCCTTTGAATTTCACCCTCCGCAGGAGCTCATCAAACCGGGCTCTCTTCCCCCACCGCCGCAGGAGGACGCAGAAGACGCCGCCTTGCTCTGGAAAAAAGTGGATGGGCATGTGGTGCCTGTTCGTGTGCTGCGGGGGCGTGATGACGGTACGCGCAGTGTGGTGACCCCCTTGGTCGAGGGAGAACTGGAGGCCGGTGATGAGGTGGTGACGGGCGTGCTGCAAGGGGAGAGTTCCAAGGCGGCATCAGCCCCGGAGGGGGAGAAAAATCTCTTTGGCATGAACCGTCCGAAGCGCCGCGAACGTTCAACCGGCGGTGTGGAACCGAAGCCGGGGCAGGATGCGCGCAATGCCCGTCCCGGACCACCACCCATGTAACCAACGCCCTCCTTTCGCCGTGATTGAGTTGCGTAATATCACCAAGACCTACCACTTGGGAGAGATTGACCTGCCCGTGCTCAAGGGGATATCGTTGAGCATCGGGGACGGGGAGTTCGTCTCGCTCACGGGCGCCTCGGGGAGCGGAAAATCTACTCTCATGAATATCTTGGGCTGTCTGGATCACCCGAGTGGCGGGGAGTACCTGCTGGATGGCAAGGACGTGGCCGGCTTGAATGCCGATGAGCGCGCCCGACTGCGCAATGCGCGTATCGGTTTTGTCTTTCAGAATTTCAACCTGCTGCCGCGTACGTCGGCCATCGAGAATGTGATGATGCCGGCATACTACCGCCACCCGGTGCAGAAAACCGCGCAGATCCGCGCGCGCGCGCTGGAGCTCATCCGCCTGGTCGGGTTGGAGGATCGCATGCACCACACCCCCGCGCAGCTCTCCGGTGGGCAGCAGCAGCGTGTGGCCATCGCTCGCTCGCTCATCAATTCTCCTGGCATTTTGCTGGCAGATGAGCCCACCGGCAACCTCGATTCTTCCACCTCGGTGGAGGTGATGAACATGTTTCGCGACTTGAACCGGCAGCAGGGCATTACGGTCATCATCGTCACGCATGATCCCAAGACGGCTGCTTTCACCGACCGTGCCATCAATATGAGTGATGGTCTCATCATGGAAGGTGTGTCTGATGAACTGAACGCCACCTTGCACAAATGAAGTTTACCACGCTACTCTTGACATGTCTGCGCGGGTTGGTGCGCAACCCGATGCGAGCGGCGCTCACGGTGCTGGGGATCGTGATCGGTATCGCGGCCGTGGTCGCGATTATGGAAATCGGCGAGGGCTCCAAGCAGCAGATAGCCGATAAGTTTTCCAACCTGGGCGCGGATGTGGTGAATATCTTTGGCGCATCGGTCAGCACCGGGGGCGTGAACAGCGGTATGGGCGGTCGCGCTTCCCTTTTCCCATCAGATGCGGATGCTATCATGGAGGAGTGCCGTGCCACGGTCGTCTCTGCTTCGCCCTTTGTGCGCGCCTCCGGTCAGGTCATTGTCGGCAATACCAACTGGAGCCCGAATTCCATCAAGGGGGGCAATGAGCATTATCTGGACATCGAGGGGTGGGAGGTGGAGCGTGGCAGCGCGTTCAGCAAAAAGCAGGTGGACGAGGCTGCGCGCGTGTGCCTCATCGGTAAGACAATTGCCGATAAGCTCTACCCCGGCCAGGATCCCATCGGCCAGGATATCCGCATCAAGGATGTCGCTTTCTCCGTCATTGGTGTGCTGGCGGCCAAGGGGGCAGACGGCATGGGCAATGATCAGGACGACTGCCTCATTCTGCCGTGGACCAGCATACGTATGCGCCTCATGGGTGCCTCGGGTACGGCGACGATATCCAAAGGCGGGGCGGCCAACAATACGAACAAAGCCTCTTCTACGTCCACGTATTCGACGTCGGGAGTGAACTTCTACCCCGGGTGCGATTTACAGCCTTATTCGAACTCGCCGCACCCCCTGCGCACACGCACGGTGGACGTCATTCTCGTAAAAATTAAGAGCAAAGAAAGCGCCACGCCTGCCATGGATGAGATGACGCCTGTGCTGCGCCGCCAACACAAGCTGGAGCCGGGGGTGCTGGACGACTTCGAGATGCGCGATCGTTCGCAGTTCATCAAGATGGTGACGGGCACGAGCGAGACGATGAGCAAACTGCTGATAGCCGTGGCGATGATATCGCTCGTGGTGGGCGGTGTGGGCATCATGAACATCATGATGGTGTCCGTCACGGAGAGAACGCGCGAGATTGGCCTGCGCATGGCGGTCGGCGCCAGGCCTCGCGACATCATGCAGCAATTTCTGCTGGAGGCCGTGTTGCTGTGTTTAGCGGGCGGTATCATCGGCATCATCGCGGGGCGCATTGCCTCGGAGCTGGTGAGCACGCACAATGGCTGGCCCGTGGCGACATCCCCGGCGGCGATGGCGCTCGCTGTGAGTGTCGCGGCCGTCATTGGCATCATCTTCGGCTGGTATCCGGCTTTTAAGGCCTCGCGTTTAGATCCCATCGATGCCTTGCACCACGAATAACCCTTTCTTGAACGAGCCTATGAAGCATACAATCCCGCTGATACTTGCAATGCCCTTGGTCCTGGGCGGCTGCCTGTTCGGACCGAATTTCCACGGCGCGCCGGATATGGATCTGCCCGCCACTTGGGTGAACAGCATGCCTCCCGCCGTGGATGAGAACGTCGGCAGTGCGTGGTGGGGCCATTTTGGGGATGCTCAGCTCACCGCGTTGATTCAACAAGGTCTCGCGGCCAATCCGGATGTCATTTCTGCCGCATTGGCTATTGATCGCGCAGAGACCCAGCTGCGCAGTACCCGTGCAGATCTGTTCCCGAGCGTGAGCGGTAGTTTCGGCGGGGGAAATGGAGGCAAGTTCGACAGCTCGACTTCGCATGGTCAGTGGAATGGCGGGCTGTCGCTCGCGTGGTCGCCGGATATTTGGGGCGGCACGCGGCGTGAGGTGGAAGCTGCCGTGGCCAATGTCGGTTCGGCTCGTGCCGCATCTGCCGCCACCAACATCGCGCTTGCATCTTCCATCGCTACCACCTATTTCGAATGGATTTCTGCCACGGAGAGCCTGCGCTCGGCACGCGAACAGCTCGTCTATCAGCAGCGCACCTTTGAGATTGTCGAAAAACGCGTGGCTGCCGGCTTCCAGAATCGCCTGGATCTGGAGCAGGCGCGCGTCACGATCGCCAATACCCGTGCGCAGATTCCCGCGTATGAAGCGAACATCCAGACCTGCCGCACCACGTTGGCTACCCTGCTGGGCACCACGCCGGACCGCGTGCAGCTGCGCCTGCCTGCTCCGTCAGTGTTTAACCTCATCCCGCGCGTGCCCACGGGATTGCCGTCGGATCTGCTGCGCCGCAGACCGGATATTGTGGCGGCAGAGTGCAACCTGCATCGGGCCGCGGCATCCATCGGCGTGCAGATTGCCAACCTCTTCCCTCGCGTATCGCTCACGGGAAGCGCTTCAGCTGCGGCTTCGTCGGACTTCGCTGACTTCTTCCAAGGTGCGGGGTGGAATCTGTCGTCCTCCGTTTCCCAAACGCTTTTCAACCGCGTGCAGCTGCGCTCAAATGTGAAGTTGGCCCGTATTGCAGAGATGGAGAGCGCGCAGGCATATCGCAAGACCGTATTGGCCGCCTTTGCCGAGGTGGAGGAGTGCCTCATCGACTACGCGCGCCTCACCAACCAACTCCCGCAGCATGAGCAGGCCGCCCGCTCCAGCAAAGAGGCTGCCGAACTCGCCCTGCGTCTCTACAACAGCGGCTATTCCGACTACTTGAACGTGGCGACGGCGGAGCGCTCGTGGCTGAACGCTCGCCTCAACGTCATCGCCGCTCGTCAACAGATTCGCATGACCCTAGCGCGCCTCGTCACAGCCCTCGGCGGCGGCTATGAGATAAATGCATAAAAACGCGCATCGCGCGCTCACTTTCCAAATCGTACATCGCACGTCGTACATGGGCGGCGCCAGCCGCCTTTAATTTCGATATCCAGGGCTTCTTGATTTTCAGCACATTCAGAGGAACGGTGAGCTCGGTTTTCGTCATACCGGAATGTCCACATACCATCGGCGAATACTCCAGCCGTTATGGAAGATCTTTCTCCAATTGCATCATAAGAAAACGGCCGCCGCCGTAGTGGAAACATACCTCTGCCGCCCGCTACGTGGAGCAGACGGTATGGTCATTTCCAAGAGCCCTACTGCTATCAATGGTGCTATCAATGAACGTTGAACAGTAACACGACTTCTGTCCTTCAATTCCTCCATAATGGTGCCCATAGGCACAGGTTCAGAAGTCAATTGAAGGATCTTGATCATGAGGCGCAATTGTTCATCCTTCGGTATATCCGCTACATAGATTTCTCGCATCTTCGCCCTCTGAAAAATCTGACGAAGAGTCGGTAGCAAGTAGTCATCTTCATGACGACTCTTTATCTGCTGCCCCCAACACGGTATATCAAGCATGAAATAGCTCCTGTCTGTCCCCGTATCAATACATGCCCTCGCACTACCGTTTTTCATAAGCTCAGACTGAATAGTCGGGAAACCGGACGCGCGCGCTTCCGCTAACTTCAATTCCTTTAAGAAATCTCCCAACCTTCGATTCCGATATTTTCTCGATCGAATGATATCCGCACGTCTCAAAACCCAGTCCGGTATGGAGCGATCGGGACCGGAATGACTCAGTATGCTTATACGATGTGGTTCAATAATGATTTCTACCGGTTCACTAATTTGGTAATCTCTATGGTAAAAAGCGTTGACAACGGCTTCTTCCAAGGCCTGATACGGGTAGTTAAAGTACCGGATAGATTCCGCCCGATCTTTCGGTTTTATCACCGTTTCTTGAATCACATTGGTCTTCATGTAATCTAAGATCCTGTTGATCATTGTCGGCACCGATCCTGTTATGGGCGGCAACTCGATAAAATTACTCGGATCTTCAAGACGACCATTCGGAAATCTCACAATTTCTGCCCGCGTACACGGAAAAAACTTCTCCGGATGATCACAAAACATCATGACCGCCACATTTTTAATCATCCGATTTTCTGGCGGCCCCGTTATTAATCCCATGCTTTCAAGGAGCTCTTCGATACTCTGTTTACTATCGGCCAGCTTGCTTCCCACCTTAATCAAATGATCACGCAGAAGCGTCGAAGATATATCATCCGGTGTAATTTGTGGGTTCCCGCGTTCATCAAAAGGTATCTGATTTTTCAGTGTCATCAGCTCAGTGAGAACTGCCCCTTTCGCCTCTTCCGTCACATTCCCTCGGCGCACGTAATAACTTTGAATCGATTTATCCGCTTTCGTTGAGGCTACATTTTTACTCACCCTGTACGGTCTTTCTACCCCAGTGGGGATCCAGAGGACCAAAAGATGGGCGCCTCCCACTACCTCCACTGATATTTTAGGATAATACGTCGGAAAAATATAATGACAGAACTCAATAATTTTTTTCTGGATCTTATCAACCTGCGCCTTATCAATTCCTTTGATCGGCATCTTGACAACGCCATTTTCTTCCGCCACCCCGATAATAATATATCCCCCTCCCATCTCTTCTAAGTCATTCGCAAAAGCACAAATACTCCTAAATATAGAGCGCGCCGTCACCTCGTTCCACGACTCTTTATACTCTATCCGTGAACTCTCCACACTTTGTGTAAAAAGTAAATCCTCTATATTAATAGGTAATGCCATTTGCTTGCTCGTCTTCGTCGTTTCTCCTTAGCCTTATACACCACCCAGGTTGCTCTGTCAATTCGTAATCTTGCCCATCTTGTTCATCTTGTTCAGCTTGTTCAGCTTGTTCAGCTTGTTCATCTTGTTCATCTTGTTCATCTTGTTCATCTTGCTCATCTTGCTCATCTTGCTCATCTTGCTCATCTTGC
>CANRJD010000079.1 GCA_947630815.1 uncultured Akkermansia sp. | reverse complement strand
AGATGAAACTCATTCAACGACGAGCCTACGGTTTCCGAAACTTTGCAAACTACCGCCTCAGGGTCTTGCTTGAATGCGGCCACTTATTCCATAAAAAACGCACTTTCCACAAAAAAATGGGTTGACCCAAAAAAAGAGCGTTGAGGAGGCACAGGCGGACGCGAGCAAGGAGGTGGTTAAGCGCAAGGCGATAGCTGTATTGAAGCTGGGTAAATCAGCGAAGACAGGTATTGAAATTGTGGATATGATTACGGCGTATGCGCACGATACTTCAGCGAAGCAAAAGGGGTTGCTGAGAGAAGGAAGGTTGCTATACTTGGATAAAGCAAGAGCCGGGGAATGGACAAGCAAGGAAGAGGACTCAATTCCTCCATTAATAGAAACCTTGCTTGCTGAACCCGGCTCCAAAGTCATGCTAAAAGAAAGAGGGAAGGAAGTCAAGGAAAATAGTTTACAGCTTACGAAGGGAGAGGCGGCGTACAGGGTGCTGCTTGCGGAGCAACCGGCGTACACGGAGATGCTGCGGCAGCAGGGATACACGGAGGAAGTGGTGCAGGGGCTGCGGGATTTTGCGGGGGAGAAGGTGATGAATTTGGCGTATGCGCTGAGGGATGAGCTGGCGAAGAGGACGCCGGAGATGAAGGCGCTGTATGAGAAGGTGTACGGGATGCCGTTCCCGGAGGAGGAGAATTATTTTCGGGCGTTTTTTGACGCGGGGCAGGAGACGAGCGAGAGAGTGCTGGGGGAGAGGGCAGAGGGGAAGGCGAGCGGAGGGGGGAAGATTCTATCGGATACAATTACTTTTACGAATACGAAAACGATTGATTTTACAATCTATACACGAAAAGTTTCTTCTTTTTTCTTGCAATATGCGCGGAGGTGATCTATGATGAACACTGAGCTTTGGCTCAATTTTTAACCTCATATTTACCATGAATGCATTAAAGAAGTTCATCGCAGAGTTTATCGGCACGTTTGTGCTCGTTCTTTTCGGCTGTGGTACGGCGGCTGCCGTGCATTGCAGCGCAGAGCCGAATGTTGCTTACTTGCTCACAGCTTTGGCGTTCGGCCTCTCCATCGTGGCCATGGCTTATTCCATCGGCAACATCTCCGGTTGTCATGTCAATCCTGCCGTCTCTATCGGCATGCTCGCCAGTGGACGTATGGGCTTCGGCAGCTTCCTTGGCTATATCATTTTCCAGTGTCTCGGAGCTATTGCTGCCGCTGCGGTGCTAATGTCGCTGCTGGGAATAGAATCAGGCCTTGGTGCGAATGGATTGTATCACGATTGCATCTGCTCTTCCTTGCTGGTGGAAGGTATTCTCTCTTTCGTGTTCGTGCTAGCTGTGCTCGGTGTCACGGCGAAGGCGTCTAACGGAGCCGTAGCCGGCCTCGTCATAGGGCTTTCACTCACATTGGTGCACATCTTGGGCATCTCCTTCACAGGTACTTCTGTGAATCCTGCTCGTAGTCTTGGCCCCGCTCTCCTCGTGGGGGGAAGTGCTCTCGGCAGTTTGTGGGTGTTCATTGTGGCACCCTTGGTGGGCGGACTTTTGGCGGCTATTGTGTATCGCTTGCTGAGCTGTGGGGGCTGCAGTTGTACTGACAAGGGAAAAGAAGAGACGTGAGAATTTTCTCTCGTTTTCCCCAGACAACATTATTTTTCATCGACAGGTCGCATAAGGACGCGACCTGTTGCGTTTGGTTTCGCAAGCTTCATCCTTAGCAAGAAATTGGGAAAACACTTCTGGCTATCATTGATGAATGTCACCAGAGGTTTTTGTTCTGCAGCGTGATGCAAAAGATGGTTTTTTGTCCGTACTCCATTCCGTAAATTGATGATGAAAACGATCCATTTCACTCGCACGGAAAAGGGTATATGGGACGGCGCAAGATTTACGCGTTCAATGCCGCCGGGATCACGCGAGCAGATTGGTTCTGTCAGACGATCCTGCAGTTCGTTGAGCCGCGTTGCAACAGGAACTGATCCCCCCTGGCTTCCGAAACACAAGCCAAAAACACCATGAAAAACAGGAATGGTGGGACGAGAAAATGAAAGGAGTCGTGAAACTCTCCGTCAGACTGATGCTTCAATGTCTGAGCTTGGGCCTGAAGTGTCCCGTGATGGGGAATGCGAAGAGCCCCTCTTCCTCCTGAGTGCCCATGCCAATGTTATGGATGATGAGAGGCTCGCCCTTATTGCTCTTCCTATCGCTGACGATCATAATGTGCGGCAAGTTTCCGCCTACAGTGCAGGTAACTAAGTCGCCGGGCAAATAATCCGAAGGATTATCAGTGATGGGCAATGCCCAGCCGCGGCGCGTGAAGAAGGTGTACAGGTTCGGTACGCGACGATGGTCAATGTTTGTATCCGGTCGTTTGAGCCCCCATTTTTTCGGGTAGGCGGAGAAGTGTAACTTCATGTCTTCATGCACCGCTTTTTGGAGATCCAGTCCAAGAGCGCGCAGAGCTCGGATGACGACGTCAGTGCATACACCACGCGAAATGGGAACATCACCCCCTGGATAGGGAATGCTTTCGTACGATCCATCGTATTCCACGGTGACGCCGATTTGTTTGCGAGCGGTAGCAGGCAACCGCTCGTCTCCCCACGCCGTGGAGCTGACCAACATCGCGATCAGTAATAATATGAATGACTTCATCGCATAGGAGAACTCTTATACAAGGCCTGACCCCAGGAGCACTCATGAGCGGCCGCCTCTATACGGAAGATTACAGGAGTGTCCCCCCTCCGCGAGGAACCGACCAACCAACACTAGCGGGACGGTCCCCATTCCAGAAGATTGCAGGAGTGTTCCCCTTCAGTATGAGACCTGGAACCACATTTCTGTGACCCAACGCGTTTATTCAACCACACCACCCCCCAAAAGTCAAACACAAAAAAGAGCTTATAAAAATGAGTCTTCGGAAAATTCTATGAGGTTAACTTTGAAAGGAAAAAATCGGCACTTGTTGACTGATATCATCGTTTATACGAATCAAAAATCATCACAACAAGCGGTCATCATGACAATGGATCTAGATGAATCTCCGCATACATTAATGATTCGAAAAAAATGCACAACGCGCACATTATTAATAAATTGCACATCGTGCATCATAAATCGTACATAGCAAACGCATTTGAGAGAAGGTCATCAACAGAGAAAAAGCTCTTATTGACTGATATCCATGTTTATACGTATCAAAATCATCACAACAACCGGTCATCATAATGATGGATCTAGAGGAATCTCTGCATACGTTAATGATCCGAAAAGAATCTGCGCAACGCGCACATTATTAATAAATCGTACATCGTACATCGAAAGTTGACTCACCGCCGCCCCATCGGCGGTTCGCCCTTCGGGCAGCGCCTTCGCGCTGTCCATACGCACTTACCGCCCGCTAACGCGTGCGCCCTCATCGGGGCCGTCGTGCGTGTTGTACATAGGCAACCGCATTTTCTA
The DNA here is from genome assembly GCA_947630815.1 of uncultured Akkermansia sp. Lineage (GTDB taxonomy): Bacteria > Verrucomicrobiota > Verrucomicrobiia > Verrucomicrobiales > Akkermansiaceae > Akkermansia. Next base: position 4,500 of record CANRJD010000079.1, on the reverse strand, counting down.
ATGCGGTTGCCCTGCGTCTGCCGGCTGTGGACTTGACCTTGCAGGGGGCGTGTGGTACCATGCGGCGCGACAAATTGGGTATGGCGGAGAAGTTTGACATCAACAAGCTCAATGCAGCACAGAGGGAGGCCGTGCGAGTGATTGACGGGCCTGTGCTCATACTGGCGGGAGCGGGCACGGGCAAGACCCGTACGGTGACTTGCCGTATTGCGCAAATGCTCAAGCAGGGCGTGGAGGCGAAGGGGATTTTGGCACTCACATTTACCAACAAAGCGGCCAATGAAATGGCGCAACGAGTGGCCGGACTCGTGGGGAAGAATGAGGCACGAGAAATGACGGTGTGCACATTCCATTCGTTGTGTGTGCGGATTCTAAGACGCGAAATAGGGCGGCTTGGATACAAGGAAAACTTCACGATTCTCACCGGGAGCGATCAGTCAGGTCTCATCAAACGCCTCATCATGGAACATGGCGGACGGCGGGAAAAGCTGGAGCCCGGGCAGGTGTTAGCAGCGTACTCTGCGGCGCGTAACCGCGGGCTCACGTACCACGAGATAGAGGATGAACTCATAGCTGCTGTGGCAAGGGCGTACCAGAAGGAGCTCAAGGCACAGAATGCTGTGGACTTTGATGATTTGCTCATCCTTGCAGAGCGCCTGCTACGTATGGACAACGAGGTGCGCGCAACTTGGCAGAAGCGTTTTTCTCATATTACAGTCGATGAGTTTCAAGACACAAACGGTTTGCAGATGAGCTTGCTGCGGCAGTTGGTGGGTCCGGCTCATAATGTTTGCGTGGTTGGAGATGACGACCAATCGATATACGGATGGCGAGGAGCGCAAATTTCCAACATCCTGGAGTTTGAACGTTTCTTCCCCAACCCAAGAATTATCAAACTTGAAGAAAACTATCGCTGTACGCGGCAGGTGTTGGACTGCGCCAACGCTCTCATCCGCCACAATGTGGGACGTCGCGAGAAGACATTACGCACCACTAAAGTTGGGAACGAACCGGTTCGCGTGATCAGTATGCCCGGGTCGGAGGAGGAGGCCGATTTTGTGGCTGATGAAATTGAGCAAATGCACCGGCGCGATCGTATAGCGTGGGAAGATTGCGCCGTTCTCTTCCGTGCCAATGTGCAGAGCCGACCGCTGGAGATAGCGCTACGCGAGCGTCATATCCCATACCGCATGGTGGGAAGTAGGAGTTTTTTTGACCGCCGAGAGGTGAAGGACATACTCAGCTATTTGCACACATTAGCCAATCCGGCGGCAGATCTGCACCTGCTGCGCATCCTTAATACCCCGCCACGAGGCATCAGCACTGTCACCGCCGGGCAGATCATAGAAAAGAGTCGAGAACTGCGTAAAAGTGTGTGGAATACCATGTGCGAGCCCTCTGCACTGATTTCCCTGAACGAGCGTGCGCGAGAGAGCGTGGCGCGTTTCGTGCAGTTCATCGAACGGTACAGAGCTGACTTCGAACAGATGAGCAAGCCTGCTGCTGAGCTGACCGCCGACATGCTGCGCGACATTGACTACTCCTCCTACCTGGATCGCAGTTGCAAAACACCGGAGGAGAAGCTTCAACGCGAGGCAGCCATCGATGAGTTGCTTAGCGTGTTGCGGCAAGCATCTCCGGAGCCCGGTAAATTGGCAGATTTTCTCGCTTCCGTTTCGCTGGATGACGACAGAGAAGATGAGGATATTGAGAAGAAAAGCGGAGTGTGTCTTATCACCATGCACGCTGCCAAGGGGTTGGAGTTCCCCCGTGTGTACATTGTGGGTGTGGAACAGGGACTCCTCCCCCACAATCGCTCGGTAGATGAGGGTAATCTGGACGAGGAGCGACGTCTCCTTTACGTCGGCATCACACGCGCTCAGGAGCAGCTTACTCTCACCTACTGTACTTCCCGAAATCGCTACGGTAAGCAGGAAAAATGTGCCCCTTCATCCTTCCTCTCTGAGATCCCCTCCGAGCTCTGCGAATTTATCGATTATGACCGAGTCCTCAATGCGCCGGCGGATGAGACAACGTGCAAGAATTTCTTTGCTTCCATGCGTGCTATGTTAGATGAGGATTGAAGCCGTACATTACGCGGTCGGTAGCGAGAGAACCTCGCTACCGGAGGACAGTAAATTACAGGAGATCAGGGCAAGCGCATCGTTGATATGTACTTGGCAGAAAGATCTGCTCAGAAGATGGGTAGAGAGAAGGATGAGCCGTCAAATGCTCGGAAAAAGAGCAGGGAAGACCTTATTGATTCCAATTAGACGAATCCTTTCGTGGAGAAGGGGTACACACGAGAACTGCCCTGATTTTTTCTACTTTGGACTTGTCAATAGCTGGTAGCAGGGGTATGATTCCACTCATGAAAGCGCTTGTGAAAACGAAGGCGGCACCTGGATTGGAGATGATGGATGTCCCCATGCCAGAAGTTGGAGCGAATGATGTGCTCATCAAGATATACAAGACAGCCATTTGCGGCACAGATCTTCATATTTGGAACTGGGATCCCTGGGCGCAGCAGACTATTCCTGTGGGTATGCATGTGGGGCACGAATTTTGCGGCATCATCGAGAAGGTGGGCTCGGCGGTCACCGAGTACCAGCCGGGAGAGGTAGTATCCGGCGAGGGGCATATCGTGTGCGGGCACTGCCACAATTGCCGAAAGGGGAACTTCCACCTGTGCCCGAATACACGGGGAGTGGGAGTGAATCGTCCTGGCTGTTTTGCTGAATACCTTTCCATTCCGCAGAGCAACGTGATACGCATTCATAAAGATATGCCCATGGAGATAGCATCCATCTTGGATCCGCTGGGTAACGCTACACACACAGCGCTGTCGTGGGATTTGGTGGGCGAGGATGTACTCATTACCGGTGCAGGACTGATTGGGTCTATGGCGGCAGCGGTGTGCAAGAAAGCTGGAGCGAAGAGCGTGACCATTACCGACCTGAGTGACTATCGCCTGCACCTCGCGCACACGATGGGGGCGGATCGCACCGTCAATGTGGCGAAGGGAGATTCCATTGAGCAGGCTCGTCATGATCTGGGAATCGACGAGGGGTTTGGGGTGTGCTTGGAAATGAGCGGCGCTCCTTCTTGCCTGAGGGATATTATTACCCACTCTGCCTATGGGGCGAATATCTCTCTGTTGGGGATTCAGCCTGGTGGCTCGGGCATCGATTGGAACACCTTTGTGTGGAAGGGCCTTAAGATGAAGGGTATTTATGGACGCGAGATGTTTGGCACATGGCAGAAGATGAGTGCTATGCTGCGTTCCGGACTGGATGTGTCACCCATCATCACGCACCGTTTGCACTACACCGATTTCCAGAAAGGATTCGAGGCTATGAAGTCTGGCGAATCCGGCAAGGTGGTACTCACCTGGGCCGAGTAAATAATCAATCAGCCTAAGATGAGGTCATGAGTGAGCAACCCCTGATCATTGACGAAATGGAGTGTGCCCACGAGTGGGCTGTGTGTGTGGAGGCGGAGCTGCAGGAGCTGCAGGAGCGCGTTAGTGAACGTGTGAAGCGGCGCGTGATGGAAAACATACGCCGCGCCGGGGTTGTAGAGGCGTTGGCCATGCCGTACCGCAGAGATGTGGTGACGGCGGAGGCCAGCTTTGAAGCGCGGGAATGCGTACGCGATATGCGGCGACACCTAGTGAGCGATCTGCGAGATTTGATGGCAACGTGCGGGCTTGCGACCAGAGGTTTGGGACTATATTTGGAGTGCGGGAAGAGCATCATAGCAACTCGTCGGTACACGACACTCGTGATCGCTATCGTACTGGATGCAATAGCCCTGTATTTATTGTTCGAGCCGGCGGGAACGCTCTTTGGGATAGGAAAGCAAATGATAGCGATGCTTGGCTCGGCCATGGAAGGGGGAGTCGGCACTACCGAGGTAGGTGGGGGAATTTTATCCCGCATACCTAGTTCTGTCTCCCAATTCGGCTCTAAAATAGAACAAGTTGTTGAAATTGTCCAGTACATAGGAAGTGCGGTGCAGGCACTTGTGGCACTGATAAAAATGGGGGTGTTGCTCTGGTTCTTGTCAAAGTTGCACAAAATTTTGGTTCGCGGAGAAGTCAAAGTCCAAACGCGACAAATTGTGGGACAGCTCGTGAAATCCCTGCGCGAGCAACTTGCTGCTCGTAATATTTCGCAGTTTTTTAAGAATCCATCCGATCATTCGGTTCAATGAGGTAAGAAGCCAAGGCAACCACATTAGAAAATGCGGTTGCCATTTACGAGTAGATGTACAATTTGGAGAGTTCGGCGGCTACGCCGCGAATTTGGCGAACGAGAGGACTTCTTTAGAGCCATCATCATGATGACCGCTGGGTGTCACGATTTTTGATACTGGCCCCTCTAAAAACTCAAGATTTTTGACACAGGGGCAGTCCATGATGCCTGATCCCCGGACATTTTGTTCTTTCCTCTCAAAATCTTCCCCTTTCCCCTCCCTTTTACCCCTTTTTTTCGGGAT
>CANRJD010000078.1 GCA_947630815.1 uncultured Akkermansia sp. | reverse complement strand
AGCTCTGCTTTGCTCTGATGGATTGAGCAAAAATAAAAATTTACCCCGCCTCAAAATTATAGTTGACTTCGTACATCCAACATCGTACATGGGCAAACGCATTTCCTAATGCGTTTGCCCTGGGTTCCTTTACTTCCTCATTTTGCGGATGGCAGTCCGCGTAAAACTAACCCTGGCGCGAGCAATTTCACGCGCAATTTGCTCCTCTGTGGCGCGGAAATAGGTGAGGAGCGTGCTCGTCATGGCTAAGGCTACTTCTTCCTCGCCGGAAAAGAAAAGAGAATTCTCATCTCCCTTGGGCATCTCTTTTCTGAGGGCGAAGGCTGTCTGGTGGTAGGCAGTGTAAGCCATCACCGCAATGTCGGGAGAGATGCTGCGGGCAGCGGCCGTAATCTCTGCCGTGGGAGCAGCGAATGAGGTAATCATGATGGCGCGCGATTTTTCTACACCAGCCAACTTCAGGATGGTGCGCTGGCGTGCGTCGCCATGCAGAGCAAGTTTTCCTTGCTTGGTGAGTCGCGTAACCGTGTCGATATTCATCTCAATGATCACCACCTCTACATGGTAGGAAGATAAAATGTCGGTAAGAATTTTCCCGCAAGGACCGTAACCAACCATAATCACACGGTTGACGTCCTCCGCCGGAGCGGGAAGTTCACCGGAGCTCTGTTTTACACCGATACCACGATCCTCAAAATATTTGACGAGATGCGGTACATAGCGATAGAGGGCGGCGTTGAGTGTAATGGTGATGATAGCCGTGCCGGTAATGACGTTTACCGCGTAATCGGGCAACAAGCCGTAGGTGCCGGCAATGAGTGAAGCAAGGATGAAGGAGAACTCCCCCACCTGCGAGAGTGATGTCCCTATCATAATCGCCATACGGCTTGGTCTGCGCAGCATACGCACCATGGCATAAGCCACAATCGGCTTGGCAAAAAGCGTGAGCAGGATCGCGCTGAGCGCAAGTGGCCAGTGCTCGATCAGCTCGCCACCGCGGAACCCCATGCCCACCGATACGAAAAAAAGCACGGCAAAGGCATCGCGCATGGGTAGAGCATCTGATGCGGCGCGTGCTGCAAATTTGCTCTGTCCCACTACCATGCCGGAAAGAAAGGCGCCGAATTCTAACGATATGTTGAAGGCTGTAGAGGAGAGCACCGCAATGCCCAACGCAATTGCCAGCACCGAGAGTGTGAAGAGCTCATCACTCGTGCTGTGTGCTACATATGTGAGAGTTTTTTCGATGATATGCTTTCCCAAGAAGGCAACGCAAAACACCAGCAGAGCCAACTTCACCACAAGCCAGCCCAGTGCCGGTCCCAGAGATTCTCCCCCAAAAAAGACCGGTATAAGCACCAACAGGACAATCGTGAAGATATCTTCCACCACAAGCCAACCTAACGCGGTGTGCCCAGCAGGTGTAGAAAGTACTTTGTTGTCTGCCAGCACACGGGTAAGAACCACCGTGCTGCTTACGCACATACATGCGCCAAAAAGTACGGCGGACAACCACCCGGAATCTTGCACCAACCAGTAGTAAAACACAGCGCCAAGCAACGCGCGTGTCACCATGCACACGATGGCTCCCGGCAACGCGACAGCTTGCACTGCCAGTAAATCCTTGAAATGAAATTGCAATCCGACACCAAACAAAAGCAGCACCACTCCAATGTGGGAAAAATCCTCCACCGTAGCAGTATCAACGGCGATGCCCCACAGGGTACTGCCGCCCGGTTCTGACGTTACAAAGAGAGCCCCGACCAGCATGCCGGCCACCAAGTATCCCACTAGCGGCGAAAGTTTGAGTCTCTGCGCTGCAATGCCGAGTAAAAGTGCCAGCGACAGACCTATGGCCAAGGTAGTAATCATGACATGACGCGCGCCCAGAGCACTTTCAAGTATCGCCCTTCAGGATAGGTGGATAGGTATGGATGATCCCAGCCGGGCCCGCTCGTCTCCATGATTTGTAAACGCCGACCGAGTCTTTGGGCTGCATGAATCACGATATTTTCGAAGTCAGGCACGCTCAGCAAACCGGAGCATGAACACGTCACAAATAACCCGCCCACCTTCACACACTGCATGCCCAGCGTATTGAGGTCGCGGTACTTTTTAATTCCTTCCTCTCGCGCCTCATCACGCCCCGTCACCAGCTTCGGTGGATCAAGCAGCACGACGTCAAATTGTCGCTCATTACGGATCATTTGCCGTGCGTAGGTAAAAGCATCTGCATGCACAAAATCGATACGAAGAGGTCCGCGACGCGAGTTGATGTTGGCATTTCTTTTGGCCATGGCTATAGCGTTTTCATCCAAATCAACCGCCGTCACCTCTGCCGCTCCTCCCAACAACTTGGCATATATGGAAAAACCACCGGAATAGCAGCACAAATCCAACAGTGTTTTATTTCGCACCATACGCGAAAGCTTAAAACGGTTTTCGCGCTGATCGCAGAAAAATCCCGTTTTATGTCCGTGCTCAAAATCCACCTCAAAGTTCACGCCGTGCTCGAGAATACGCACCCTGTGCACGGGTTCGCCGACCGGAGCTGTTGCGGGGTCTATGCCCTCCATACGTGCTACCTCAGTATCCACCTGTACCACGTGCCGTGTGGTACCACAGAGTTCGTGCAGCAGGGGTAGCCACTGTCCCAGTCTTTGCCATACTCCCAGCACGCTCACCTCCACGCTCAGTACGTCATTGTATCGGTCCACCACTAACCCGCCTATCCCATCCGAATCCCCGTGTACCAGACGGCAAGCATTTGTATCCTCCGGTAGCCACTGTTTACGCCATTCCACTGCCGTTTTAAGGGCTTGCTGCAAATACTCTTCATCGATGGGTCCTACCCCATGGTGCAGCATGCGTAGCGGCGTGCGCGACTTTGGATTCCAAAAACCTGTTCCGAAATATGCTCCGTTTTTGTCGTACACGTGAATCAGGCATCCCGGCTTTGCTCCAGAACTTACCGCTCCCAGCATGCGCGGGTACACCGCAGGGTTATACGTAAAGTACTTTAGCTGCACCCACGGTTTGAGCCATTCCACGCTCCCGGCTGGCGCCGCTTCTTTCTCCCGCTTCACTGCCGATACCCGTGCCGTGGAAGCTCCTCGTCTCCCACTCCTTGCCTCTTCTTTTTTTCTCCTGAGCACGGCTTCATCATACCCCGCGCCATGCCCGCTTGTCAACTTATTCGTTCTAAGCGAAAGAGTAAATAAAGAACCACCTCCTAAACAACTGATAGTTAAAGAGGTGGATGAACTAGGGTCGGAGGGACTCGAACCCACGACCAAGGGATTATGAGTCCCCTGCTCTAACCACTGAGCTACGACCCCACCCGCATGGTACAGGAGAGAAAGACGTGTGGCAAGCCGAAAAATAAGCGATTGCGTCATGCTGAGCTCTTGCGCGACTAACGCATTTGAAAGTGAGTTGCTGTGTGAGCGGTTCTATTGCAGAGCAGGCGCATTTGAGAGAAGTTAATCGAGAGAGAAAATACTCTTATTGGCTGACACCAATGTTTATACGTATCAAAAATCGTGACAAGCAACGGTTATTATGATGATGGCTCTAAAGGGACCTCAGCATACATTAATGATCCGAAAAATCTGCACAACGCGCATATTATTAATAAATCGTACATCGTAAATTGACTCACCGGCACCACCCTGCCGGTTCGCCCTTCGGGCAGCGCATACGCGCTGTCCATACGCACTTACAGCCGTCGTGCGTGTTGTAAATCGTACATAGCAAACGCATTTTCTAATGCGTTTGCTCTGCCGTAGGTTCTATTGGACTTGCTATGACGAGAGAAGCGTGTTAGACTGAGGGCATGTCACGATACAATGGAGAGCAGGTGCTCGTGGTGCCGCGAGCGGTGTATGAGGCGGTGGGGGCGTTTCATGGGGTGCGGAAGAATCCTCAGGATTATTTGACAGCGTTTTTGAGATCGGGGGAGGCGCGGTACATGGATCGCGATGAGGCGGAAGTGAATCCGCAGTTCAAGCAAATTATAGCCTACGCTATTTTTCGGCATGAGGGGAGGATATTGGCGTATGCGCGCACGCCGAAGGGCGGGGAGGTGCGTTTGCACAATAAAATGTCGTTGGGAATCGGAGGGCACATTAACCCGATTGACGGTTTGACAGATAGCATTGATACCTACCTGGCGGGTATGGAGCGCGAAGTACGCGAAGAGATACGTTTTTCCGGCGGGGCGACGCATAGGCTCTACGCTGTCATTAACGATGACACGAATGATGTAGGGAGTGTGCACTTGGGCATGGTGCACCTTTTTGAGCTCGACACTGAGGATGTGGCGCCCAATGAGAAGGCCTTGGCAGAGCTGGCATTTCACAGCTTGGATGAATTGGCGGGACCACTTTATGAGCGGCTGGAGACATGGTCGGCCATCTGTGTGGATGCGCTGCGGGCAGAACAGGCGTAAGCATAAAAACCATGTACCCGGCAGCATCAGCCCACGCACGCGCATTGTTGGCGGCCTTGGCGGCGGCGGCACTTATGGGATCGCTGTGCATCTTTGTGCGTGAGTCGCATTGCAGCGCGCAGCTGTGTTCTTTTTCACGGTTTGGAGTGGGATTCGTGCTTATAGGCGTTGTGGCGTGCGGGGCGTGGATATGCCGGGGAGTGAGCTTACGGTTTTCGCCTGCAGCCTTTGGCTCCGGAATCTGTACTGGGTTGTGCGTGCTCTTTTATTTTCTGGCGATACGATATACGGCGGCAGGTATAGCCGCACTGCTTCCGGCTATGGGACCTCTGTTGGCGGCCGTTTGGGAATCTCTATTGGAGAAGCGTCTGCCCCCACGGCGGGATGTAATGCTGCTCATGGTGGCAAGTATAGGCATACTGCTCGTCACTTGCTTTGCAGGAGGTGGAGCGTCGGGGCAGAACCACGTGTTGGGCATCGTGTACGGCACGCTTGCAGCTCTGTTTTATTCCTTCTACATTGTGCTCAACCGTTTCATGTCGGCAGAAATCAGCATGCTGCGCCGTTTATTTTGGCAATCGGCGGCGGGCACACTTACCCTCATCGGACCTCTTCTTGCAACGGGAGCGCCGCTGGAAGGGCTGACGCTGGGGTGGCCATGGTTACTGGGGATAGGAGTGCTGCAGGGAGCGGGAGTGCTGGCATTGGTGGCGTATGCGATGCGTCGGCTCACGGCTTTGGAGTTCGGCATTATTTCATGTCTGGAACCCACAGAGGCCACTTTTTGGGGCTGGCTGGTGTATGCAGAAGCCGTGCTGCCCGGGCAGTGGGTGGGATTCGCACTGGTGCTGGCTGCCATCGTTGCGAAATCTCAGCGTCACATAGGCTGGCGCATCTCGTGTTTCATGGCGCGCCACTTACAGCGCCGCACGTAGTGTCCATGCGCTTGTTGATCGCGACGTCCCCATCGCGGCAATGATTGGGGAAAGTTACGTCTGATCCAGAGCAAACGTACTAGAAAATGCGTTTGCCCTGCGTTTGGTCTTGATGATTCACGGGTGAAAGGGAAAAGACCTTAGCAGGCGGGAGCGTTTTTAGCTAGACCGGCGAGGGAGGTCTCGCGATAGTTGCGGTGCAGATGACGGCCGGTTTCGTACATGGTGGCGATGACGCTGTCGAGGCTGACGTAGTGCGAGCCATCCCCGCGCATGGCGAGGCGGGCGGCGTTGACGGCCTTGACGGCGCCGATGGCGTTGCGCTCAATGCAGGGAACTTGGACGAGACCGCAGACGGGATCACAGGTGAGACCCAAATTGTGTTCCATGGCAATTTCGGCGGCGTTTTCGACCTGCTGATTCGAGCCGCCCATGGCTGCTGCAAGACCGGCAGCGGCCATAGAACACGCTACACCAACTTCCCCCTGGCAACCGACCTCTGCTCCGGAAATGGAAGCGTTGGCACGATACAAGCTGCAAATGGCCGAGGCCGTCAGCAGCAGAATTTCTGTGCCTTTTTCAGCGGAAAAAGGAGAATCTTTGCAACCGTAGCGCTCATAATAGCGCAATACTGCGGGAAGCACCCCCGCAGAACCCATCGTGGGAGCGGTGACTACACGCCCGCCCGCGGCATTCTCCTCCGCAACAGCAAAAGCCCACAAATTGATCCAGTCAATAATCGTGAGGGCGTCCGTTTCGTTATGGCGGAAGCGATCTTCCAAACGGGCGTAAATTTGTGGGGCGCGACGCGGCATGCGAAGTGCGCTGGGCAAGATCCCCGTGGAGGTTGTACCGCGATCGATGGCGGAATTCATGACTTTGGCGACCAGGCGAATGCGCGCGTCGAGCTCCGGTGCGGAGCGCAGACGGGTCTCATTGTGACGCGCAAGCCGGGCAATGGAGACGCCCTCGCGCATGCAGATTTCCATCAACTCGCGACAGGAATGAAATTCCCAAAGGTCGACGGAAACCATCTTCGGAGCCTCGGGGAGCTGCATCTCCTCACGTGACTTCACGGCTCCGCCGCCGATGGAAAAATAAACCTGTTCGCAAAGGGAGGCACCATCGGCGTCCAACGCTTGAAAATGCAGACCATTCGGATGCTCCGGGAGAGATTGCTCTCTCTCGGCGATGATATGATCAGCTACGCGGAATGGGACAGGTCGCTCGCCACCCAGCAGGAGAGGATCCGGGATGGACGGCGGACCTTCCATGGATTCCGCATCCAGCCCCATGAGCCCATAGGCGATGGCCGACGGTGTGCCGTGTCCCTCCCCCGTGAGCGCGAGCGAGCCGTACAGATGCACGCGCACCTGCGCCACGCGGGAGAGTAAACCACGCTCGCGCAGCAGCTGCACAAAGCGAGCTGCCGCGCGCATGGGTCCCATCGTATGCGAACTTGACGGTCCGATGCCGATGGAGAAAACGTCAAAAAAGCTTGTGTACATGAACTCAGCTGATGATGCCGAGCTCCTTGCCGGCTTGCGCGAAGGCGGTAATGGCACGGTCGAGCTGCTCTTCGGTGTGAGCGGCAGAGATCTGAGTGCGGATGCGAGCCTGCTCTTTCGGCACGACGGGGTAGAAGAAGCCCATGGCGTACACGCCCAACTCAAGCAAGCGGTTGCTCATACGCTGAGAGAGTGCGGCATCGCCGATCATCACCGGCACGATGGCGTGGCCGGCGCCGGCGAGCTTGAACCCGCATTGCTCCATACCTTTGCGGAAGTAGGCGGCATTGTGCTGCACGCGCTCGGTGAGTTCCGTGGAGGCCTCCAACATATCGAGCACCTTGATCGTGGTGGCAGCAATGGCGGGCATCACGCTGTTGGAGAAGAGGTACGGACGAGCCTTCTGGCGCAGGACATCCACAATCTCCTTTTTCGCAGAGATGTAACCGCCGGAGGCGCCGCCGAGAGCCTTACCGAATGTGCCGGTGGTGATGTCAATTTTGCCGAAGAGTCCGCAATGCTCGTGCGTGCCGCGTCCGCGCTTGCCGAGCACGCCCGTGGCATGCGATTCATCAAAGTGTACCAGTGCGCCGTATTTCTCGGCCAGCTCGTGAATCTTGTCCAGACGAGCCACAATACCGTCCATCGAGAACACGCCATCGGTGGAAATCATGATGGTGCGAGCGCCTGCGGCCTTAGCCTCCTTGAGCTTGGCCTCCAGGTCTTCCATATCGTTGTTGGCGTAGCGATAACGAGCAGCTTTGCAGAGGCGCACGCCATCAATAATGGAAGCGTGATTGAGTGAGTCGGAGATGATGGCATCCTCCTTGTCGAGCAGGGCGCCAAAGAGACCGCCATTAGCATCATAGCACGAGCCGAAGAGGATAGTGGCCTCGGTGCCTAAGAAAGCGCTCAGGCGTTCCTCGAGCTCACGGTGCAGGGTTTGGGTGCCGCAGATAAAGCGGACGGAAGCCATGCCAAAGCCCCAGCGATCGATAGCCTCTTTGGCGGCTTTCTCGAGCTCGGGATTATTGGCGAGACCCAAGTAGTTGTTGGCGCACATGTTGATGACGTTACTGCCATCCTCAAGCCCCACTTCAGAAAACTGCGGGGTATGGATGTAGCGCTCTTCTTTGTAAAGACCGGCAGATTTGAGTCCTTCCAAATCCGCCACAATGCGGTTTTTAAAATCGACGTTGTACATAGGATAAAAGCTCCCGAACGGGCGAGAACATTCTATGCCTCAAAACAGTTCATGTCAAGCCCCGCCAAAAGCCACCCAGGGCAACCGCATTAGCAAATGCGTTTGCCTATGTACGAAGTCAACTATAATTTTGAGGCGGGGTAAATTTTTATTTTTGCTCAATCCATTAGAGCAAAGCAG
>CANRJD010000077.1 GCA_947630815.1 uncultured Akkermansia sp. | reverse complement strand
ACAAGCGGGAGCGTGTTGTGAAATGTTGCTTCGAAAAAAAATTCGAACAATGCCAAATTATGGTTGACTTCGTAAATTATGAACACGTTATGCCGCATTGTACACCGATCGCTGCGTGTTGGGAGCGCTTTTTTCATGGGACACGTGTGGTCCGCAGTACACGCGCTGACTTATTCAAGGAATCGACTCGAAGTCGTTTTCCTTGCCAGCGCGCTCGCTCAGTGGGGTACGGCGAGAGTTTGAGCTCGGTCGGGGCCAACGCCGACGGAACCGACAGGGCAGCCGATGATTTCTCCAAAGCGTTTGACGTACGATTGGCAATTGGTTGGGAGCTGCTCCCAAGATGTGCACTTCGTTGTGTCTTGCATCCAGCCGGGCAGGGTCTCGTAGATGGGCACGCACCGCTGCCAATCATCGATGAGGGCAGGGGGGTACTCCAGCACTTGCTCACCAAGCTTGTAGCCGGTGCAGATTTTGATTTCCTGGCAAGCATCCAGACCGTCGAGATTGGTCATGGCCATCTCGTTGAAGCCGTTGAACATGGCGGAAAAGCGCAGAACCACACCATCCGCCCAACCACAGCGGCGCGGGCGGCCCGTAGTGGCGCCGAATTCGCGACCCAGCCCATGCAAGTAATCGGCAAGCTGCGCATCCTCAGAGACGAAAGGACCGGCTCCCACACGAGTGGTGTAGGCTTTGCAGACGCCGATAATTTTGTGGATGCCGGTTGGCGGCACGCCGGATCCGGTGCAGCAGCCGCCGGCGCTGGTGTTGGAGGAGGTGACAAAGGGATACGTGCCAAAATCCACATCAAGCATGGCACCCTGAGCCCCTTCGAAAAGAATGCTTTTACCTGCTTTTGCCGCGTGATTGAGGACAGGAATCGTATTCGTAATGTGCGCACGCAACTCATCCGCAGCCTGCATGACAGCGCTCAGGTTCTCTTGCGGATCAGAGGCGGGGTGGCCGAGGCGCACCAGCTCTTCGTTGGCGGTCGCAATTCGAGCGGTGAGAACAGACCTCAAGTGCTCCGGATTGACGAGATCAGCCATGCGGATACCGACGCGACGCACCTTGTCCGCATAGGTGGGGCCGATGCCCTGTTTGGTAGTGCCGATTTTGTGATCGCCGAGCGCTTCCTCCTGCGCGGCATCAATTTCTTTGTGGATGGGCAGCACGACATGAGCGCGGTCAGAGAGCAGCAGGTTTGCCGGAGTGATCTCCACGCCGAGACCGCGCAAATAGGCCATTTCTTCTACGAGGGAAGTCGGATTGATGACAACGCCGTTACCGATGACATTCAGCTTGCCGGGCCAGAGAATGCCGGAGGGCACGAGGTGCAGCACGTATTTCTTACCGTGGGCGATGACGGTGTGACCAGCGTTGCTGCCGCCCTGGCTGCGAACCACAATGTCCGCATCTTCAGTGAGAAAGTCAATCACCTTGCCCTTGCCTTCATCTCCCCACTGGGAACCAATCACGAGTGTATTCATAATGTTTTAAGCTTGATATTTGCCGGCCTTGAAATCTTCAATCAGCCCGATGAATTCGCCAAAAAAGTAGGTGGCATCTTTGGGACCGGGAGCGGCTTCCGGGTGGTACTGCACACAGAAAATGGGAAGCGTTTTGTGGCGCAGCCCTTCCACCGTGCCGTCGTTGAGGTTGATGTGGGTGACTTCTGCTTCCGGCGGCAGGGACTCCGGATCCACGGCAAAACCATGATTCTGGGAGGTAATGGCTACCTTGCCGGTGCGCAAATCCTTGACGGGTTGGTTACCTCCTCGGTGACCGAACTTCAACTTGAAAGTGCGTCCGCCGAAAGCCAAGCCGAGCAACTGGTGTCCCAGGCAGATGCCGAAGATAGGCAGCTTGCCGATGAGTTTCTGAATTTCCGCATAGATGTCGGGCAGAGCTGAAGGGTCGCCCGGTCCATTGGAGAGGAATACGCCGTCCGGCTGCAGGGAGAGTACTTCCTCTGCCTTGGTGTGGGCAGGTACCACGGTTACGTCAAACCCATCCCGACGCAGACAGCGCAGGATGTTCCTCTTAATTCCAAAATCGAACGCCACAATACGGTAGCGAGTGGGCGGAAGCTCAGCATAGTTGGAGAGGTCGCCTGAGGTTTTGTTTGGCAGTTTCCAATCCCGAGATTCTTCCTCCCAGTGATACACCTTTGGGGTTGACACCTCAGTCACGAAGTCGCTTCCTGCCATGGGTGGAGCGGCTTGAGCCGCAGCTACGGCCTGCTCAGCGGTCAGCTCGGTGGTGAGGCATGCCCGTTGGGCGCCTTTCGTACGCAGCAGTTTTGTAAGCTTACGCGTGTCAATCCCTTCAATGCCCGGAATGCCGTAACGCGCCATCCAATCAGGCAGTGATTCGCGGCAGCGCCAATTGGAGTGCAGTCGAGCTACCTCTGCCACAGCAAACCCGCGCACCTGCGGATGGGCTGATTCGTTGTCCTCCTCACAGACGCCGTAGTTGCCGATGAGAGGGTAGGTCATTGTGACGATTTGTCCGCGGTAAGAGGGGTCGGTGAGTACCTCCTGGTAACCGGTCATCGAGGTGTTGAAGCACGCTTCACCGGTCACGGTACCGGTCGCTCCGAAGGACTTTCCCTCGAATATCGTACCGTCTTCTAGCGCAAGTATAGCTTTCATCCCATTACGTGTAGCCGGGGAACTTTAGCAAATTGGACAGTGAAACGCAAGACAAATCAGGGCAAACGCATTAGAAAATGCGTTTGCCTATGTACGACGTACGATGTACGACGTACGACGTACGATGTACGATGTACGATTGCGAAATTTGCGCGCGTTGCGCGAGAATTTGACGAACGAGAGGGCTACATTAGAGCCGTCATCATGATGAGCGTTGAAGGTCACGATTTTTATACGTATAAACAGTGATATCAGTCAATAAGAGTACTTTCTCCGTTGATGAACTTTTCTCAAATGCGTTTGCCCTGACTTGGAGCGCAAGATAAATGCACTGGAAACGCATTTGCTATTTATGATTTATGACGGACGATTTACGATAAGGGATTCGTGAGCCTGTGGCTCAGTGCGGCAGAGTTAAACCGTTAGGAAAAATATTCGTCATCTTTTGGAGTTAGCTTGCAAATGGATGCGAAACGTGCATATAATGGCGGGGTAAACGTAAGGGGAAGCTCTCATCCGGAATGCGACCCCGCATGGCGTCAACCAAATACCACCATGAGCAACGAAGAAAAAGATCCGAATGTTGTGCCGGCCCCCGCGCCGGACCCTGCTCCGTCCAGCGACACCCAGAAACGCCTGAGCGCAGCCCGCGAGTTCGCAAGCGAGCAGTATGAAAAGCTTCGCCGTGCAACGGCAGACCAAGTGGAGAATGTGCGTCGCTATACGCAAGATGCGCGCCGTCAGCTTCACGAGGGCTGGGATGCTACGCGCAACAAGGCGAAGGATCTGCACCACGCCGGGGAGGAGTACGTGAAGGCAAACCCGACCACGAGCGTGCTTGGCGCATTGGGAGTGGGGCTGGTGTTGGGGCTGCTTTTGGGAAGTCGTCGCTAATTCTACCCCTTCTATCCCATGGCCAAGAGCGAACACCCGGAGGAACCGGCAACCCTGCGCGAGCAGGGGGGGGCTGTGTTGGGAGGTGTGCGCGAGGCTGTGTTGCATGCCACGCGCCACGTGGAGGCGTTGGCTGAGCTGCTGCAAGTGGAGCTCAACGAGTATGGGAGGAGACAGGCAAGGCGTCTTACTGCGGCGTTGGTAGGGGTGGCGCTGTTGTTGTGTGCCTATCTCATGTTGTGCGTGTTTGTCGTGCTGGTGCTCATGCCTATTTTGAAGCCGACATGGGCACCGGTTTTGGCGGTAGTAATTTTCAATGCGCTGGGCGGTATGGTGGCACTGCTGGTGGGCAAGTGTGGTAAGCCTGCCGGAGTTGCCCCGGAAACGGTCAAAGAACTCAAAAACGACCTCGAATGCGTCAAACTTTACCTGAAAGGAAAAGAGAACTCCTGATGCGCGCTGCGGAATCGCGCGTGGCAGTGGTTGAAAGTATAGAGTCCACTGCAGGCACGGTGCGCAGCGTGTACGGGCGGTTTAGTGTGCCGAGCTCCTACGTGAGGGTGGGGCTCGGGGTTGGCGCCGGTTTGGTGGGAGCATGGCTGATGAAGCGCGTGTTTTCCGCGGGGTCGCGTCATGTGTCGGAGGCATTGAATACCCAAACGCGCAGCACGAGCGGAGCCTTTGTCTTGTTGCTAGTGCAAGTGGCATCGGCTTTGTTACTTCCGTGGGTACGGGAACGGGTGCATGGCTCTGACTTGGGATATGTAGTCAAGCGTATGCACCCTTCGCACATCTTTTTCCGTTGGTTAGGGCTGGAGAAGTAGGGTATGACGCCCAAGGCATACAGAATCGGCGATGCGGACACACGCCCGTGGGGACGCTGGGTCGTGCTGGATTTGACTCCTCATCTCGTCGTAAAAAAGCTTTTTATAGCGCCCGGTAAACGCATTTCCCTGCAACTTCACAGATTTCGTTCCGAGCGTTGGATTATGATGCAGGGCGAGGCTGTGGTTCAAAAAAATGAGGAGGAGATTATCCTTAAGCCCGGCGATGGTGTGCTCATCCCTCAAAATACGCTGCACCGCCTCTCCAATGAGAGCGAACAGGAAGTCCTTCTGCTTGAGGTCCAGTTTGGAGATTTGCTCAGCGAGGATGATATAGAACGCCTTGAGGATGATTACGGGAGAAAGGAGTAGAATTGAGAGGTAATCAAGAGCTTTGAGTACCGACTGAGCGCCGTGGAGGGCGTGCAGAGCAACCGCATTTGAGAGAAGTTAATCAACGGAGGGAATGCTCTTTCAATAAATCGTAAATGAATAAACTTCCCTTCCTTTTCGAACCAACAATACGCGTTGCATGAAAATTCCGCTGCGCTGCTGCTTCACCTCCCCGCAGATTCGTTGCGCATTCTTTCCCAATCGTAAATCGTCCTCACACATCGTACATGGGTGCTGCCAAATGCCACCGTCGCCCGTCGTCATTCGTACTTAGTAGCCGTTCCACAGCTGCTCCCGTTTCGCAGGAACGCGCGTAGCGTTCTAGCATTCAAATCGTAAATTATAAACGTATTATGCTACATGGCTCGCCGACGTTTGCATGTCGGGATTGCTTTTTTCTCAGGATAGATGTGATGAAGGACACTAATTAGACTTGAAATCCACTCGCTTTCATGGCATATTAGCGCGACCGCACAGAGCATGTCAGATCATAAGGAACGCAAAACACTTGAAGAACGGAACCAGGCAAGTGAGCTGGAGAGGCTTCGTCACTCTTGCGCGCACGTATGCGCTACGGCGATTTGCCGCATATGGCCGCAAGCGCAGTTGGCCGCTGGTCCGGCTGTCGAAAATGGGTTTTATTACGATATCGAGCTTGACCACAACATCTCGTCGGATGAGTTTGCGCTTATCGAGGATGAAATGAAAAAGGTGGTGAAGGAGAATGCGCCGTTCGAGAAGACTGTGGTGAGTCGTGCCGAGGCAGTGCGCATGGCGGAAACCGGTGAGTTGGGCAGTATAGGACCGCGCAGCGTACCTTCCAAGTTCAAACTGGATCTTCTCTCCCGTATCCCGGAGGATGAGCCCATTTCCATCTATCGCAATGGCGACTTCACCGACTTGTGCGCTGGCCCGCACGTGGCCCGCACGGGGAATTGCAAGGCTTTCAAGATTATGAGCGTGGCCTCTTCTTATTACCAAGGAGATGCCAACGGACCGCGATTGCAGCGTGTATATGGCACCTGCTTCCCGAATCGCACGCAGTTGGATGAACATCTCGCGCGTCTGGAAGAAGCCAAGAAACGCGACCATCGTAAGCTCGGACGCGAACTCGGTCTCTTTGCCATTGATGAGATGGTGGGACAGGGATTGATCCTATGGAAGCCAAAGGGCGCTATTATCCGTCGGGAGCTGCAGAAATTCATCACCGAGGAACTGGATCGCATTGGCTATTCACAGGTGTTCACCCCACATCTCGGCAAGCTGGATTTGTACATGACCAGTGGTCACTGGGAGCACTACAAGGAGAGCCAATTTCCTCCCATTCCGGATCCGGACGATTTCAAGAAATTGCGTGATGAGCATGCCACCTGCGCCGATCTTTTCAACGCGCTCGATACCCGCGCCATCATGGGGTTTATGCTCAAACCCATGAATTGCCCCCACCACATCCGTATCTATGCGAATGAACCTCGCTCCTATCGCGACTTGCCTGTACGGCTTGCCGAGTTCGGCACAGTGTACCGTTGGGAGCAGAGCGGTGAGCTGGGCGGCATGACTCGTGTGCGCGGCTTCACTCAGGATGATGCTCACATTTTCTGCCGACCGGATCAGATCAAGCAGGAGGTGCAGCAGTGCATCGGCATCGTGAAGCTTATCCTTGGCACTTTGCACATGACTGATTTTCGTGTGCGGCTTTCCTTACGTGATAAAGGTTACACCGACACCAAATACGTAGGAAGTCACGAAAACTGGGAACTCGCGGAGAGCGCTCTGCGCGAAGTTTTGCAGGAAGAGGGCTTCGATTTCGTGGAGGCTGAGAATGAAGCGGCTTTCTACGGTCCGAAAATTGATTTCATTGTACGTGATGTCATCGGTCGCGATTGGCAACTCGGCACAGTCCAGGTGGATTACAATTTGCCGGAGCGTTTTGAACTCACATACACCGGGGCAGACAACAAGCCCCATCGCCCCGTTATGATTCATCGCGCTCCCTTTGGTTCTATGGAGCGTTTCACGGGCTTGCTTATTGAGCATTTTGCCGGTAAATTCCCCACTTGGCTTGCCCCGGAGCAGGTGCGCGTGCTGCCTATCTCCGAGAAGGTGCTTGAATTCGCACATCAGGTGCGCGCGCAGCTGGCAGATGCCGGCGTGCGCGTACGCATGGACGACGCGCCGGACAAGATTGGCGCCAAGATTCGCAATGCGCGCATGGATCGCGTGCCCTACATGCTTGTTGTCGGGCAGCGCGAGGCGGAGCAGGGACTTGTCTCCGTACGTCACAGAGATTTGGATGTCATTGGAACCATGTCATTGGCCGATTTCTGCAGCGCTGTGAAGCGCGAGATAGATCAGCGCCTCATTGCTCCCGAGCTTCAACCATCCGCGACCTAAGCGGAGTAAGCTCACTTCTACCTGTCAAACCTATACACCACACTACACGTGCCACTCCCACCAAAGAAATCGAATAGTTCCGCGCGCAGTAACCGACGCGATCAACTCAACAAAGCATCTCAAACCCGCGTCAATGAACGCATCCGCGCTCCCCGCGTTCGCGTTGTTACGGCAGATGGCATTCAGCTGGGTATTGTAGCCACTCGGGACGCCTTGACCAAAGCAAAGGAATTGGGGCTGGATCTTGTGGAGGTCGCTCCAAACGCCGATCCTCCTGTCTGCCGCATTATCGACTATGGCAAGTACAAATACATGCAGGCCAAGCAGCAGAAGAATAGCAAGTCGAGAGTTGTGCGCATGAAGGAGGTGAAACTTCGCATCGGCACTGACGTTAATGATTATAATGTGAAAATGGGACGCACCGAGCAGTTCCTTGACCACGGGCATAAGGTGCGTTTCCAGTTGCGCTTCAAGGGGCGTGAAAATGCTCATCAGCAGATGGGATTGGACGTGATGGCTAAAGTTGCGGAGGACATGAAGACCATGGGACGTGTGGATCAACCGGCCAAGCTTGTTGGCAACACTGTGACTATGGTTCTTTCTCCTCTCCCCAGTGGACAGCGCGTCAAAAAGTTCAAGAAGTACGAGGAAGAGGACTTCGATACGGAGTCTGCCGAATTCGACGCCAAGGAAGAAAGCTGAGGGCAAACGCATTAGAAATGCGTTTGCCTATGTACGACGGACGATGTACGATTGTGAAGTTCGCGCGCGTTGCGCGGGGGTAGTGGCGCCTAGCGGCGCCTATGTAGGATGGACAATTTGAATGCTAGCGCTGCGCGCGAACTTGGCGAAGTTTGCCGTCTCGCCGGTCAACGGAGGGAGCTCTCTTATTGGCTGATATCACCGTCCATACGTATCAAAAATCATGACAACAAGCACTTATCATGCTGATGGTTCTAAAGAAGCCTCTGCATACGTTAACGATCCGAAAAATCTGCGCAACGCGCACATTATTAATAAATCGTATATCGTACATCGTAAGTTGACTCACCGGCACCACTCTGCCCTGGTTGCTTCGGAGTCGCCTCACGACTCCTTACCCCTTCGGGGCAAAAGCTGCGCTTTTGGCCAAACTGGCTTACAGCCGTCGCCAGTTTTCACCCCTGCGGGGCAGCGCCTTCG
>CANRJD010000076.1 GCA_947630815.1 uncultured Akkermansia sp. | reverse complement strand
CAAGCACAAAATTACATCCTTTTTCAAAAAAAATTATAATTTATTAATAATGTACGCAATGAGTAGATTGTTTTCGGATCATTAACGTATGCAAGAGATTCCTCTAGATCCATCAACACGATGACCACTGGTTGTCACGATTTTTGATATGTATCAACAATGATATCAGTCAACAAGAACATTTCCTCCGTTGATTGACTTCTCTCAAATGCGTTTGCGCTGTAGATCACATATAACGCATTGACAGACGATTGAATGCGTGATATAAGAGTCACGTTGGTATGGAGGTAAGTGCTCTACATCCTTTGGTGCTGGGCGGTATTTTATCGCTGTTGGCGGGACTGTGCACGGGAATGGGTGCGGCGGTTGCGCTTTTCATGAAGCGTACGAACACGTACGTACTCACTTTTGCGTTGGGCGCAAGTGCAGGGGTCATGGTGTATATCTCCTTCATGGAACTGATGCCCACAGCACTGAGAAAACTTGACGGCATGACAGGGGAGAAGTGGATCGCCATGGCCGCCTTCTTCGGGGGTATGGGACTAGCGTGGATCATCGACTTAATGATCCCGGAAGACGAAAACCCTCATGAGGTGCACGATGCGGCAGAACTCAAGCACGTACGTGCTACCGGGCAATTTTCTGGGCGAGAGAATGTGCGACGCGGTGCCCTGCTCTTTGCACTGGCCATGGCTCTCCATAATTTTCCCGAGGGCATGGCGACTGTAGCAGCAGCCTTTGACAATACCGACACAGCCCTTTCCGTGGCAATGGCGGTAGCTATCCACAACATACCGGAAGGCATCGCGGTTGCGCTCCCCCTCATGTACGCCACGGGTAAGCCCGGCAAGGCATTCCGCCTGGCCACACTCACCGGCATGGCCGAGCCACTGGGAGCTGTCATCTGCATGCTCATTCTGCTGCCCTACATAAACGGGCTACTGCTGGCGTGTCTACTCGGCGTCGTGTCCGGCATCATGGTTTACATCTCTTTCGATGAATTGTTGCCCATGGCCGAACGCTGGGGACATCATCATCTCTCCATTTGTGGTGTGGTCGTGGGCATGTTCATCATGGCGCTCACCTTGTAAGGGAGTCTTTAGAGCCGTCATCATGGTGACCGGTGGTTGTCACGATTTTTGATACGTATGAAGATGATATCGGTCAACGAGAGCATTTCCTCCGTTGATTAATTTCTCTCGAATGCGGTTGCCCCACACGTGTCCCAATAAAATCTTCTCTGGGCTCATTCAACCCATTCCTCATGCGTTTCCAACAGATAAAGGAAGTAAGCCTGACAAGATGTCAAACTTCGCCAAGTTCGCGCGCAAGCGCGGGAATTTCCCAAGTTGACTCACCGGCACCACCCTGCCGGTTTGCCCTTCGGGCAGCGCATCCGCGCTGTCCATACGCACTGACAGCCGTCGTGCGTGTTGTACATCGTACATCCAACATCGTACATAGGCGGCATTTTGTCGCCTACGGCTCGGCAATCTCGCGCGCAGCGCGCTAGCATTCAAATCGTACATCGTACATCGTACATCGTACATAGGCAAACGCATTTTCTAATGCGTTTGCCCTGTTGTGTCACAATCAAAACTAGACGTGAAATGCAAATTTTGCTATACTTGCAGAGGTGAAAAGGATGAGAATATGGGTGATGGCGCTCGGTGCAATGCTGCTGGGGCTTGCTGCATGCCAGCGTGAGGATGCCACAGAGCGGGTCGTTCGCATCGGCTCCTTTCCGAACATCACGCATGTGCAAGCTCTTGTGGCCCGGAATATGAGCCGTGAAGGAAAGGGCTGGTTTGAGCGTTACCTACCGGGCTACACCGTGCAGTGGCAGACTTACAATGCCGGACCTTCTGCAGCAGAGGCGATCTTCGGGCGCACGACGGATCTCACCTACATCGGTCCAAGTCCGGCTATCAACGCCTACTCCGTATCCTCCGGACGTGAAATGAGGCTGCTCACCGGAGCCGTGAACGGCGGTGCAGCACTGTTGGTCAATCCTCACAGTGGCATCTCCGCTCCCACAGATTTTCGCGGAAAGAGTATCGCCACCCCCCAGCTCGGCAACACACAGGACGTATCATGCCGCGCTTGGCTTGCAAAAAATGGTCTCACATGCACACTGGAAGGCGGCGGGGACGTGCGCGTGAGCCCCACCACATCCTCGCTCCAGCTGCAGCTCATGAAGCAGGGCAAATTAGATGCCTCGTGGACGGTGGAACCGTGGGTATCTCTGATGGAGAAGCTGGCCGGAGCTCGTCTGCTGGTACAGGAGCCGAATGTCGTAACCACCGTGCTGGCGGGGCGCCGGGCCTGGCTGCAAGCACATCCAAAGGAGGTCGCCGCCATCATCCGTGCACACTGCGACCTTACTCAGTGGATTCTTGACCACCCAAGTGAAGCCCAACAGCGCGTAGCTGCGGAACTAAGCGAGCTTACCCAGACCCCCGTGGATCCCGAGCTGGTGCGCAGTGCATGGCGTCGGCTCACCCTTACCAATGAAATTGATCTGGACAATCTGCGCCGATTTGTCAAGGATGCGCAAGCTGCGGATTTACTAGATCGCGTGCCCCCCATGGAAGGCATACTCTACACCCCACTTCAACAGCCATGACCGATAATGCCACACACCCCGAACTGCACGACTACCCCACCGCTCGCCTCAGCGTGGAACATGTCACCAAGACTTTCGAAACACAGGGCGGTACGGTCGTTGCCCTGCAAGATGTTTCCATCAGCATCCGCGAGGGTGAATTCGTCTGCTTTGTGGGTCCCAGCGGATGCGGAAAATCCACATTGCTGAACATCATTGCCGGGCTCGAAAAACCCGATAGCGGTAGAGCTCTCATCAATGGGACCCCCATCACCGAGCCGGGACGCGACAGGCTCGTCATGTTTCAAGAACACGCGCTTTTCCCGTGGTTAGATGTCATCGGCAACGTGATGTTCGGACTCAAGCAAAAGCCAAACCTGAATAATCACGAGCGGCTGGAGGTGGCCAAATACTACCTCTATCTCGTCAAAATGGATAATTTTGCACACGCCAACATCCACGAACTTTCCGGCGGCATGAAACAGCGCGTGGCCTTGGCACGTTCGCTCGCCCCCAACCCGAAGATCCTGCTCATGGATGAGCCTTTCTCCGCCCTGGATGCCATGACCCGCGAACAGCTATACGGCGATATTCAGGACATCTGGCAGAAGCGCAAAAAAACCATCATTTTCGTGACACACAACGTGCGCGAATCTGCGTGCCTCGGAGACCGGGTGCTGCTCTTCACGCCGCACCCGGGACGCATCCGCGAAGAGTTTGAGGTATCCCTGCCCCGCCCACGCAATATCAACGATCACGACTTGGCTGACCTCTCGCAGCGCATCACTGCAGCACTGAAGGGATACAATCAAGCCAACGAATGCGACTAGAACCTTACCACCCATGAAAAACATCGCGCAAACGTTTATTTTCTTCTTCCTGCTCGTCCTCATCTGGGCGGGAATCACCGGAGATCTCGATTTTCTGGGTATCCACTGCACACTGTGGTCGCCCTATGTTTTGCCCTCCCCCAGCTTGGTGGCTCAGTATTTATGGGACAACACCCTCAATGGCAAACTGCCACTCTCCATGCTCATCACGCTACGACGCCTCCTCATTGGCTACGCCATCGGTCTAATCATCGGGGTACCGCTCGGCATGTTGGCAGCGCGGTTTCGGATGATGCGTAACACTGTGGGCGTACTTGGTCTCGGCTTCCAAGGGCTGCCGAGCGTGTGCTGGGTGCCTCTGGCCTGTATCTGGTTTGGACAAACGGAAGCCGCCCTTCTCTTTGTGGTGATCATGGGGACGCTGTGGAGTGTGCTGCTCTCCACCGAAAACGGCATCCGCAATGTGCCTCCCATTTACGCCCGTGCGGCGCGCACCATGGGTTCCTCCCCGATACACACTCTGCTCTTCGTTACCCTGCCGGCATCTGCACCCTTTGTGGTGAGCGGTATGAAACAGGGCTGGGCTTTCGCGTGGCGCTCACTCATGGCTGCAGAAATCTACGTGTCTGTCATCTCCGGTTTCGGCATTGGGCAATATCTGCACTACGGTCGTGAACTTCAGCGCATGCACCAGGTTGTAGGTGTCATGTTCATCATCATTTTGGTCGGTCTGCTAGCGGACAAACTCATTTTCTCCCCGGTGGAAATGTGGTTACACCGCCGCTGGGGCACTGCAAGGGACTAATGAACATCTCTTTTTAAGCGATGAGCAATTTACCCCCCGACATTCAAAAGGCTCTCGGCAAGCTGGTTTACCTCGACGAACCCACGCGCCGCGCAAACTCCGGCGACAAGTGGTTTGCCAACGCCATGCCGGATGCGGTGGCCTTTCCAACGAGCACGGAGGAAGTGGCTCGCATCGTACGTTTTGCCTCGCAACACGCCATACCTGTCACAGCACGCGGCGGCGGAGTGGGCTACGTGGGCGGCTGTGTACCTGTCCGTGGCGGTATCGTTATCTCGACCGATCGTATGAACCGCATTATTGAGGTGAATCCTCAAGATGGCGTAGCCGTTGTGCAGCCGGGGGTACGCACTGCAGAGTTGCAGGATGCCTGCTCGCGCCTCGGCTGGTTCTACCCTCCGGATCCGGCCTCGCGCAAGGATTCCACCATCGGCGGCAATATCTCCACGAATGCGGGCGGTCCTCGCTGCCTGAAATACGGCGTCACGCGCGCGTACGTGCTGGGGCTCACCGTCGTTCTGCCGGATGGACGGGTACTCACCTGCGGCGGGCGCACCCACAAGAACAAGCAAGGCTTTGATCTCGTCGGCCTCTTCTGCGGGAGTGAGGGCATGCTCGGAATGATCACACAGGCTATTTTGCGCATCATTCCTGCTCCCCGAGCGCGGGCGGCGCTGCAGGCAACTTTCCCGGAGTTTCCCGCAGCGGTCAAGGCCGTGCAGGCTGTGTTGCAGGCGGGTCATCTCCCGTGCGCACTTGAAATTGCCGATGCTTTCACCCTGCAGGCAGCACGCAGACATCTGGGCGATGCCATCCCTGCGGATGCCTGCGGGCATTTGCTGCTGGAAGTGGATGGAGCCGATGATGCAGTAGCCACCGAAGTGAGGGAGCTCACTCAACTTCTGACTGATCTAGGTGCTACGCATACGCAAGCAGCGCTCAACGAGGACGATATAGAGGCTCTCTGGCAGTTGCGCCGCGGTTTCTCGGAGAGTCTGAAAGCAACCGGACTTACCAAACTGAACGAGGATGTGGTCATTCCGCGTTCTCAGCTTGCAGACTTCGTGCAGTATTGTGCCGACCTGCAACGGGAAAATTCCATCCCTATCGCCTGCTTTGGCCACGCTGGGGACGGCAACATTCATACCAACATCATGGTGCCGCGCAACACGCAGGGGGAAGAATTGCGTTCCCGGGCGGATGCCTTGCTGCACCTGCTCTTTGCCTGGGTTCTCTCCCATGGGGGCAGCATCACGGGAGAGCACGGCATAGGCTTGGCAAAGGCAACGTGGTTCCCGAGCGCCATTGGTTCCGTCGCCATGGAACTCCACCACGTTCTCAAACATGCCCTTGATCCGCAGAATATTTTCAACCCAGGGAAAATGCAGCTCTGAGTCGCATGTCTATTCACGTCCAAGCCCCCCCAAGGCAAGCGCATTAGGAAATGCGCTTGCCTATGTACAACACGCACGACGGCCCCGTTGAGGGCGCACGCGTTAGCGGGCGGTAAGTGCGTATGGACAGCGCGAAGGCGCTGCCCCGCAGGGGCGAACCGGCAGAGTGGTGCCGGTGAGTCAACTTACGATGTACGATGTACGATTTGAGGAATTCGCGCGCGTTGCGCGGGGGTAGTGGCGCCTGACGGCACCCATGTAGGATGTACGATTTATGAATATATAGACAATGTTTTATTGGGACGTGCGTGATGTCAATCGGTCGGAACTGCCATACCCAACGCTTCCTGCGCCAGCATATTACACCCGCGTAAATCCAGCTTCCCGGTGGGGAGCATCGGGATAATCTCCACCGGAATGATCTCACGAGGGCACCACAACCGCGGTATGCCCTCGGAGATGAGATGCGTGCGGATGTCGTCCAACGCTTGAGTCAGGTTTCCGCTATGCACGCAGGAAAGCAGCACCAGAGCTTCCCCTTTCTGAGCATCCGGCACGCCAACAATACACACCATTCGCTCATCTTGCGGGAATTCAGTAGGGCGCTGCACAAAATTTTCGATAGCGGATTCCACCAGTTCATGCGGCACCATCTCACCGCCGATTTTGGAAAAGCGTGAACGACGTCCGCCGAGACTCAAGAATGCGTTAAGATCCACGCTTCCCAAATCGCCCGTCTTAAACCATCCATCGCGGAAAAGGCCCTCATTGAGCTTTTCGGAACCGATGTAGCCCCGAAAGACGTTCGCCCCCTTCAGCCAAATCATCCCCTGTTCCGTGAGAGGGAGTACACGGCTGTCATCGTCGGGATCAGTGATGCGCACGGCAAGCCCCGGCAGAACCTGCCCCACAGTACCCTCACAATCGGCCGGCACGTAGTAGGGGCTTGTAGCTGATGGCGGAGCATCCGGCAAGTTGACGCAACAAACCGGAGCCGTTTCGGTCAGCCCATACCCCTCCAGCAAGTGCACTTTACAGCGAGCCTCAAACGCCTCCGACAAATCCCGTGGCAACTTCTCCGCGCCTACGATGAAATAACGCACGCTACGGTAACTATCAGGATTGGCGCGGCGCAGCATAGCTCGCGCAAAAGTGGGAGTGGTGAGTACAAGCACGCACTTGTGGTTTTCGATGAGCTCGTTGAGAGTCTTTGCTTCCAACGGCGAAGGATATGTCACCATGCTGAAGCCATACACCGCAGGCAACATGGTGCACACCGTCAGACCAAAGCTGTGGAATATCGGCAAGCTGCACAAAAAGCGACTGCCCGGCGGCAGATACACCTTGCTGAGCAACTGGCACATGTTGGCAATGATCATGCGGTGCGTGAAAGCCACTCCTTTCGGTTTACCTGAGGAGCCAGACGTAAAAATGAGCGCTGCCTCATCATCGCCACGGCGCGCATCCAACTTGAAGGTCCGCACAATAAGCGAAGCCGGAGTTACCTTCGCAAATGCCACCCACGCCGCTATACGCGCAAGTCCAATTTCCTTGAGCAACACATCCAAATGCAGCAATGTCTCCTCCGCTGGCCACGAGAAATGCGGCAGCTTGTTCATGAAAGCGCGCGCAGTGATAAAATGTTGTATTCCGCTCTGCTGCACGATGCTGTGCATGGCAGACTCCGATGAAGTGTAGTTAATATTCACCGGCACGATACCGGCGAAAATACAGGCATAGTTGGCAATCATTCCACCCTTTCCCGGGGGTAGAATGATCCCGAGTCGCGGCTCCTTTACGCGTCGCTTCAACTCTTTGGCTAGAGCCAGCGCAACCCCCAGCAATTTCACATACCCGAGCTTCGAGCCATCCATCCCATCTATAAGTTCAGAATGCGAGTTGCGCTTAAACCCCTCCACCAGCAAGCGGCCCAGCGAAACCTCCAGCATGGGGTGCTGTTCGAACTCTTCTGACGACGCTTGCAACCACGCCTCCAGCGTGCGTTCCCCACTCTGCGGACCGGGTGTCAATTTTGGCATGATTCGCAGCACCCCCCAATCATGAACTGACTCCGTGGTGCAAGCAGACCAAATGCTCTTGCGGTAAAACCCCGTGAACACCGGCACCGGTGAAATGTGCAGAGCCCCCAGCTGCATCATAAATGGCTTCGGTACATCTGATAAGCAGCTCATAGTCTGCGCCGGTCTTCCCGGTAAAAACACGATATGCTGACCAGCCGACAAATGCTCCATCAACCTCTCGCGCAATTCACGACTCTTACTCGTTCGAAAACGGAATTTCACTACCCTTGCCGCATCCAACTTCCCCATGATACTTGAATCCGGCTGCAATTCTTCCTCCACCACGTACACCACTTTCCCTACCCCTCCGAGTTCTTCCTCCAACACTTCACGCGTCACCTCATCAATCCGATTTGGCAAAAAAAGCGAAGCCTGCTTCGGCAGATTTTCCCTGCCATACACGCGAACATGTGACATGCTGCAAGCCTACCATCCCTCCCTTCTCCTGTCAAGAAGTTTGGACTCCGCCCCCAAGGCACGCATTGCCTCAAAAATAAAGTCACCGAAGGGACGTAAAAAACGGGAAAAAAGAATTTTCTGAAAGCTTGATGCCTCAAAAATAAAGGGTTAATATTAAACATATGCAACTTAAAATGAGTAAACAAGCAAGAACAGAGTTACTTTCTGTGTGGAGAGCAAAATACGCCTCGGT